>JBPBQT010000360.1:0-21837 GCA_050955065.1 Janthinobacterium lividum | reverse complement strand
CGCGCGACCGTCACGACGTCGCCACGCCGGAAGCGGGTTCGCGCGAACCTGCGCCAGCGCCCCGTGGAAACGCGGATGGCAATGCGAATGGGACGGTGCCGGGGGCGACAACGACGGCAACGGCGACAGCGGACTGGGGGACATGACAGGTTCCAGAGACGAGGGGGGAACGACCGCGCGGTAACGCCACCCGGCGAGGTCAGCGTCAGACTACGGCAACGCGCGGGGCGCCGGCAGGTGCCGCTGCGGCATGTCCGCGATGACTTCGCACGCCACTCCGCATGTCACTCCGCACGCCACCCTGCGCGCCCTGCCCGCCCCCGTCCGTCCGCCCCGGTGCCGGTTCAGAACTGCAAACGGCCCGAGACGTCGAGCCGGTGTTGCGCCGGCAGGGTGTCGTTACGCTGCCCGTGACCGTATTCAAGCGCCAGCGACATACCGCTCGCGCCGCGCCGCGGCGCGGCGGCGAACCGCATCCCGATCCCCAGCGAGCGGGCGGTGACGCTGCCGCGCTGCACGGCGCTGGGCTGCGCCAGGGACACCGAACCGAGGGCGGCGAAGACGTAGGGGCTGGCCGAAGCCGTGCCGAAGCGGGTCGGCAGCAGCCAGCGCGAGAACATTTCGCCCCGCACGAGCGCGCCCGTGTCGCCGGCGAGCGCGCTCGGCTCGAACGTCGACAGGGCGCCGGGCCCGCCCAGGCTCATGCCCTCGGAGGCGGGCATCGGCCGGTTGAAACCGGTCTGCGCGCGGACCTGGAAATCGACACCCAGGCGCGGTCCCAGCCATTGCGAATAGCCCGCGGACATCACGACCTTGCGGAAGTTCGCGTCGGCGCCCATCCGCGACAGCGGCGCATCATCCCCGCCCGGTTCCGGCCGGGAGCGCGCGCCCAATGTCTTCAGGCCGAACGACGCGGTGATGCCCCCATGGAGCTGGCTCTGCCGCGCCGCAGACCGCCACGACGCGTTGCTCCCCAGACGCAGCACCCGCAGCCGGTCCCGCGACCACGTGACGGTTCTGCCCGCGTAGCGCAGATCGCTCTGGTCGCGCTGCACGTCGAAAGCCGCCTCCAGCGCGATGTTGCGCTCCTGCGAGCGGAGCAGCGCATAACGCAACCGGGTCGAATAGCGGTCGTATTCGCTGAGGAAGCGATAGGGCAAGTCGGTTTGTGGCGCCGCGCGCACCGCCACCGCCTCGAAACCGGCCGTCAGGCCATGGTTGCCGAGCGGCATCGCGATCCCGGCGGCCAGCATGCGGTTGCGCGGTTCCGTCTCGAAGATACTGTTGCGCTGCGGACCGGGATAGCCCCGTGCGCGCAGGTAGACGGTCTCGCCGCGACGCGCGAGGGAATGCAGATCGAGGTCGAGGCTGGCGTTCCAGCCGCCGATCGTCGTGCTCGCGTGCGTGTCGAAACCGATGCCGGCCGTCACCGGACGGTGCTGCGCCTCGATCACGAGCAGGCTCGACTCCGAGAGCGCGCCCGCGACCAGTCGTGAATGCAGCGTCACGCCGGACGCGTCGCCCGCGAGCAGCAGCTGCCGCTCGATCTCGGCATAGCGCACGCCCCGGCGGCCCATCAGCGGCGCCAGCATTGCCGCCACGTGCGAGCGAACCGCCACCGGCACCGCGGTCGTGTCGAGCGCCATCAGATACGCGTCGACGACGATGACGCGCAGGCGGGCATCGGCGTCGAGGGCCTGCTCCGGCACCACCACCCGCACCAGGACGAACCCCGCGCGCGCGTACGCCGCCTCGAGCGCCGTCGCCGCGTCGAGGATCGCGCCCTCGGTCAGCGGCGCGTCCAGCAGCGTGGCGCGAAACTGCCGGGTCGCCGCACGCAGTGTCGCGGCGGCCTGCGCCCCGGGCGGGACCGGCCCCTCGTCCAGGTCCACCGCCTTGAGCGCGATACGTGCGGGCGCCGCGGGCGTCGCGGGCGCCGCGGGCGTCGCGGGCGTCGGCGGGGACGCGGCGCGTGTCTCCGATTGCACAGTGGCGGGCGCCCCGCGCAGGGGCTCGACCACCTCGATCGTCGTGTCGTGGTCGTACCCCGGCAACTCGAGGGTGTCGGGTACGAGCTGCGCCGCCTCCTGGGCCATCGCGGCGACGTTCCCGAGCAGGAGGACGAGGGCGACGGTGCCGGCAACGATCGCGGCCGCGTTGGATTTTGAAGTCATGGTGATGTCATCGAGAGGATCGGGGGCATGGTGGTCCGACGCCCGACGCTGGCTTATCCGCCAGCCGTCGACCCGGCACAGCGGCGGATGATAACGATGTCGCCGGCCCGCCCCGCGGGCATGCTTCGGCTGCGCCGCCATGGCGTCGGCCGCCGCCCCGGGCATGCCGCGCGCAAAACCCTGAACTGGCGACCATTGTCCTGTCTGTTCCACCGATCGTCGCCGCGCGCCTCGGGCATGATTCAGCCTTAGGAAATGGCGCAACCGAAGCGACGTCCAGGCAACACCCGGTAATCAAAGGATCTTGAAAATGAGTGCAGTTGCGGCCAAGGGCGCGGGCAAGGCGGAGAAGGCGGAGGGCAAGAAAAGTCCGCTCCTGATGATCCTGCTGGTGGTCATCATCGTGCTGCTGCTGGGCGGCGGCGGCGCCGCTTTCTACTTCTTCAAGTCGGCGAGCCACGGCAGCACGACCGCCAAGGTGCTGCCGCCGGTGTTCTTTCCGCTGGACGCGTTCACCGTCAACCTGGCGACCGACGACGGCGATGCGCATTACCTGCATCTCGGTCTGACGCTGAAGGTGGAGGACGAGGACGCGACGAAGAGCCTGACGAGCTATCTGCCCGAGATCCGCAGCCGCATCCTGCTGCTGCTCTCGTCGAAGCACCCGGAGGATCTGTCGACGGTGGCGGGCAAGAACAAACTATCGGAAGAGATCATGAAAACGGTCGAACAACCCTTCGTCAAGGACGGCAGCCACGCGAAGGTCAACGGCGTGCTGTTCACCGACTTCGTGATCCAGTAAGCGCATGTCGAGCGAAGAGTTTCTCTCACAAGAGGAAGTCGATGCGCTGCTCAAGGGCGTCAATGGCGAAACCGACGCCGCGCCCGTCGGCGTCGACAGCGCGGGTATTCGCGACTACGACCTCGCGACGCAGGAGCGCATCGTCCGCGGCCGGATGCCGACGCTCGAAATCATCAACGAGCGTTTCGCGCGTCTGTTGCGCGGCGGCCTGTTCAACTTCATGCGCCGCAGCGCGGAGATCTCGGTCGGGCCGGTCAAGGTGCAGAAATACGGCGAGTTCATCCGCAACCTGCCGGTGCCGACCAATCTGAACCTCGTGCACATCAAACCATTGCGCGGCACGGCGCTGTTCATCTGCGACCCGCAGTTGATCTTCCACATCGTCGACACCCTGTTCGGCGGCGACGGCCGGTTCCACATGCGGGTGGAGGGGCGCGATTTCACGCCCACCGAACAACGCATCATCCTCAAGATCCTGAATCTGGTGTTGGAGCATTACGGCGCGTCGTGGAAGCCGGTCTATCCGGTCGAATTCCAGTACGTGCGCGCCGAGCTGCACACGCAGTTCGCCAACGTCGCGACGCCGAACGAGGTGGTGGTCACCACCACCTTCACGATCGAGTTCGGCGCCGGCGGCGGGCAGCTGCACATCTGTACCCCGTACTCGATGATCGAGCCGCTGCGCGACCTGCTCAGCAGCCCGTTGCAGGGCGAGGCGCTCGAGGTCGACAAGCGCTGGGTGCGCCTGCTGTCGCAGCAGGTGCAGTCGGCGGACGTCGATATCTGCGTCAACCTCGCCGAGATCCGCAGCAACTTCCGCCAGCTGCTGGAGATGCGCGTGGGCGACGTGATTCCGTTCGACATGCCGGAGGAAGTGGTCGCGAAGGTCGACGGCGTGCCGGTGATGGAATGCACATACGGGATTTTCAACGGTCAGTATGCATTGCGTGTGGCGCGGATGGTCCGCGCCAGCGATTCGGCCCGGGACGGCCAAGAGAGCGGAAATGAGTGAAAGCATCGACGGTATGGACGATTGGGCCAGCGCGCTCGCCGAGCAGGAAAGCGCGCCGGTGAAACCCGCGGGCGGCGTGTTCCAGCCGCTGATCAACACCGGCGGCGGCGACAAGCCGAACGATATCGAGATGATCCTCGACATCCCCGTCCAGCTGACGGTGGAACTCGGCCGCACCAAGATCGCGATCAAGAACCTGCTGCAGCTCGCCCAGGGTTCCGTCGTCGAACTCGACGGCCTGGCCGGCGAACCGATGGACGTGCTGGTCAACGGCTGCCTGATCGCCCAGGGCGAGGTGGTCGTCGTCAACGACAAATTCGGCATCCGGCTCACCGACGTGATCACCCCGTCCGAGCGCATCCGGAAACTGAATCGATGAGCACGGCCCCCTTCGCGCACGCGGCGTCGGCGTCCGTCCCGGTCATCGGCAGCGCGGTCCCGGCGCTCGGCGCCGGCGGCATCTTCCAGGCCGTCCTCGGTCTGGTCGTGGTGATCGGCGCGGTGTTCGTCTGCGGCTGGCTGGCGCGCCGCCTGGGGATCAGGCCGACGCGCCAGGGCGGTGTGGTGAAGGTGGTCGGCAGCGCCTCGCTCGGCACCCGCGAGCGCGTCGTCGTGGTGGAGATCGCGGACACCTGGCTGGTGCTGGGCGTGGCGCCGGGCAATGTCCGCGCGCTGCACACGCTGCCCGCGCAAGGCGCGGTGGACGCGGCGGCGCCGGCAGGCACGACGCCCTCGTTCCAGGCGGCGTTCGCGCGGCAGCTGCGTGCCAAATTCAACGTGCCGGGAAAGGATTGACGATGGCGCTGCTCCCGTATTCCCCTCCGGCTTGCGCCGCACCGGCGCATCCGGCGCACCCGTCACGCCGCGCATCGCTGGCGGCGCTCGGCGTGGCGCTGGGCGCGGGGCTGCTCCTGCTCGCCCCCGACACCTGGGCGCAGACCGCGGCGCTGCCCGCGCTGAACACCGCCGCCGGCCCGAACGGCGGCACGACGTATTCGCTGTCGGTGCAGACGCTGCTGACGCTGACGATGCTGTCGTTCCTGCCGGCGATGCTGCTGATGATGACCAGCTTCACGCGGATCATCATCGTGCTGTCGCTGCTGCGCCAGGCGATCGGCACCGCGTCGACGCCGCCGAACCAGGTGCTGGTGGGGCTCGCCCTGTTCGTTACCTTTTTCGTGATGTC
Organism: Janthinobacterium lividum; assembly: GCA_050955065.1. Classification (GTDB taxonomy): domain Bacteria; phylum Pseudomonadota; class Gammaproteobacteria; order Burkholderiales; family Burkholderiaceae; genus Robbsia. The sequence goes on along the minus strand of JBPBQT010000360.1, from coordinate 16,663 downwards.
GCCGGTGCTGAACACGGCCTACCAGGATGCCTACAAGCCCTTCTCGGAAAACCGCATCGGCTTCGACGACGCGCTGCAGCGCGGCGTCGAGCCGTTCAAGCACTTCATGCTGCGCCAGACGCGCGAATCCGATCTCGCGCTGTTCGCGAAGATCGCCAAGGCGCCGCCGATGAACGGCCCCGAGGACGTGCCGCTGCGCCTGCTGCTGCCCGCCTTCGCCACCAGCGAGATCAAGACCGGTTTCCAGATCGGCTTCACGATCTTCATCCCCTTCCTGATCATCGATCTGGTGGTGGCCAGCGTGCTGATGTCGATGGGCATGATGATGGTGTCGCCCGCCACCATCTCCCTGCCGTTCAAGTTGATGCTGTTCGTGCTCGCCGACGGCTGGCAGTTGCTGATCGGCTCGCTCGCGCAAAGTTTCCTGACGTGACGGGAGCCATTCGATGACGCCGGAAACCGTCATGACGATCGCGCATCAGGCGATGCAGGTCGCGCTGATGCTGTCGGCGCCGCTGCTGCTGGTCGCGCTCGTGGTGGGCCTGGTCGTGAGCCTGTTCCAGGCCGCCACCCAGATCAACGAATCGACGCTGTCGTTCATTCCCAAGCTGATCGCCGTCTTCGTCGCGTTGATCGTCGCGGGACCGTGGATGTTGAACCTGATGCTCGACTACATGCGCCAGATGCTCACCGGCATTCCCGGCATGATCGGCTGATGCCGATGCCGTTGCGATTCCGTCCCGGCGCTGTCGCGACGCTGCGCTGACGTCACGCCGACCACGATGCTCTCGCTCTCCTCCGCGCAGCTCGAAACCTGGCTCGGCCTGTTCGTCTGGCCCTTCGCCCGTTTCCTGGCCCTCATCACCACCGCGCCCGTGCTGAGCGAGCGCGCCGTGCCCACACGGGTGAAGGTCGGTCTCGCGGCGCTGCTGTCGGTGCTGGTCGCCCCCACGCTCGGCCCGCTGCCCGAGGTCAACGTCGGCAGCGGCGCCGGGCTCTGGCTGCTCGGCGAACAGATGCTGATCGGCGCGTCGATGGGCCTGACGATGCGGGTCGTGTTCGCCGCCGTCGAAAGCGCCGGCGAATTCGCGGGCCTGCAGATGGGACTGTCGTTCGCGCAGCTCATCGCGCCGGGCTCGGACGGCTCGACGCTGGCGATGGCGCGCTTTCTGCAGATCATCGCGACGCTGGTGTTCCTGTCGGTCGACGGCCACCTGCGCCTGATCGCGACGCTCGCCGCCACGTTCCAGACCATGCCGATCGCCGCCGCCCGCCCGGGGCTGCTGGTCGACGGCACGCACTGGCACCTGCTGGCGGACTGGGGCACGCTGGTGTTCTGGGCCGGTATGATGCTGTCGCTGCCGGTGGTCGCGGCGCTGCTGATCGCGAACCTGGCGCTCGGCATCCTGAACCGCGCCGCGCCGCAGATCGGCATCTATCAGGTAGGCTTCGCGATCACGCTGATCACCGGTTTCCTGGTGATCGATCTGGTGCTGCCGAACGCCACGCCGTTCCTGATGCACCTCTTCGATCTCGGCCAGGACACGCTGGAGCGGATCCAGCAAGGCTATCGCCACTGACCGCGACCCCGCCGGGATCGGCATACCCGGCCGGCGTCAGGGAAGCGGCCCGCTGCTGCGACGCAGCGGCGGCAGGACCACCGTGGGCGGTGACGACGGCGCCGTGTGGATCGGAGGGTAGATCAGGCGACGCATCGGCAACTCCACCGACCGTGATGCGCCGATCACGTGTCGTACCGGTAACTCGGCCGACCTCGGCGCATCCACCACCCGACGCCCTGGCAACTCGGCCGGCCAGGTTGTGCCAACCCTGTTACGCATCGGTGTCTCGACCGACCTGGTCGAGTCGACCCTGCCACGTATCGGTGCCGCAGCGGGCCTGGGTGTGTCGAACGCAAGACGCGCGGACGTCGGCCCCAGCCTCGGCGTGTCGACAATGCGACGCACGGGCGCCTCGGCCGACCGTGATATCGTGACCCCGTGACGTACCGGCGCTTGAGCCGTCCGCGGTGAATCGACCGTGCGTCGCGCCACCGCCGGCGCCGCTGGATGCAGCGGCGCGGGCCCGGGCCACTGCTCCGTGTGGCGAATCGGGGGCAGAACACGTGCCGCGAAGAGCGGGCGCACGGACGCCGTCGCGCGCCACGCATCGATGTCCGGCAGCGTCCGCCCGTCCTTCATGGGCGGCGAGCGCCTGAGCGGCAAGGGCGCCACGGGTCGCTCCCGGGCCGCCGCCGCGCCTGCGCCCGGTCGACATGTCACGCCGGCCAGCGGCGTCGCAATCACGGTGGGCGCGACACCGGCATTCAGCGCCGCACGCGAGGCCGGGTCCGCGTCGGGCAGCGGCACCGTACTTCGTGCCCGTACCTCGTGCGCCTCCGGGGCGACATTCGATGCCGACACTGCACGCGGAATCGGTACCGCGTCGAGCGTCGACACCCTCTCGACGACCGGCGCCTCGCTCGACGCCGGCACCGCGCCCGGAAGCAGCGCCAGCATCTCATCCGCGATCATCGCCTCGTTCGACCCCGGCGACACCTCCGCGCTCAGCGCCATCGTCACGTCCGTGACGGACGCCGCGCTCGCGGTCACCGCGCCTGGAACCAGCGCTGCGCTGCGCATCGGCGTCATGTCGGGGATCGACGCGATGTTCGACGCCAGCACCACGCCCGGCGCCACCCGGCGCGCCGGCACCCCATTCGCAGTCGGCGCGGGATACCACGCCGGCGTCGCGGGCACAACGGATACCGCGCTGGGGAGCGGCACGATTCGCGTATTCATGAACCGTGACCGGTCGGCCACCGGAATCGACCGCAGGTGCGTGATCGACGGGCTGACCGTCTCGCGCGACGGGGTCGGGTCGGGCATGCCGGCGCGCAAGCCCGAGAGCGTTCCGGTCTCCGGCGCGGACGCCGCCGGTCTCGCTTCGACGCCGACCAGGCGCGGTGAATACAAGGCGCTGACCGCGTGCGCACGGGGCTCCGTCAGCAACGCCAGAAGGCTCTGCGTCAAAGACCGCCTCGGTGGTCCGGGGGGGGCATCGTCCAATGCGCTGAAGTCGCCCTGGTCTTCCCGGCTCACCGCCTCGACGGCCGCCCCGGGGCGCAACGGCGACGCGCGCGCGGCGTGATTCGCACCCAGGCGGCCCACGAGGGGCGCCTCCTTGCCCGGCCTCGGCGCATCCACGCGGGAGCGCAGCACCACGCCGCCGGCGAGATCGCCCACCAGCGCACCGACCAACCACTCTCCGTCGACAACGCCCGACATGATGTTATCGATCACATTGCTCCCCGGGCGCGTCGCGCCCACCAGGCCGCCGACACGCTCCTGACCCTGGACACGGTTGCTCACGGTCACGCCGCGCAGTGTCGCATGGCCCGTCATCTCGCCGACGGCGCCGCCGACGCAGTGGATGCCGGCCACCCGGCCCGATGCGCTCGCGCCGTCGACGACGCCACCGCTTTGCCGGCCCACCAGTCCCCCCGCGCCATGACGGCTTTCGCCAAGCACGCTCGAAATGTTGCCGTTCCAGTGTCCGTCGACGATACGGGCGCGCTGCGTGAGCGCGCCGACCATACCGCCCGTGTTCCACCCCCCCCGCAGGATGCCGTCGGCCTTCACTTGCTGCGCATAGGCATCGCCTTCCATCCGCCCCGCGATGCCGCCGGCATCCCGATAGCCCTCCACTCGCATGCCCGACACCGACGACGCGACGATATGCGCCTGATCGCCAAGCACGCCCACCAGACCGCCGGTCGCCTGCGGCTCATTGATGGCGCGCGAGATCGACATCGCCACCGAATCTTTCACCTGCACGCGGATCAGCCGGCTTTGCCCGCGCATCTCGCCGGCGATCGTGCCCACGTCGCCGGCCCCCGTGACCACCGCCTGGTGCACGTTCAAATTGGAAATCGTGGCGCCGTTATCCAGGCGACTGAAGAGACCCACGCCCCGACCATTGGGTTCGACGATGCGCGCGGCGGTGATCCGGTGTCCCAACCCCTCGAAGTGCTTGAGCCGGGCGCCGAATTCCGGGCCGATGGAATGGAGCGCCACGCCGCGCAGATCGAGGCTGCCCGCCAGCGCGAAATGCTTTCTCGCGCGGGCCCCGATGTCGCGCAGATCTTCCGGGTGGTGCAGCAGCAGATACGGTTTGCCGTTGATCGACAAAGCTGACTCGGTCCCATAGAACGACACGTGGCCGCCATCGAAATGCGGATAGATACCGGGGCGCGTGACGATGTGCACGGACGCGGCATGGCCTATCGCCATTACGGCGTTGTGGAAATCGACCGTGCCGGCGGCGTGCAGGGTCAAGGCCGTATCGGCGCGCCAGCCGACCGGCGCGCGCACCGCGATATTGCCGGACGTTTCGGCAGGCCGGGCATGCGCGATGATCGTCACGTCGCCCGTGTCCAGCGCGCGCGACAGCGTCGTCGCATCGATCACGCTCTCCGTCATCGTCGCGGCCTGCGCGGCGATCGCCGCGGGTTCGGGAAGCGCGAGCACCGCGACATCGCTCGACTCGATCCGTATCCGGCCCGGGATCGCTCCGGGTGCCGCGCCGACGTCCAGTTCACCTGCCACCACGACCGTGTCTTTTCCGAAGATCCTGATGCAGCCACCCTCGCCGGCCGCCGGCGACATATTGCCCGGCGGCCAGGCAAGATGCGGCGATACGACCTGCGGCAGGGGCATCGGCGTGGCAGGAACCCGTGACGACGGCATCGGTTGCACGGCGTCGGGCGCCGGAACCGCAATCGGCGCAACGGTCGGCACCGCGACAGGCTGTAGGGCCTGCGGAGGTAATACGGCCGGCGGCGCGGGCGGGTTCAACGGCATCACGACGGGCGGCAGCGCCGGTGACGACACGACCGGTTGCATGATCGGCGACGCGCTCGACGGCACGTCCAGAGGGCCGCTCGGCGTCCAGATGGGACTTTCTTCCCTCCCCGCCAACGACACCTCGCCCGGCGGCCATGCGGGTCCCGGTGAGACGGTCGGCGCCGGGGGCACCGGCGACGGGGGCACCGGCGTAGCGGGCGGCGGCGCCACGACGGGCGGCGGCGCCACGACGGGCGGCGCCGCCGCGGACGGCGGACCCGCTGGCGGTGCGTTCCCGACCTGTGCGACGCCAGGCACCGGCCAGCCCATCGTCATCACGATGCCGGCCAGCCAGACGGGCACGATGCACCTGCGGGCCTGGCGGCCAGCGGGACGTCGCATTCGACCTCCTCTGGCCCGGGCCGGAATGCCAGGGTGGACGACGTTGCGATGCGCAATAACAGGCGGCATAGAATTCGAAGGTTGGGCGATGCCGGTGACGGCGGGCGTCGGAGGCGATGGTTCGCATTGATTTAGGATCGCTCACGATACCGTTCACCCGGCGCGCCACTTTTCGCTGCTTCGCCGCCCTCGACGTGAACACGTCGTGCTCTCCACAATGAACCGCCATCGCGCGCACCGTGACAGGGCGCAACGCCCCCGAACAGGGCGGTACGCACCGTCGACGGTCCTGCACAGGGTGCGCAACGCGGCCCTGGCATCGACGGCATCGGACTGCCGCGCACGCTCATGCCTGGCACGCAACTTGTATTAGCTTGGGATATGGACTTGTACACAAGAGGAAATACGAGATGCGCGGATGGACCCTCAACGACTGGCGCACGGCCTACGCGAACGGCGCGCAACCGCAGGCGTTGCTGCGCGCATTGCTCGCCGGCCTGCCCGCGCAGGATCCGTCCTGGATCACGATCATCGACGACACCGGCCTGGGTGCGCAGCTCGACCGCCTGGCCAGGCGGTTGGCCGGGCGTGCGCCATCCGCCCTGCCGCTCTACGGCGTGCCCTTCGCCGCGAAGGACAACATCGACGTCATCGGCTTCTCCACCACCGCCGGCTGCCCCGCTTTCGCCTATGATCCGCTACGCGACGCCACGGTCATCCAGCGTCTGACGGACGCAGGCGCGATCGTCATCGGCAAGACCAATCTCGATCAGTTCGCCACCGGCCTGAACGGCACGCGCTCGCCGTACGGCGTACCGGTCAACACGTTCGATCCGGCGTATGTGTCCGGCGGCTCGAGTTCCGGTTCCGCCACCGTGGTGGCGCGCGGACTGGTGCCCTTCTCGCTGGGCACCGACACGGCCGGTTCGGGACGCGTGCCCGCCGGGCTGAACAACATCGTCGGTCTCAAGCCCACGCGCGGCGCGCTGAGCGGACGCGGCGTCGTGCCGGCGTGCCGGACGCTGGACTGCGTCAGCATCTTCGCGACGTCGATGGAGGATGCCGCCGAGGTCTATGCGGTCGCGGCCGAGTTCGATGCCGAGGACGGTCTGTCACGCGCGGCCGCCACCCCGGTGCTGGCCGCGCGTCTGCCCGAGCGCCCCCGGCTGGGCGTGCCGATCGCACCGGAATTCTTCGGCGACACCCTTGCCGCGGACGCGTTCGCCGCCGCGCTGGCCGCGCTCGAGGCACGCGGCGCGCAACTCGTGCCGCTCGATTTCGCCGGCCTCGAACAGGTCAGCGCGCTGCTCTACGACGGCCCCTGGGTGGCGGAACGGTACGCGGCGATCCGCCCGTTCGTCGAGTCGCATCCGGACGCGCTCGACCCCGTGGTGCGCGACGTGATCTTCAAGGCCCGCGAGTTCAGCGCCGCCGACGCCTTCGACGGCATGTACCGCCTCGCGGACCTGAAACGGCAGGCCGACGCGCTGCTGCGTGGCGTCGACGCGCTCGTCGTTCCCACCGCGCCGACGCACTATACGATCGCGGCGATGCAGGCCGAGCCGATCCTGCTGAACAGCCGCCTGGGCACCTACACGAACTATGTGAACCTGCTGGACTGGAGCGCGGTCTCGGTGCCGGCGAGCCTGCGGCCGGACGGCCTGCCCTTCGGCATCACGCTGATCGGCGACAGCTGGCGCGAGGGCGCGCTCGCGCACTACGCGGCCGGTTTCCATGCCGCCACCCGGTTGCCCCGGGGCGCAACCGGCCTGCCATTGCTCGCCACGGACGCATCAGTCTTTGCGCGCGCGCATGCCGAGTCCGCGTCGGCGACAAAAGATGCATACGCCACGATCCGCGTCGCCGTCGTCGGCGCGCATCTGCGCGGCATGCCGCTGAATCATGAACTCACCAGCCGCGGGGCGCGCTTCGTCGAGGAAACGACGACCGATGCGCACTACAGACTGTTTGCACTGGCGAACACGACGCCGCCCAAGCCGGGATTGCTGCGCGTCGCGCCGGCCGCGAACGGTTCGCCTGTGCCGGCCGCGCCTGTGCCGGCCGCGCCTGTGCCGGCCGCGCCTGTGCCGGCCGCGCCCATCATCGTGGAACTGTGGGACGTACCCGCCGCGGCGTTCGGCGGCTTCGTCGCGGGCGTGCCCGCGCCGCTGGGCATCGGTACGCTGACCCTCGCCGACGGCCGTCAGGTCAAGGGCTTCATCTGCGAGCCCGGCGTACTGCCGGAAGCGACCGACGTGACGGCGTTCGGCGGCTGGCGCGCGTATATCGCCGATCGCGCCACCCGTGCCGCCACCGCGCCCGCCACCACCGCGGCCCCCATTGCCCCCGCCGTCGCGCCCGACGTCTCGAAACCGCTCTGACCACGCCCGCGCCATGTTCGATACCGTCCTGATCGCCAACCGCGGTGAAATCGCCTGCCGCATCGCCCGCACGCTCAAGCGCCTGGGCGTCCGCAGCGTCGCCGTGTATTCCAATGCCGACCGCAACAGCGCGCACGTGCGCGCCGCCGACGTCGCCATCGGCCTCGGCGGGCAATCCGCCGCGGACAGCTATCTGCGCGCCGACGCGATCATCGACGCGGCCCGCGAGAGCGGCGCGCAGGCGATCATCCCCGGCTACGGCTTCCTGTCGGAGAACGCCGAGTTCGCGCGCCGCTGCGAGGCCGCCGGCCTGGCCTTCATCGGCCCGACGCCGGAACAGATGGACCGGTTCGGCCTGAAACACGCGGCGCGCGAACTCGCCGCGGCGGCGGGCGTGCCGCTCACCCCCGGCTCAGGGCTCCTCGGCGACGTGGACGCGGCGCTCGGCGCCGCCGCCGGCATCGGCTACCCGGTCATGCTCAAGAGCACCGCGGGCGGCGGCGGCATCGGCCTCACGCGCTGCAACGACGCCGCCGAACTGCGCGCCGCGTTCGAATCGGTGCAGCGCCTGGGACAGGCCTTCTTCGCGAACGCCGGCGTGTTCGTCGAGCGCTTCGTCGCCGACGCCCGCCACGTCGAGGTGCAGATCTTCGGCAACGGCCAGGGCGGCGTCGTCGCGCTGGGCGAGCGCGACTGCTCGCTGCAACGCCGCAACCAGAAGGTCGTCGAGGAGACGCCCGCGCCGCGCCTTCCCGCCGCCACGCGCACGCGCCTGCTGGCCGCCGCGCGCGACCTGGGCCGCGCGGTGTCCTATCGTTCGGCCGGCACGGTCGAATTCATCTACGACGCCGCGCAGGACGCCTTCTATTTCCTCGAAGTCAACGCCCGGCTGCAGGTCGAGCACGCGATCACCGAAGCGGTGACCGGCATCGATCTGGTCGAGTGGATGGTGCGCACCGCCGCCGGCGCGCCACCCGCCTGTCTCGCGCTGGAAGACGCCGGCATCGCCTCCCGCGGCGCGGCGATCGAGGTGCGCATCTACGCCGAGGATCCGCTGCACCAGTTCGCGCCCAGCCCCGGCACGCTCACCGAGGTGCACTTCCCCGACGACGTGCGCGTCGATGGCTGGATCGAGACCGGCACCGAGGTCTCGCCGCACTACGACCCGATGCTCGCCAAGCTGATCGTGCATGCGGCGGACCGCGACGCGGCGATCGCGGCGATGACGCGCGCGCTGGCGGCCACGCGGCTGTCGGGCATCGCGACGAATCTCGATTACCTGCGGCAGGTCGTGGCCGGCGACGTGTTCCGCAGCGGCCAGGTGTCGACGAAAGCGCTGGACGGCTTCGTCTACCGCCCGAACGCGATCGAAATCCTCGACGGCGGCACCTACACGACGATACAGGACTATCCGGGGCGCGTCGGCTACTGGGACATCGGCGTGCCGCCGTCCGGACCGATGGACGACTGGGCGTTCCGGCTGGGCAACCGCATCGTCGGCAATCCCGCCGACGCCGCCGGCATCGAGGCCACCGTGCTCGGCCCGACCGTGCGCTTTCACTGCGACGCCGTCGTCGCGCTGACCGGCGCGGCGTCGGATGCGACGCTCGACGGCGCGCCGGTCACGTTCTGGACCCCGCTGCCGGTGCACGCGGGCCAGACGTTGCGTCTGGGCAAGACACACAACGGCTGCCGCACGTATCTCGCGGTGCGCCACGGCGTCGACCTGCCGCTGTATCTCGGCAGCCGCGCGACCTTCGCGCTCGGCCGGTTCGGCGGCCATGCGGGACGCACGCTGCGCGCGCGCGACCTGCTGAAGATCGCGCCGTCGACGCTGGACGATCCCTCCCGCACCGGCGCGGCCACGCGCGCGGACGACGGCGCGCAAACGCCGGCCGCGATGGACGCGGCGAGCGCCGCCCTCCTCTCCGCCGCGCGCCTGTCCGCCGCGCCGCCGCCCGCCGCCCCGCCGGTGGCCATGCCCACCCCGGCGGTCTGCACGCCGGTCGCGCTGCCGCACGCGATGATCCCCGCCTATGCCCGCGAATGGGACATCGGCGTGCTGTACGGCCCGCACGGCGCACCCGATTTCTTCACGCCCGCGTCGATCGACCGGTTCTTCTCGACCGCGTGGGAGGTCCATTACAACTCCAACCGTCTGGGTATCCGGCTCAACGGCCCGAAACCCGAATGGGCGCGCTCCGACGGCGGCGAGGCGGGCCTGCACCCGTCGAACATCCACGACTGCGAATACGCGATCGGCAGCATCAACTTCACCGGCGACATGCCGGTGATCCTGACGCGCGACGGCCCGAGCCTCGGCGGCTTCGTCTGCGCGGCGACGATCGCCAAGGCCGAACTCTGGAAAGTCGGCCAGGTGCGCCCGGGCGACCGCATCCGCTTCCGGCGGATCGATTTCGCGCAGGCGCTCGTCCTCGAACACGCGCAGGATGCATGGATCGAGCAGTGGAACGCGGCGCCCGTCGAGGTGGTCGCGGTGCTGGCCACGCCCATCACGGCGCTTGCCGGCCCGGCCGTCGGCGGCGCCCGCGATGCCAGCGATGCCCGCGGTGCGCACAGCACGTACGGCACGCCGATCCTGCATCGGTTCGACGCCACGGCCGCGCGGCCGAAGGCGGTCTTCCGCCAGGCGGGCGACAAGTACATCCTGGTCGAATACGGCGAGAACGTGCTCGATCTGAACCTGCGCTTTCGCATCCATGCGCTGATGCAATCCTTGCGCGCCGCGCGTATCGACGGCGTGCTCGAGCTGTCGCCGGGCGTGCGCTCGGTGCAGGTGCGCTACGACAGCCGGGTCATCGCGCAACAGGCGCTGGTCGAGGCGCTGGCGCAGGCCGACGCCGCGCTGAGCGGCATCGAGACGATGCGCGTGCCCAGCCGCGTGGTGCATCTGCCGATGACCTACGAGGACGCGGCGACGCTCGACGCGGTCGCGCGCTACCGGCAATCGGTGCGCGACACCGCGCCCTGGCTGCCGCGCAACACCGAATTCATCCGCCGCATCAACGGCCTCGATTCGAACGACGTCGTGCGCGACACCCTCTTCGAGACGAGCTACATGGTGCTGGGTCTGGGCGACGTCTACCTGGGCGCGCCGTGCGCGGTGCCGGTCGACCCCCGGCACCGGCTGCTCACGTCCAAGTACAACCCGGCGCGCACGTACACCGCGGAAGGCACGGTGGGCATCGGGGGCGTCTACATGTGCATCTACGGGATGGATTCGCCGGGCGGCTATCAGCTGGTCGGCCGCACGGTGCCGATCTGGAACACGTTCCTGAAGAACGCGGCCTTCGTCGACGGCAAGCCCTGGCTGCTGCGTTTCTTCGACCAGGTGCGCTTCTATCCGGTCACCGAGGCGGAACTCGACCGCCTGCGCGACGATTTCCGCGCGGGACGCGAGACGGTGCGCATCGAGGAGGAGATCTTCGATCTGGGTGAGTACAACGCCTTCCTCGCCCGCATCGCGCCGGACATGGAGGACTTCCGCGCGAAGCAGGCGGCCGCGTACGCCATCGAGATCGCACGCTGGGCCGCGCAGGCGGATGCCGACGCCGCCGTCGCGGCGAACGGCGGCGCCGCGGAAAACGATGCCGGGCGCGGCACGCCGGGAGGCGGCGACGCGGACAGCGCCGCTGGCGACGCCGTCGCCTCCGACATCGCCGGCAATGTCTGGAAGCTGCTGGTCGAGCCCGGCGCACAGGTCAACAGCGGCGACACGCTGCTGATCGTCGAGGCCATGAAGATGGAGTTTCCGATCGTCGCGCCGCGCGGCGGCGTGGTGGACGCGGTGCATTGCCGGCAAGGCACGACCGTCAACGTCGGCGAGGCGCTGGTGACCCTGCGTGCGCCGGCGGGGTCCGCAGACCCGGACGCGGACCCGGACCCGGCGCGCGCATGAGCGACATCACGAAACTCGGCATCCAGCAGCCGGCGCGCGCGTCGCGCAGCGCGAACAATCTCGCGGCGCAGATCTATACGCAGCTGAAAGCCGACATCTTCGACTTCCGGCTGCTGCCCGGCGACCGTTTCAGCGAAGGCGACGTCGCCGCGCGGATGCGCGTCAGCCGCACGCCGGTGCGTCAGGCGCTGTTCTGGCTGCAGCGCGAAGGCTATGTCGACGTGAATTTTCGCAGCGGCTGGCAGGTGCGCGAATTCGACTTCAAATTCTTCGAGGACCTGTACGAAGTGCGCGTGATGATGGAAACCTCGGCGATCCGCAGGATCGTCGCCGACGGCCTGAGTCCGCGGCTCGACGCGGTGCGCGCGATCTGGTCGGCACCGCCGCCCCCCGCGACGGACGAGGAAAGCGCGCAAGAGGATCAGACGCACCGGGTCGCCGCGCTCGACGAGGCGTTTCACGCCAGTCTGATCGCCGCGGTCGGCAACCACGAAATGATACGCATCCATCAGGAAGTCACGGAGCGCATCCGCATCATCCGGCGGCTGGATTTCACCAAGCCGTTGCGCATCGACGCGACCTACCGCGAGCACGCGGCGATCCTCGATGCGCTGGCGCGCGACGACGCCGGTACCGCGCAGGCGCTGATCTGCGGGCATATCGCCGAAAGTCAGGCCGAGGTGAAGCGCATCACGCTCTACACCTTGCAGATGGCCCGGCACCGGTATGCCGGCACGGGAAGCGACGGTGAAAACGATTGAAACGGCGAAAACCGCCGGCAAGCGGCGGGCAAGCGACATGTATCAGGCAGCAAGGCAGGAGGGGCTGGCGGCAGTGGCCCGCGGGAGGCGGCATGACCTTCGTTTCCATCCGAAACGATCAACCACATGAAACGACAATAAGGATAGCTATGGACAAGCGCGCTTTTTTGAAGATGGCAACCGCGGCGGGAGCCGCCAGCGTGGCCGGCAGGATTCCGGCGGCGCTCGCGCAGGGCGCGGACACGGGACCGATCAAGGTCGGCATCCTGCACTCGCTGTCCGGCACGATGGCGATTTCCGAGACGTCGCTCAAGGACGTCGCCCTGATGACGATCGACGAGATCAACAGGAGCGGCGGCGTGCTGGGGCGCCAGCTGCAGCCGGTGGTCGTCGACCCGGCGTCGAACTGGCCGCTGTTCGCCGAGAAGGCGCGCCAGCTGATCTCGCAGGACAAGTGCGCGGTGACGTTCGGCTGCTGGACCTCGGTGTCGCGCAAATCGGTGCTGCCGGTCTATGAGGAACTGAACGGCCTGCTGTTCTACCCGGTGCAGTACGAAGGCGAGGAAATGTCGCGCAACGTGTTCTACACGGGCGCGGCGCCGAACCAGCAGGCGTTGCCGGCGACCGAATACCTGATGAGCGCGGAAGGCGGCGGCGCGAAGCGTTTCTTCCTGCTGGGCACCGATTACGTCTATCCGCGCACGACGAACAAGATCCTGCGTTCCTTCCTGCATTCGAAGGGCGTGCAGGACAGCGACATCCAGGAGGTCTACACGCCGTTCGGTCACAGCGATTACCAGACCATCGTCGCGAACATCAAGACCTTCGCGCAGGGCGGCAAGACCTGCGTGATCTCGACCGTGAACGGCGATTCGAACGTGCCCTTCTACAAGGAACTGGGCAACCAGGGCCTGAAGGCGACCGACGTGCCGGTGGTGGCCTTCTCGGTGGGCGAGGAGGAACTGCGCGGCATCGACACGCGTCCGCTGGTGGGCAATCTCGCCGCCTGGAACTACTTCATGTCGCTGAAGAACCCGACCAACGACAAGTTCAAGAAGCAGTGGGCGGCCTGGGTGCAGAAGAACAACCTGCCCGGCGGCACGAAGCGCGTGACGAACGACCCGATGGAAGCGACCTATGTCGGCATCCACATGTGGAAGCAGGCGGTGGAGAAGGCGCACAGCACGTCGGTCGACAAGGTGCGTCCGGCGATGATCGGCCAGACGTTCGCCGCGCCGTCGGGCTTCACGCTCGAAATGGACGGCAATCACCATTTGCGCAAGCCGGTGATGATCGGCGAGGTGCGCGCGGACGGACAGTTCAACGTCGTCTGGCGTACCAAGACGACGATCCGCGCGCAGCCGTGGAGCCCGTTCATCCCGGGCAACGAGCACAAGCCGGATGTCGTCGCCCAGGCCACGCCGGTCGCCGATCTGCTGCGTCGTTTCGGCTGACGCAGGTGGCGTCGTTGCGCGGGGTGCGTCCTGTCGCGTGATGCAGCTCGCGCAGTCCCGCTCTACGCGCAACGACGCCGTGCCTGACGCGCGGCACCGTGAGCGTCCTGCCGTGGCGCCCGCCCATGCGGCGTCACAGTGCATGCTTGCCCCTGAACATCGCAGAGAACCGCATATGAAGCCGCCGCTCCTTTTATCCGTCCTGTTGCTGAGCGCCGCCCTGCTGTTCGGCGGCGCGCGCCCCGCGCAGGCGTTGACCCGCGCCGACATCGCCCCGCTCGCCAGCGACGATTTCGATGCAAAAGCGCAGGCCATCCAGACCATCGCCGCGCAGGCCGCCACCGGCGACGCGGTAGCCGCGCGGGTGCTGCAGGCGCTGGCCGACGATACCGTCTCGGTCGCCGGCACCGGCACGGACGCCGGCGCCGTCCTCGTCGCCCATGGCGACACCTACCGCGACGCGTTGAGCGACCAGCCCGTCGCCGCCGACATTTCCGCGCAAGCCCAGCCGCTGGCGCTGTCGAACGTGCTGCGCCGGCGGGTGGCCGCGGCCGCGTCGGCGAACGGCATCGCCTCGCCCGACACGACCGTGCGCGGCGCCGCGATCGACGCGATGCTGCGCAACCCCGACCCGGCCGCCGCCGGCCAGATCGACGCGGCGCTGGCCCGCGAGAAGGACCCCGCGCTGCACGCCCGCCTGGAAACCCTGTGGGCGATGACCGCGCTGCACGACGCGGACCCCGTGCGCCGGCTCAAGGCGGTCGGGCTGATCGCCGCCACCGGGCGCATCAGCAGTCTCGAACTGCTGCGGCCGCTGACGCTGCGCCAGGCCAACGGGACCTACGTCGAGACCGATGCGCGCGTGCGCGCCGCCGCCGCGCACGGCATCGACGCCCTGGCCGGAATGCAACGCCGCAACGAGATCCTCGGCACGATCTTCGCCGGGCTGAGCCTGGGCAGCGTGCTGCTGCTCGCCGCGCTCGGGCTAGCGATCACCTACGGGCTGATCGGCGTCATCAACATGGCGCACGGCGAATTCCTGATGATCGGCGCCTACGCGACCTGGCTCGTGCAGAACCTGTTCCGCCAGCATCTGCCGGGCGCGTTCGACTGGTATCCGCTGGCGGCCATTCCCGCCGCGTTCCTGGCCGCCGCGCTGGTGGGCATCGTCATCGAACGCCTGATCATCCGGCACCTCTACGGCCGCCCGCTCGAAACGCTGCTGACCACCTTCGGCGTGAGCCTGCTGCTGATCCAGGCCACGCGCATGCTGTTCGGCGCGCAGAACGTGCAGGTCGAGAACCCGTCGTGGATGAGCGGCGGCATCGCCGTCCTGCCGGGGCTGACGCTGCCGTACAACCGGTTGACGATCCTCGCCTTCTCGGTCGCGGTGATCGTGCTGGCGTGGGCCGTGCTGAACCGCACGCGCCTGGGCCTCTTCATCCGCGCGGTCACGCAGAACCGCCGGATGGCGGCCTGCGTGGGCGTGCGCACCGGGCGCGTCGACAGCTACGCGTTCGCCTTCGGCGCCGGCATCGCCGGGCTGGGCGGCTGCGCGCTCGCGCAGATCGGCAACGTCGGCCCGGACCTCGGGCAGAGCTACATCATCGATTCGTTCATGTCGGTGGTGCTGGGCGGCGTCGGCCAGCTCGCCGGCACCGTGATCGGCGCGTTCGGCCTGGGCGTCATCAGCAAGGCGATCGAACCCTTCTGGGGCGCGGTGCTCGCGAAGATCGTCGTGCTGCTGCTCGTCGTCCTGTTCATCCAGAAACGTCCCCAGGGGCTGTTCGCCCTGAAGGGCCGCAGCGCGGAGCATTGAATGTCACTGTCCTCTCTTCCCCAGAGTCCGGGTCCGGGTCCGGATTCGACCGCGCCCGCGCGGTTCCGGCTCGGCCTGCCCGCCCGTCCGGCGCTGCTGTCCCCGCGCGCGTGGCTCGGTCTGCTCGCGCTGATCGTCGTCATCGGCGTGCTGGTGCCGCTGAGCGCGCTGGCGCTGCCCGCCGACAGCGCCTGGCATCTGTCGACCTACGCCATCACCCTGGCCGGCAAGCTGATGTGCTATGCGATCGACGCGCTCGCGCTGGATCTGGTCTGGGGCTACTGCGGCATCCTCAGCCTCGGCCACGGACTGTTCTTCGCGCTGGGCGGCTACGCGATCGGCATGTACCTGATGCGCCAGATCGGGCACGAGGGCAAGTACGGCAGCGACCTGCCCGACTTCATGGTGTTTCTCGACTGGCACACGCTGCCCTGGTACTGGACCGGCACCCGGCATCTGGTGTTCGCGCTGGCGATGATGATCGTGGCGCCGGCGGTGATCGCCTGGGTGTTCGGCTTCTTCACGTTCCGCTCGCGGGTCAAGGGCGTGTACCTGTCGATCATCACGCAGGCGCTGACGTACGCGGCGATGCTGCTGTTCTTCCGCAACGAGACCGGTTTCGGCGGCAACAACGGCTTCACCGACTTCAAGCGGATCGCGGGTTTCCCGATCGCCAGCGACCAGACGCGCGTCACGCTCTTCGTGCTGACGTTCGCGGTGCTGGTGCTCGCCTTCCTGCTGCTGCGCATGATCGTCACCTCGCGCCTGGGGCGCGTCGTCACCGCGATCCGCGACGGCGAGTCGCGCCTGATGTTCCTCGGCTACAGCCCGCTCGCGTACAAGCTCTTCGTCTGGACCGTGTCGGCGGTGCTGTGCGGCATCGCCGGCGCGCTGTACGTGCCGCAGGTCGGCATCATCAACCCCAGCGAGATGTCGCCCGGCAACTCGATCGAAATGGCGATCTGGGTGGCCGTGGGCGGCCGCGGCACGCTGATCGGACCGATCGTCGGCGCGCTCGCGGTGAACGGCGCGAAAAGCCTCTTTACGAACTACTTCCCCGAGTACTGGCTGTTCTTTCTCGGC
>JBPBQT010000359.1:0-25752 GCA_050955065.1 Janthinobacterium lividum | reverse complement strand
CGATGCCGGCCCGCGCGGACCCGGCCAGAATCCCGACGCCGCGCCACGCGGCGATCGGCCTGCGGAACCGCGCCGCGAACGACGCGGCGGCGGTCATCATCATGGACCTCGCGGCGCGGACGGCGAACGTGGCGGACCCGTCCCGCATGGCGAGCGCGCCGGCCCGGGCGAGCAAGGTGAACCCGCCGAACGCGGCCGGCGCGGCCGATCCGGCAGCCGTGGCGAGCATGACGAACGTTCAGAACAGTCGGAACGTCCGGAACGCGGCGAGCGTTTGCGCGTGCTGGGACGGGGCGAATTGCCGTTCGTGATCCTGGCGCTGCTCGACGAGGCGCCGCGTCATGGCTACGACATCATCCGGTCGATCGAGGAGCGTTGCCGGGGCGCGTACGCCCCCAGCGCCGGCGTGATCTATCCGACGCTGACGATGCTGGAGGATCAGGATCTGGCGATCTCCGCGCCGGCGTCGGATTCGGGCAAGCGGCAATACCGGATCACCGATGCGGGCCGGCGCCACGCCGCCGACAACGCCGGGCTCATCCGCGGCGCTTTCGCCCGCATGGACATGGTCGCCCGGATGCGCGCGCGCGAGACGCTGCCGGCGCGCGTGAAGCAGGCGATGGAGACGCTGAAACAGGCGTTGCTGGCGTCCGGCGCGAACTGCGAGGATGGCGAGAGCGATCGTATCGCGCATGCGATCGAAAGCGCCGCGCTCGCGATCGTCGCGGGACGACCGGGCTACCCGGCTTCCCCTGCTTCCCCGACATTCCCTGCTTCACCTGCCGGACCTGGCGATGCGCGGCCGCACGCCGTGCCGGCGCCCGCGCCTGCCGCCGACGCATCCCCCACCGCCACCAACGCCACCGGAGCCGCCCATGACTGATCTCGATTACACAAGCCGGCGCGTGCGCCACGAACTGGTGCTGCGCACGCTTCACGTGGTGCGCGCCGAGCAGGTGGCGCGCGGCCTGGTCCGCGTCACGCTGGGCGGCGACGCGCTGCGCGGTTTCGTCTCGGCGGCGTTCGACGACCATGTGAAGGTGTTCCTGCCGCGCCCCGGCGAACGCGTGCCGTGCATGCCCGACCCGGCGGACCCCACCCGGCGCGTCGAGGATGCGAGCCAGCGCCCCATCGCCCGCGACTACACGCCCCGCCGCTACGACCCGGTGCGGCAGGAGCTCGACATCGAATTCGTCGTGCACGAGCATGACGACGGCCCCGGCAGCCGTTGGGCGCAGCAGGCGGCGCCGGGCGATGTGCTGGGCATCGCCGGGCCGCGCGGCTCCTTCGTGCTCTCGGACCGGTACGACTGGTATCTGCTGGCGGGCGACGCCACCGCGTTGCCGGCGATCGGCCGTCGCATCGAGGAGTTGCCGGCCACGGCAAGCGCGCTGGTGCTCATCGAAGTCGACTCACCGGACTGCCTGCCGGACTGGCCCGCGCGGCCCAACGTGCGGCTGCATCCGGTGTTTCGCGCGTCGGCCGCTGCCGGCGCGACCGATGGCTTGCTGGCGGCGGTGCGGCAGGCCACTTTTCCGGAGGGAACCGGCCATGCGTGGGTGGCGGCCGAGTCGGCCACGGCGAAGGCGATCCGCGCGCATCTCGTCGACGTGCGCGGCTTCGACAAAAACCACGTTCGCGCGTCGAGCTACTGGCGCGCGGGCGCGGTGGCACATCATGAATCGCTGGGGGAATGAATCAGCAGAGGGCTTTGATCAAAGCGGCCAAATGTAATACTGGTCTCGGTCAAAGTTCAATGTAATAAACACAAGTGCATTTGAACCTGCTTATGGCATGAGGAATACACACGCAATTTATTGGATTACAAGCGCGCCTGATGCGATTCGGGCAGGCGACTGTACCGCGGCTGCGACCGCCATTGAAGCAAATGCGCTTGCGTCCAGCGGTGCAGCTGGCGGAAAGGGGAACCGGGGTGGCGGCGCGGAAGCCAGACGATCTGGTGTCGATGGGTCCAACACTTGAGGTAAGCCGGTACGGCTGTTACCAAGAGCAGCCATGAAGGGCTCAATCTGCGGCCATGCCCATTGGTCCAGTCGAGCATAACGGCGAAAGATCCAGTACGCAATGCAGTCTGCAAGCTGAATGAGTCGTGTCGACTTCGAGTCCACGAACATTGGCACCTCAGCAAAATTGCGCAGCTTCTATGGCGTCGAGGGAGCACTCGAGCCAGTGGGTCTGTCGTTCAAAGACGGAAAAACCTGCCAGCACGAAGAACGGAGTATTGAGGTCGCCCGGCGATCCGGACTCGTCGAGATGCATCAAATACATACCACTCCTCCGCAAATGAAAACGGGCTGCCGAAGCAGCCCGTCGTATTTGGTAAGCCAGGTGGAACAATCGCCCAACGCGTCGCGAACTTCACGGCACTCCTGACTCGCCTTCAATAGTAGCAAGTTTCAACAGCAGCGTAAAGACTACCGATGCAGGCACAGGCTGATGTCCTGGAATCCATTCCTAAACACAGTCAACGCCCCCGCTCAAAACGCGCGCCGCATGCGGATCGCGTCCGGCCGATCGCGCAGCGCGTCGGCGCGCGCCTGCTGGATGCGCTGCACGGTGATCTTGCTGACCTCGGCGTGCGCGGCGTCGATATGCGCGCCGATCAGGGCCAGCGCCGCGTCCGTGTCATGCCGGACGATCGCGTCGAGCAGCGCCGCGTGTTCGCCGCGGATCGTCCGCACCCGGCTTTCGTATTCGAAATCGAGACGGCGGATCACGCGGATCGTGTCGGTCAGGTGTGCGAAGGTGTCGAGGATCGCCGCGTTGCCGGCCGCGCGCACCAGCGCGATATGAAACGCCTCGTCGCGCGCGGCGGCCGCGACGCTGTCGAGCGGCGCGTCGTCGGCGGGCCCGCACCACTGCGCGCAGAGCTGCGCGAGCACGTTCCGGTCCGCGCGCGCGTCCTCGCACAAGGTGCGGATCGCATGCCGCTCGATCAGCTTGCGCATCTCGTACAGATCCTCGAACCGGCCGAAATCGAGCGGCACCACCTCCCAGCCGCTGCGGAACTGCACCCGCACCAGCCCCTCGCCCTGCAGCCGCAACAGCGCCTCGCGCACCGGCGTGCGCGAGATGCCGAGGCACGCGGCGACGTCGCTTTCGGTGAAGCGGTCGCCCGGCAGCATCCGGAACGCGAAGATGTCGTCGCGCAGCCGCGCGTAGGCGGTCTCGGCGCGGGAGGAGACGCGCTGGCCTACCGAAAGCATGTCATCCGCAAGCATTTCACCCTTGTCATGCACCCTCGTCACTTACCTTCATCGTTCGCCCGCATCCGGTCCCTCTAGCCCGTCTGACGCGAGTCGCTCAGGAACCGCTTGCGACGCGGCCGCAGCACCAGGATGGCCAGCAGCGCGGTGCAGATGTCGAGCGTGATCGCCGTGCCGAAGACGGGGTTCCAGCTGCCCGTATGCTGGTGCATCAGCGCCGCCAGCGGCCCGCCGAAGATCGAGCCGATCCCCTGCGAGATATACAGCCAGCCGTAGTTCGCGGTGGCGTAGCGGGTGCCGAAGGTGTCGGTCAGCGTCGACGGAAACAGCGAGAAGATCTCGCCCCAGCCGAAAAATACCACACCGGACAGCAGCACGAACAATACCGCGTTGTCCCGCGTGGCCAGCCACAGCGCCATCGCGACGCCCTCGAGCGCGAACGCGAAGAACATCGTCGTCTCGCGGCCGAAACGGTCCGACACCAGGCCGAAGAACGGGCGCGTGAGGCCATTGGTGAGGCGGTCGATCGTCAGCGCGAGCGGCAGCGCCGCCAGGCCGAAGACGACGACGTTCGCGACGCCGAAGTCGCGCGCGAAGGTGGCCATCTGCGAGGTCACCATCAGGCCCGAGGTGGACATCATCGTCATCATGATGAACATCAGCCAGAACAGCGGCGTCTTCAGCATCTCGCCGGGGCGGTACTGGCGCGCGCCGGAGGCGTCGAACGTCATGCTTCCGCCATCCGCGCGCACGCTCTGCACATGCGCCGGCGGCGTGCGCAGACCCTGCGCGGCGGCCAGGCCGATCACCGCGAAAATGATGCCGAACAGCCAGAGCGTGCGGTCCAGGCCGCGCGCTTCGAGCGATGCGGCGATCGGGAACGTGGTCAGGATCGCGCCCATCCCGTAGCCCGCGGCGACCAGCCCAGCGGCGAAACCGCGCTTGTCCGGAAACCAGCGGACCATCAGGCCGACCACGCCGACATACACGATGCCGGTGCCCAGTCCGCCGATTCCGCCGTAGGTCAGATACAGCAGCGTCGCACTGCTCGCGTACGACGCCAGCACCCAGCTCATACCCGCCATCACGGTGCCGATCGAGATCAGCACGCGCGGTCCGAAACGCTCGATCAACGCCCCCTGGAACGGCGAGAAAAACGTCTGCAGGATGATCAGCAGCGAGAACGTCACCTGCAGCGCGGGCAACGGCAGGCCGAGCTTCGCGGCCAGCGGTTTGGTCATCAGCGTCCAGACGTATTGCGGGCTCGAGATCGCCGCCATGCAGATCAGGCCGAGCAGCAGCTGGATCCAGCGGGTTCGGGCCGATAGGGCGGCGGTAGGCGGCGCGAGGGGGGCGTCCGGCAGACGAGTGGTCATTCCCTGTTTCTCCAGCAAGCGTGCGAGTGAGCTTCGAAAATCTTGCATACAAGATTGAAGACAAGTTAGCAGCTTGCGTGCCAATGAAATAAATCCCTTTTTATTCAATGCATTGGGTAAAATTTTCGGTTCCGGTGGGGAGTGTTGTGAAACAGCGTGGTGCGCGCCGGCCGGGTGCCCGCGCGCGTTCGCGCACTGCCTTTGTGCGCCTGCCCCGTTGCGGGGCGGCCGGGCGGGCGCGCCTCGCGCGATATCCCTACCGGCGCCCCTCTCCGCGCCCGCCGGCGCGGTGCACGGTACACTCCTGCGATTCACTGGAGTCGAACACATGGTCCCGAGAGCATCACTTTTTGGAAATCCGCGCCGCGCTTCGGCCGCGATCAGCCCGGACGGGCACTGGCTCACCTGGCTCGCGCCGCTCGACGGCGTGCTCAATATCTGGCGCGCGCCCGCCGACCGGCCCGACGAGGCCCGCGCGCTGACGCGCGATACCGGCCGCGGCATCCGTCAATACGCGTGGGCCTACGACGGCCGTCACCTGCTCTACCTGCGCGACCGCGACGGCGACGAGAACTGGCATGTGCACGCGCTCGACACCGTCGACATGGACGTCAAGGACCTGACGCCCTACTCCGGCGTCATGGCCTATGTCGCGGGTCTGAGCCGGGACATACGCGACGAGGTGCTGGTGTCGATGAACCGCCGCGACAAGCGTTTCCCGGACGTCTACCGGATTCGCCTGGACACCGGCGCGACGACGCTGGTGGTCGAGAACCCGGGCCTGGCGGGCTTCGATTTCGACGAGTCGTTCAACGTCCGGCTCGCCAGCCAGATCGAGCCCGACGGCAGCCTCTCGATCCTCAAACCCGAGGCCGGCGACGGCCCGGCGCGGCAATGGGCGCCCTGGCTGAGTTTCGACGCCGTCGACGCGAAGACCTCCCACGGCGCCGGCCTGAACCGCGACGGCACGCTGCTGTACCTGCACGACAGCCGCGGCCGCGACACCGCGGCGCTGACCCAGGTCGACATCGCCAGCGGCGCGACCACGGTGCTGTTCGCCGACCCGCGCGCCGATGTCGGCGGCTTTCTGACCGACCCGGTCAGCGACGTGCCGGTGGCATGCTCGGTCGACTATCAACGCCTCGAATACCACGCGCTGGACCCGGCGCTGCAGGCGGACCTGGACTTCCTCGCCGGCCAGGACATCGGCGACTGGGGACTGCGGAGCCGCACCGAGGACGACACGGTGTGGATCGTCTCGTCCATCACGGATCGCCACCCGGGGGCGACCTACCGCTACGACCGCGCGGCGCGCACGCTCGTCAAGCTCTTCGACGCGCGGCCGGAACTCGCGGCCCATGCGAGCGCTCCGATGCGGCCGCTCGCACTGCCGACGCGCGACGGACTGACGCTGGTCGCGTATCTGACGTTGCCGACGGCTGCGACCACCGCTGCGGCGGGCCCGGCGTCCGACGCCGCGACGGGGAATAAAACCGCGACGGGGGATAAAGCCGCCGATGCCACCAAAGCCGGCAAAGCCGCCAAGCCCGGCAAGCGCGCCAAGGCGGCCGAAGCCGGCGCGACGGCCGACGCCGACGCGGCGCCCGCAGCGAACGCAGCGAACGCTGCCAGCGCTACCGCCACCGCTACCGCCACCGTCCCGCTCGTGCTGCTCGTGCATGGCGGCCCGTGGGACCGCGACCACTTCGGTTACGACCCGCAGCACCAATGGCTGGCCGACCGCGGCTATGCGGTGATGTCGCTGAATTTCCGCGGTTCGACCGGTTTCGGCAAGGCCTTCGTGAACGCCGGCGACGGCGAATGGGGCCGCAAGATGGACGACGACCTGCTGGACGCCGTCGACTGGGCGATCGCGCAGGGCATCGCCGACCCGGCGCGCATCGCGATCATGGGCGGCAGCTACGGCGGCTATGCGACGCTCGCCGCCCTCACCCGCAATCCCGAGCGCTACGCCTGCGGCATCGACATCGTCGGTCCGTCGAACCTGCGGACGCTGCTCGACAGCGTGCCGGAGTACTGGGAATCGCAGAAGACCATCCTGTACCAGGCGGTGGGCGATCCACGCACCGAAGCCGGCCAGGCGCTGCTGCGCGAGCGCTCGCCGCTGTTTCTCGCCGAACGCATCCAGCGGCCGCTGCTGATCGCGCAGGGCGCGAACGACCCGCGCGTGAAGCAGGCCGAGGCCGACCAGATGGTCGCCGCGATGCAGCAGGCCGGCGTACCGGTGACCTACGCGCTGTACCCGGACGAAGGTCATGGTTTCGCGCGCCCGGAGAACCGGCTGTCGTTCTACGCGCTGGCCGAAGCGTTCCTCGCGCGCTATCTGGGCGGCGCGCTCGAACCCGTCGACATGGCGACGCTGTCGGCGAGCAGCCTGCGTCTCGAGGCGGACCCCGACGCGCTCGCGTCCGGCCCGGCCGGTGCCGACGCCCCCGCGCCGACGACCTCGGCGGCCTGCAGCAACGCCAGCGGCGGATAGAGGTCCAGCCGGCGCGCCACCGCGAGGTTCACGACGGTGGAGAAACGGCGCAGCGGCCGGGCCGCGATGGTGGCGGGCGCGTGGCCCTGGACGAGGATCCGTTCGGCCTTGAAGGCGGCGAATTCCCCGACCATGCCGCCGTCCGAGAAAATGCCGAACAGGCAGCGCGACTGACGCAGGATGCTCTCGGTCGTGCAGAACGTGGGCAGGCCGGCGGCCAGGGCGGCGTCGGTCACGCGATCGCGCTGGCTGAACGCCAGCAGGGTGCTCGCGCCGACATACAGCACGTCCACCCCCGCCATGGCAAGTTCCCGCACCCGTGCGGGAATGGTCGCGACGTCGGCGGTGCCGTCGGCCCGCACGCCGACCTCGCGCGCGACGATATCGATGCCGCGCGCGCGCGCCAGCGCGCGCAGCCGCGCGAGCAGCAGCGTGGAATTCAATTCCAGCGGATTGTCGATGAAGCCGATCCGGCGAAAATTCCGGTACGACGACAGGACGTCCAGCTGGGTCTCCAGCGGCGCGATATGCGGCACGCCCGTGACGTTGCGCCCGGGTACGTCGAGCGACGCCACGATGCCCGCCCCCACCGGATCGCTCACCTCGGCGAAGACGATCGGGATGTCGCGGATGCCCGGGTCGGCCGCCGGCGCGTCGCGCCGCCCGGCGAGCGCGAGCGTCGTGGGCGTGCCCCACGCATAGATCAGATCGGGCCGCAGCGCCCGCACCTGCCGCACCAGCTCGGCACGGTCCCGCGCCTCTCCCGAAAACGCGATCCGTGCATACCGCGCGCCGACGTGGTGACGCGCCAGGTAGCGACGAAAGGCGATCTCGTCGTTCTGCTCGGGACGCGGCAACACCATCGCGATCGTCCATTCGCGCGCGGCGGCCGCGGGCGGACGCGGCACGAGGAATCCCTCTGCACGGGGGACGCCGTCGGCGGGAGCGTGAACGCCCGGCCACCCCGCGTCACTCACCGTGGGCCACTGCAGCAGCAGACACAATCCCCCGACGAGCACCAGCAGACATGACAACAACCGAACGCCATATGCCCACCATGCCGCCGCGCCCGGGCGCCGGCCCGTCACGGACACCCTGCCTGGCACCGGTGCCGGACCCTGCGGCGGCCGGGCGCCGGCCGCCCTTGCGCATGCGGCGCCTGACGCCGCGGCATGCCGCCGCGATCGTGGCCCTGCGCGCGAACGTCCTGGCGACACTGGCGCGCCCGGACCTCTACGCCGCCGAGGCCGACGAGGCCGGCTTCATCGCGCGCCACTGCGGCCCGACCGGCATCACGTTCGGCATCTTCGACGGCGACACGCTGGTCGCCTACGGCATGCTGTACCTGCCCGGCGCGGACGCGGACGCGACCGGGCACACGGGCATGGCCGCATCGCACCCATCGCACCCATCGCGCCGGAACGCGCCGGAACGCGCCGCGATCGCCGAACTGTCGAGCTGCATGGTCGCTCCGGACTGGCGCGGTCGCGGGCTGCAACGCCGCCTGATCGAGGCGCGCCTGCGGTGGGGCGTCCGGCACGGGGCGCGCCGCTTCCGCGTGGTCGTCGCCCCGCACAACGCGGCCAGTCGGCGCAACCTGCAGATGGCCGGATTTCGTCGGGTCTGGGCGGGCAATGTGGACGGGCATCATCGTCTCGTGCTGGAATGGGAGGTATAGCGCAGTGCGAGACAGGTGATGTCGTCCGCCTGCGGCGTGCCGTGCTCGAAGTCGCGGATCGCGGCGACGACCGCCTCGTTCACCTCGCGCATCGGCGCGCCGGGCGTCGACGCCGCGCCCACCGCGTCGCGCAATGCGGTTTCGCCGAACAGGGCCGCGTCGCGGGTCTGCGCCTCGGTCACGCCGTCGGTGTACAGGAACAGGACGTCGCCGTGCGCCAGGCACAGGACGTCGGCATCGAACGTCTGCGCGTCGACGACGCCGAGCGCCATGTTGCGCCCGGCGCGCAGGCTGCGGGGCGCCGCGCCGGCGCTCACGTGCAGCGGCGGATTGTGACCGGCGTTGACATACACCAGCACGCCCGTGCGCACATCCAGCACGCCGAAGAACAGGGTGACGAACATCAGTTGCGCGTTGTCCTCGCATAGCAACTCGTTCAGCCGCGCGATCGCCGCCGCGGGCTCGCGCAGGAGCCGCGCGGTGTTCTTCAGCAGCGAACGGGAGATCGCCATGAAGAAGGCGGCGGGCACGCCCTTGCCCGAGACGTCCGCGACGACCACGCCCAGATGCGTGTCGTCGATCATGAAATAGTCGTAGAAGTCGCCGCCGACCTCCTGCGCCGGAATGATCAGGGCGGCGAGTTCGATTCCCGGGACGTCGGGCGCGGTGCGCGGCAGGATCGACAGCTGCATCTGCCGGGCGATTTCCAGTTGCTGGCGCAGCGCCGCGAAACGGGTCTCGTTCTCCAGCGCCAGCGCGAGTTCCGCCAGCAGGCGGCGCAGCCTGCCATGCTGCGTCGCGATCAGGTCCGACAGACGTCCCAGCACGACCGCGAGATCCGCCAGCGTGCCGGCGGTCGCCTCCTGCCGGGCCGGCTCGTCGAGCCAGGCCACGATGTCGTCGCGTTCGGCCTCGTCCAGCGCATCGGCCAGCGTGCGCAATCGTCCGCGGATCAGACGGCCCAGCTGGCGCGCGCCGCGCTCCCGTTCGTCGCGCAGCATCTGCAGGCTCAACAGCTCGCCCCGCAGCGAGGTCACGTCGCGCGCGATCGCGCCGGCCTCGTCGCGGCGCTCGCCGTCCTCCGCATCGGTCGCGGCGACATGGTGCCCCCGGGCCAGATGCGCGAGCACCGCGACCGAGCGCGCGAGCGGCGCGAACAGCGCGCGCAGCGCAAAAACCGCCGCCAGCAGCGCGAGCAGCAGCATGGCGCCGCAACCGAGCATCTGCCAGCGCAACCGCCGCGTCGCGTCGACGCTCGGGTCGGCGGCGCGAGCGGAGCGCGCCTGCGACACCGCGGCGGCGGGTGCCTCTGGCGCAATCGCGCCCGGGCGCCATGCCAGCATCGCGATCGGGCGCGCCGCCGTATCGACCAGCGGCAGCGACAGCATGCCGGACCCGGATACCTGCCACGCCGATGCACGTGGGCCGTCGTAGAGTGCGCCGTCAGCCAGGCCGGCGAGTTCCAGCCCGCCGCCCAGGCGCGCGCCCAGGTCGTCGAGCGACGCTCGCGCATCGATCTCCAGCCACAGCAGCTGGAAGCGCGCCGGCGCGCAATCGATGCGGCGCACGCCGATCCAGCCGTAGCGCCGATGGCCGACCGGCGCGAAGCGCCCAGTGGCGTGTCCGGTGGCGTGTCCGGTGGCGTGTCCGGTGTCGCGTCCGGTGTCGCGTCCGGTGTCGCGTCCGGTGTCGCGTCCGGTGTCGCGTCCGGTGTCGCGTCCGGTGTCACCTTTGGTGTCGCGTCCGGTATCACGTCCGGTGCCATGTTCCAGTCGCAGCGCCGGCTCGATCAGGTCGACGCGCGCGAGCGGCATGGCACCGAGGTCGAGCGCACTCGTGTAGCGGGTCCAGCCAGCGGCGTCCGTCAGTTCGATGCGTGTGCCGGGATGGCGCTGCACCCAGTGATCCAGCGCCGTGTTCGACGACAGCGTGCGCGCGTCGGCGCCGCATGCGACATCGTGCGCCGCATCGAGCTGAACCGCGAGCGCCGCGAATGCGGCGCGATCCGCGGCGCGCCAGCCCGCGGACAGGACCGACAGCAATATCGCCTCGTGCCCGGCCTGCACCGTCCGCGCGTGCAATACCGCGATGGCGCCGGTCAACAGCACGCCCGCGCCCAGCGACAGCGCCACGAGCACCGTCACGCCGGATCTAATCCGCACGATCGGCCCGCCCTGGCGAGGCACGCCGGGCACGCGCCGGCACCGTCAGCAGCACCAGCGCCGTCGCGAACGCCAGCAGCGGCGTCCAGGCGTGCTGCAGCGCCACACGTGCCGCCATCGCCTCTCCCCGCCACAGCATCGCCGCGCCCTCCCCTCCCATGGCGCCGAGTCCGGTCAGGCCGAGGGTCAGGCAGAAGAGCGGCGGACAGGCCGCAAGCGGCGCGCGCAGGGTGGCGAGCCGGCGCCCGAGCAAGGTCGCCAGCAGGCCGGCACCAACCGCGGCCAGCACGCGCAGGCCCAGCACGACCATGTCCTGATGCCACGCCGGTTCGGGCGCGGCCAGCGGCGCCGCGAGGACCACGCGCGTCAGCGCCACGGCCTGAGCGACGATGATGCCGGCGGCGGCGCCTCCCAGAACGCGCGCCGCGCCGCGCCGCTGCCACGCGGCCTCGCGCGCGCCGGCCAGCAGGCCGAGACCGACCGCGCTCCAGAGCAACAGCGGCGCGTGTCCCCGCAGGCCCCGGCTTGCCACATCCAACCCCGTGGCGCCCATGTCGAGTGCGATCGGTCCGGCGTCCGAGTGCGCCAGGAGCGTGGCCTGCAGGCACCAGCCGCCCATCGCCAGCGCGGCGGCGATCACCACACGGCGTTCGCCGCCGCGCGCGGCGCGGAGACGCCGCGTCGGCGATGTCGGCGATGTCGGCGATGTCGGCGACATCGGCGACGGCGACGGCGACGGCATGACGCCCTGCCAGGGATGCCGACCGTCGACGCTGCGCCGGTCGCCACGATAGCGCGACAGCAGGCCCGCGGCCGCGGCGGCGAACAGCACCGGCGCCAGCGCTCGTGCCACGTGCCCGTGCGCCACGGCCCCCGGCAATACCCCGCCGGCGACCCAGTCCACGATCGGCTCGACAATCGGTCCCGCGAGCGCGCCCGCCACGGGGCCGAACCAGAACAGACCCAGGCAGGCCCCGAGCCAATGGTCGCGCACGCCGGCGCGCGGCATGTCGAAATACGACTTGCGCGTGGCCAGCCGCACGGCGCTGTCCGCGGCTCCCAGCAGCGCGCCCAGGCAGACCCCCGCGGCCGCATGCGCGAACATGCTTGCTGCCCATCCGACGTCCGCGCCGTGCGTCAGACCGAGGACCGTCGCAACAGGCCCGGCGACCGCGCCGACCCTGCCGGACGCACCGGCCGACCCGATGCACAGCGCCAGCATTATCAGGCCGACGCAGCCCGCCCCGCCCATCATCGCCGCCGATGCCGGATGGCCGATCGGCGGCCGGCACGCGGCGGCGACGCCGAGCAGGGTCGCCAGGTACAGCCACAGCGTCGTGCTGGCGCCCACCCGGTCGGCGACGTCCGCACCGTCGATCGTTCCCAGCGCGCCGGCCGCACAGCCGGCGAGTACCGCGAGCCAGCGCGCCTGCGCGGATGTCGCCACGCCGCAGCGTGTGGCCGGCGCCTGCCCGGCAAAGCGCGCCGGACCCCGCGCCTGCGCCAGTCGCGCGTCGAGCTGCGCGCGCCGCGCGGCGTCGGTCTCGGTACGCGACAGGGAATCGACCAGGCGCCAGGCGCGTCGCTCGCTTTCGTTGACCTGGCGCGCGAGATGCGCGTTGTCCTGCGCGCGCGGGTCCCAGTTCCGCCGCGGCGCGCCACGCCAGGACAGGGAAAAGTCCTCCGCCCGCAGGCGGCGCGCGCTCGCGAGGACGACGCGTCGACGCAGCGCGGGACCGCAGTTCCACGCCTCGCGCAACGCCTCGCCGGCGAAACCGAGCACCGCGGCCAGCACCACCAGCAGGTCGCACAGTCTGATGGCCAGCGGCGCGAGAAACCGTTGCACGACATCGCCCGCGGCCAGCGAGACGCGCAGGAAACCGACGGTACCGCCCGTTTGCATGTCGCGCACCGGCGCTGCGGCGACGACCGGCGCAGCCTCGCCCCCCGACGCGCGCGGCAAGGCGCCGCTCGCCGCCAGCACCCGACGGCGCGCGTCGCATACCGCGATCGACAGCAAGGGGTCGTCCCGACGGCGCTGCGCGATGAATTCGGCAAGATCGACGAGGCGCGCCAGCGGCACGCCCGCCGTCACCGCCGCGCCGATCTGCGCCGCGAGGGTCTGCGCCAGCACGCCCGCGCGCACGGCCCGTTCGTGCTCCGCATCCACGCCCTGCTGGCGCAGGCACGCCAGCAGCAGGAAAACACTCGTGCCGCTCAGCAGGAACGCCCCGACGAGCGCGAAGCGGCGGTAGAGCCAGGCAGCGTCATTCATGGGACGTCTTCCCGGGGCGCGACGCATTCGATCGTCTCCAGACAGTATTCCAGCGCCGCGAGACGCGCCACGGCGACGCGCCGCCCGGCCGCCTGTTCCCGCGCCACGGCCCGGGCGGCGCCACCGCGACGCAGCCGCGCCGCCGCCGCCACCGCGACTCCGCATGCCGACACGAAGGACAGCGCCAACACCAGGACACCCGCAACACCACCCGGCAGCGCGACGCGGGGCGCGGCGGCCGACGCCTCCGGATACGCCAGCAGCACATCGGCGACCCACTCGCCGAAGGCGTTGTGGATCGCCACGCCCCGCACCCGCTGCGGGCCCGCCGCAACGCGCCACGGCAATGCACCGGCGCCGGCGGCAGCCGCACGGCCGACGATGGCCGACACCCGTTCACCCACGCCGCCCCGGTCGCTGTCGAGCAGGATCGTGCCGCGACGATCGATGACCAGCACCGCGCGCAGCGCCGGATCGCGCCCGTACGCGGCGTCGACCATGCGTGCGCCGTCGCCGTTGCCGATCGGGTCGAGCCCCAGCGCGAGGTCGTTTTCGAACCGGTCGGCGAGCTGGCGCAACGTGAGAGCGAAGCGTTCGCTGCGCCAGGCGTCGCGGGTCGCGCGATTTTCCGCGCCCAGCAGCAATTGCACGACAAACATGCCGATCGTGAGCGATACTAACCATGTTCCGGCGATCTCCACGGCGCGCCCCAGCGCACGCGCCGTCGCACGGGCTGTCTCGCGCGCCCCCCGCCCGAACGGACCTGACGCCATCACGATACGACCGACGCCGCGCCGCACGCCGACAAAAAATCCGCCCATGACACCGCTCCCGACATTGCCGGCCCCCTTCTCGCGCCGCATCGCCGCGCGCCGCGAGGACGCGGCCGCGCTCGGCGACGCCTTCGCGACCTGGGCCGGACAGGCCGCTCTGCCGCGCCGCACGATCTTCCACGTCGAGCT
This sequence comes from Janthinobacterium lividum, assembly GCA_050955065.1. Taxonomy (GTDB): domain Bacteria; phylum Pseudomonadota; class Gammaproteobacteria; order Burkholderiales; family Burkholderiaceae; genus Robbsia. Next base: position 11,572 of record JBPBQT010000359.1, on the reverse strand, counting down.
GATCCTCGACGAACTCCTGACGAACATCGTCATGCATGGCGTGCCGTCAGCCATGCCCGGCCCGGGCGCGCCCGTCATGATCGATCTGTGCGTGGCGTTCACCGCCACGGGCGCTGCGCTGTCGATCGCCGTGCGCGACAATGCGCGGCCCTTCGACATGACCGGGCACGCATCGGCGGATACGCTGGCACCACTCGCGGCGCGGCCCGAGGGCGGCCTGGGCCTGCATTTCGTCAGGCAGTTGACCCAGGCGGCGCACTACCATCACGCCAACGGCTGCAATCATCTCGTCCTGCGCAAGGACATCATCCCCGACGCCTGAACGCCGGCGAACCGCACCGCGCCGCGGCACGCACGGACGCGCCGGGTTCCAGCGCCAGCTGCTGCCAGGCCTGCGCGTGCCCGATCAGCCGTTCGATCGCCGCGAGCAGCGCGGTGCCCGTGGTCTCGATGCCGGCGTCCACCCCATCCCCGCCGAACACGGCCTGCACGCACCAGGCATCGTCGTGCAGCACACGCAGCGCGACACCGTCCCGACGCATCCGTCGCAACTGCGCGCGCACCGCTTCCGTGCCCGGCGACACCGGCGCCGGCAACGCGTCGACGGCACTCGACAGACGGATCCGACTGCTGTGGGGCCCGCGCTGCAGATGGACGATGCGCGTTCCGAACGCGAGGCAGCACAGGCCCTCGGCATCCGTGCGCAGATTCTCCAGACAGCACAGCACACCCAGATCATGAAGCGGATCCGACAGCGTGGGGGCGATGCCGAAAGACAGCCCGATCAGATTTTGCATAAGCAAAGCGCACTCCCGTTTTCATTACCTGAAACGTCTTTTCATCCGATGCGCCGCGCTCGCCGGCGAACCGCATTATGGTGGCAATTCCGCAGCGGTAATCCGGCAATTCATTGCGTCGATTAACACGAATCGAATTCTTTAAAAAACCCATGCATCTATCGGAAAATGGATTAGTCGATGCCAGCCTTGCCAGGCATGGCGTTTCATACAGTCCGCAATATTTTCCGGTTGGAAACACATGAATTCGATTTCACCGCCACGGCCAGTCAAATATACGCAAACCGGGTGCCCTACCGCTATTGCGGGATGTTCAACATTTCTCATGCGTATGCAATAAACAATGAAATCGGCGAATTGGTCCGTTATATTTTGATCATCGCTTGGCAGACGGCGGACAAATGGAGTAAGCGGACCCGCAGGCGTCGCGATCAGGCGTCCGCATGGCCTCGGGAGCGGAAGGAACCCCCGCGGCGGCCCGCGTTACTCACCCCTCAACCATTTGTCAGGAGGCTCGAATGACCATATGCACCGATACGCGAAGCGCCCGCCGGATTCCCCTCGACGACTTTCGCCGCTATGCCGGCAGAGGACCGGCCGTTGCCGTCGTCGAGCACCAGTCGTCGATGAAACTCATCGCCGTCGGCATGACGCCGACCGGCTGCCCGGTGGCATGGCTGGCACCCGGCGTCGACACGGTCCGGCACTTCGTGACGGCGCTGCGCGATGCGTTCGGTGCGGAACTCGTCGAGCACACCGTGCGCGAGCTCGGGCTGGTGCCGCGCCCGGGTGAGGCGCTGTCATCGGCCCTGGTCCACCGCGCCGTCGACATGACCGCGACGGCCCGCGTGGCGCTCGACGGCGTGGATTTCCTGGCGGGCCTGCTCGGCGGCGCGCACCCCGCGACCCACGACACGACCCACCGCCTGCAATAGGCGACGAACCGCCCGAACCGCCTTTCCGCCAGACGCGCAAGCGCGCGTACGGGGACGTCGTCCGGCCGGCACGAAAAACGTTTCGACCGTTCATATGATAGGACAACGAATTATCATGAAGCGTCAATCCAGTGTTCCGGAGCCGGTCGCGGCACAGGTCTTTGCGTCCACTCCCTTCCTCGCGTCTGTCCCGGCCGCCGCCGCTGCGGATGCCGCCGATGCCGCCGCGGAAGCCGCCGCCGACACGGCCGACGCGCCGCGTGCGGCGCGCGTGTCGGCATTCGACGAGGGCGTTCTGTTCAAGCAACTGGTCGACAGTCATTCCTCCCGGCTGTATCGCTTCATTCTCAAGCACATCGGCAACAGCAGCGACGCGGAGGAACTCGCGCAACAGACGTTCGTCGAGGCGGTCCAGGCATACCGCAGCTTTCGTGGCGAGTCGCAATTGTCGACCTGGCTTTACGGGATCGCGATGAATCTGGTGCGGAACTATCTGTCGCGCTCGCCGCACCGGCGTCACCAGATGACGGACGAATCCGCGCTCGACGACATCTCCGAAAGCGACATCGCGGGTTACGCGGTCAACGATCCCGAGCGGCAGTTCGCGCAGGCGCAACTGTTCCGGCAACTCGACGCGGCGCTCGCCGAACTGCCGGCGCACATGCGCGAGCTGCTGATGCTGGTCGGCATCGAGGCGCTGTCGTACGAGGAGGCGGCCGTCATGCTGACGGTGCCGATCGGCACCGTGCGCAGCCGCCTGTCGCGCGCGCGGCGCGCGCTGACCGAAAAACTGGCCGCGCGCGGCGTGAACCTCTGACGCGCTTTATCGATTGCATACAGAAATCGTGGCGACTTCATGGCGCCGCGAAGTCGGGCGCCCCCGCTGGCGCATCGGGTAACGCGGTTCGCGCATCGGGTAACGCGGTTCGCGCATCGGGTGCCGTCGTTCGCGCATCGGGTGCCGCCATTGGCGCATCGGACGCCGCCACTTGCGCATCGGGCACGCCGATGACCGTCGGCCGGATCACGAACAGGCGTTCGGTGTTGCGCTCGCGGGTCTCCCGATTGCGAAACAATGCGCCGATCAGCGGCAACTCGCCCAGCCAGGGCGTGCGCGAGACCATGCTCTGGTCGTCGGCGCTGTTGTACCCGGCGATCACCAGGGTCTCGTTCTCGGCGATGCGCGCCTGCGTGCCGATCGTGCTCTTGCGCACCACGGGCAAGCCGTTGTACTGCGTCGGCAGGATCTTCCCGTCCTCGATGTCCACCGTGAGTTCGATCTCGCCATACGGCCCCGCGATCCGGGACGGCACATAGCGCGGCGTGACGTTCAGGGTCGTGCCGACCGACACGGGCGTGACGGTGGCGACCTGCTGCCCGCGCGTCTGCACGTAGAAGGTATCGGACAGATCCAGCACGGCGCCCTGGTTGTCGGCGGTCAGGACCGACGGACTGGCCAGCACGCGCGCGTCGCCCACCTGTTCGAGCAGGCTGATTTTCGCGGCGAACGCATTGCCGGCGCCCGCCACCAGCGTGGTCGCCCCCGCCCCGCCGGCGCCGAGTGCGTCGAGCACGCCGCTTCTCGGCCTGTCCCCTGCGCCGCCACTCGCCGACGACGTGTCGCCAAAGCCCACGCCGACGCGCCCCAGCCGCGCGCCCCAGTTGATTCCGAGCTCCTTGATATGGTTGCGACTGACGTCGATGATCGCCGCCTCGATCTGGATCAGCGCCGTGGGCACGTCGAGTTCGTCGATCAGTTTCTGGTAGATCGGCATGCGATCCGGCACGTCCTCGACGAGGATCGCGTTGAGCCGGGGATCGGCCTGGATCGAGGGCGGGATCGTCCGCGCCAGCGCGCCCTGGGCGCCGCCCTGCGTGACGCCCGCGGATCCCCCCGGCATGCCGCCCGGCGTGGCGCCGGCCAGGACGGCGCCGCCGGGCGAGACGGCGGCACCGGGCGCGGCGGCCGGCGCCGGGGAAACGTCGGCCGGTATCCCCAGGGCCGGCAATGGCGGCAGACCCGGCGTGCCGCCGGTCGTCCCGAACACCGGCGCGACGCCGTTGCGCAACGGCGCGCTGATGCCCGACAACGTTTCGTTCCCCGCGACGCCGCTCCCGTCGCCGGCGATCAACTGACGCAACATCGTCGCCATGCCGGGCGTGACGATCTGCCGGTCGCGATAGCGGATCGTGCGATCCAGCACCGACGCATGCTTGAGGCGGAACACCCGGACCTCCTGCGCCCCCGCCGAACTGGGCAGCTGCGCGACGATCTGCTGGATCAGCGCGACATACCGCGCGGGCCCCGACACCAGCGCGATGCCGCGCTCCGGCATTTCCCCCCAGCCGAAGCGCGGATCGAGCACGCCCAGGCCATCCAGCGCCTGGCGCAGCCGGCCGATGTTGCCGCCGCGGGCATCGACGACGCGGGTGACCACGTCGCTCGCGCCGCTCACGTACAGCAAGCCGGCATACGCGAACCAGGAGAAACCGTACACGCTGCCCATCTGGTCGAGGAAGTCGGTCGGGTTGGCGCTGTTGAAACGCCCGTTCACGCGGGCGTTCATGCGTCCCCCCGCGCGTGCGCCCAGGGTTGCGGTTCCGCGATCGCTTCTGGATTCACTCCGCGATTCACTCCTGGCCCCGCCCGGCAACGGGCTCGCGGGCGGGCTCGCGAACGTGCCCGGGTAATCGCCCGGGACGCCGCTGGCAAGCGCCTTCTCCGGCTCGGCCAGTTCCAGCCGCAGACTGAAATCGCGGGCGAAATCCCGCAGCACCCGCTCCACGCTCACCCCGTTCGCGTAATAACTGAACGGCGCGTCGTTCCAGCGCGGCGGCGACGCCCGCGCCATGCAACACAGGGACGACAGGGCCAGCATCAGGATCGTTTTGCGCATTCGGATCATTCAGGGCGATATCCGTTCAAGGGTGCGTTTCCAGAACGCCAGCCAGCCGACGAAACCGTCGAGGGCCGCCGCGAAACCGGCCGTCGTGTCGTCCGGCGCATGCAGCAGCTGCAGCCAGACCGCCTCCTCGCGCGCATCGACGACGCAGGCCGGCGCGGGCTGCCGGGGCGCGGTCGCCGCGATCACCGCGTGCCGGGCGATGTCGACCAGCAGCGCGTCGCGGCGCACGCCGAACGGCGGCAGATCGACCAGGCGCGCGCGCACGACCGCCCGCCCGTCCGCGCCTTCGCGCAGCTGCACGCGATGGCGCGCGTCGAAGACCAGCGTCACCCGCCCGTCGGCGTCGGGCAGCGGCAGCGCCCGGGGCACGAGATAGGACCGCAGCAGGGCCGCGCAGGCGGTGCTCATACGCGCACTCCCGGCAGAGAAATGTGCGGCATGTGCGGTGTATTCGATGCATGCGGCGCGAACCACGCGTCCGACACATGCGATACGTCCGATACGTCCGTGCCAAGCGGCCCGTCCCGCTCCGCCTGCTGCCGCACCTGCCGCAGGACGTCGGCGACCGGCTCGATGAAGGCCGCGGGAATGTACTGCCCGACATCGGCGCGCGCGCTCAACGCCCGCGCCAGCGGGATGTCGCGCAGGACCGGCACGCCCGCCGCGTGCGCTTCGTCGATCATGCGCTGCGCCAGTGCGCCCTCGCCCTTGGCGAGCACGATCGGCAGAGGCGTCTCCGCCTGCTCGTAATAGATCGCGACCGCGTAATGGGTCGGATTCGTGATCAGCACCGACGCGCGCCGCGCGCCGGCCGTCGCGCCCTGCATCGCCATTTCCTTCTGCAGGTTGCGCCGCATGCTGCGCACGTGCGGGTCGCCTTCCATTTCCTTGTATTCACGCTTGATGTCGTCCTTCGACATGCGCAATCCCTGGCGATGCAGATACCGCTGCCACGCGAGATCCGCCACGCCGAGCACGATGTAGGCCACCGCCACGTTGAGCAGCAGCGTGGTCATCAGTACGCCTACGGAGGTGAAGACCTCGTCGACGCCGCCGCGCGGCAGCGTGAACAGTTCCGGGAGCGCGGCGGCGACCACCTTCCAGACGAGCACCGACAGGAAGCCGATCTTCACGACCGACTTGACGAACTCGATCAGGTTTTTCTTCGAGAAGACATTTTTCAGATTCGCCACCGGATTGAGTTTTTTCGCGCTCGGCTTGAGCTTCTCGAACGCCAGCACGACGCCGACCTGCAGGGTTTCCGCGAACACGCCCACGCCGATCACGATCAGCAGGAACGGCGCGACGATACCGACGCACGTTCCCGCCGCCTCGCGCGCCAGCGCCGAGACCGCGCTGCTGAACGACAGCAGCGGCGCGGGCGACAGCGTCGCCGCCGCGGCGCCCAGGCCGTCGCCCGATACACCGGCCGATACGCGCGCGGAAAACGCCACCAATGCCGCCAGCATCTCGAATATCGCCCGCCCGCGCAGCACCAGGTAGGCGAACAGGGACAGGATCAACAGGGTCTGCGTGAAATCCTTGCTGTGCGCGACGTCGCCCTTGCGGCGCGCATCGCTCAGCTTCTTGTGACTGGGGGGTTCGGTCTTTTCGCTGCTCATCGCCGCTCTCTCAAGGAAGTCGCGCCTGCCATTGCCCGTTGAGGAACGGCAGCACCGTATGAAGTTCCCCGACGATGTCGCCGGTGCGCATGAAAAGCGTGCCGACATACATCGTCAGCACGAGAAACGCGAGCGCGCTCTTGATCGGCATCGCGATGAAAAAGACCTGGAGCTGCGGCACGAAGCGGCTGATCAGCGCGAGGCCCATCTCCGCGAGGAACATCACGATCAGAACCGGCGAGGCCAGCACGAGCGCCAGCCGGATCAGACGGTCGAGCTGGTCGAGCAGCAGCGGCACCGAGGCCGGCGACAGCCGCGGCAGCCAGGTCGCCGGCGGCCACAACAGGAAACTGTCGTACAGGGCGCCGAGCACGAGCTGCAGGCCGCCCGAGGCGAGCAGGAAGACGATGAAGGCCTGCAGGAACAATTGCCCGAGCGGCGAGGAGTCGTTGCCGGTCAGCGGATCGAGCGTGGCGGCGATGCTCGCGCCGCGCTGGTTGTCGATGATGAAGCCGACGGCCTGGAACAGCCAGAACGGGATCGCGAAAAAATACCCGAGCACGAAACCGACGAAGGCCTCTTTGACCACCAGCACCAGCACCAGCGGCGTGCCGGCGACGGCGGACGCCGGGTCGCCCAGCAGCGCCGGCGCCGCGACCAGGCCGAACGCCGCCGCGATCGCGAAACGCATCAGGCTGGGCACCAGCTGCTGGTTGAACAGCGGCAGCATCGTCAGCATGGCCAGCACGCGCGGCTGCGTCTGCGCCCAGGCCCAGAGCAGTTGCTTCAGGTCGCCGTAGGCGTCGAGGCCGAACGACGACGCGGCGCCTGGCGGGGTCATCCGCGCGCCACGTCGTAGAAGTGATCGAACACCGACACCGTGTAGTTGTACAGCTCGGTGCCGATCCACGGCCCCAGCAGCATCAGCGTCGCCACCACGGCGATCAGCTTGACCGCGAACGACAGCGTCTGTTCCTGGATCTGCGTGAGCGCCTGGAACAGCGAGAACGCGACGCCGACGATCGACGCGACCGCGATCGGCGGCATCGACAGCCACAGCACCAGTTGCAGCGCCTGTTTCAGGTAGGCGATCAGGTCGAGTGTCGGCATGTCATTGGATGTAGGACAGCACCAGCCCCTGGATCAGGCGCGTCCAGCCGTCGACCATGACGAACAGGAACAGCTTGAGCGGCAGCGAGATCGTCACCGGCGACACCATCATCATGCCCATGGCCAGCAGCACGTTGGAGACGATCAGGTCGATCAGCACGAAAGGCAGATACAGCAGGAAACCGATCTGGAACGCGGCGTTCATCTCCGAGAGCATGAAGGCCGGCACCAGCACCAGCAGCGTGCGCTCGTCGATGCCGGCCGCCAGTTGCGCGCCCCAGATACGCCGCGCGGTGTTGGCGAAGAAGCTCCGGTGCTCGGGCCGGCTGTTGCGGAACATGAAATCCTTCAGCGGCTCGACGCCGGCTTTCAGGCCCTGGAACAACGCGTCGACGCGCAGCGGGGATGCGCCGTTGCCAAGACCGGCAAAGCCCGCGGCATCGCCCGGCCCGGCGCCGCCCGCGCCCCGCGAAACACCCGGCACACCGGCAACACCCGCCTGGCTCGCGATGGACACGGCCGTCATGCCGTCATACGCGCGCAGCCCGACCGGCGCCATGATGTAGGCGGTGAGGATCAGGGCCATGCCGTACAGCGCGACATTGGGCGGCGCCTGCTGCACGCCGAGCGCGTTGCGCACCAGCGACATCACGATCGAGATCTTCAGGAACGACGTGGTCACGACCGCGACGGTGGGCATCAGCGCCAGCATGGCGAGCACCAGCGCCAGGGTGACGGGATCGAACTGGGTCACGGCGGGCCTGATCGAAGGAACGTCGCGGCGCGCATCACGACCCCTGCCTCGGTGCGAGCGACAGATGGACTTCGGCGGCGCGCCGCTCGATGCCGTGAATATCGGAATACACGCCCAGACGCGCCATCTCGTTCGACACGACCTGGCTCAGCTCGCGCGCCTGCGTGGCGATATGCTGCGTGGCGGCGCCCTGCGTCGCCGCCGCGGCAATCTGCTCCAGCGCGCCGCGAACGAACGTGAGACCGAAATTCTTCATCGACGACGTGATCTCTTTTTTCGATTCGCGAATGACGCCGGCTTTTTCCGCGGCCTTCGCCAGCTCGGCGAACGGCCTGGCGATGAGATCCTTGAAGGGTCCTTTCGTGACGAACTCCTGCCGTTCGACCGTCTGCGCGGTGGGCGCCTTGTGCTTCTTCGAGAAATTGATCGCGTGCGACAGGGTTCTTTCCGCGGCGCTGAAGAAGCCGCTGATCTTCTGCTCGATGTTGCGTTCCTTTTTCGCTCCCACGTCGCCATCGAACTTGAAAAGCGCCGGGCAGCCGGCCGATTCGAACTTGATGAAGATCTCCTTGTCGCCGTCGCGGCCCGCGAGTTTGTCGAACAGCAGACACCCGCGTTTTCCCGGCATGAATTTGCTGTAGTCCTCGATGCCCCGCTGGATCGCCTTGTCCATCCCGAAAAAACCCATGAGCTTGTCGCGCCGGCCGTGATCGACCCGTTCATTGAAGTGCGTCGATATCCGGTCGCCCGCGCTGGGCGCCGCGGAAAGGAAATTGAACAGCGAATTGCCCGGGTCTTTCATGACGAAGGTACCGGACGCGGTCATGTTGCCGGGCGCTTCGGGGCTCAACTGGTTCTGGACGATATCCTGCTCCGCGGCCTTCGCCATCACGTACCAGCTCAGGGCCCGGGCGGTATAGAGACTGCTGCGAATCTCCATCGGCGAACCGTTGATCGTCACCGAGACGGGCGAACCCGGGACCGCGCCACCGGATTCGCCGTCAGCTTCGTTGCCGCGCGCAAGCAGCGCGACGGCCAGCTTCTCTCCGGCCGCGACGTAGCGGTGAAGATCGGTGGCGCTTATCTCGTTGTTCTGTTCCGCAGCATGGGCCAGCACCTTTTCCATCACCGTGGCCCGGGAAGCGAGCGTGTTCGATTCGATCGTTTCCAGTTTCTCGAGGACGTTCACGTTATCGAACCGGAATTTCCTGTCGGCACGCGGCGACACCTGCGCATCGTGGTGGTTGGCGGCCATCCTGCCGATGGTCTTGTGCACCGCCAACGCCGGCAGGCCGATACCGATCGCGGCGCCCAGCGCGACCGGCGCGAGCACGATGCCGGCGAGCACGCGACCCACGCCTTGCAACGCGCGCCTGCCGCTGCTCGCCTGGGCTTGCGCTTCGCCGCGCATGCTGCCGGTACTGATCGACAACCGCCTTCCCGACAGCGCGCCCGATCCCTCGACAGTGGCGCCGCGCGACGATGAGGGCGATACCTGCGGTGTTGCGCGTTCATATCTGCCCGCCGAGTCGAGCGCGCCGATGTCGAGCGGCGCTACGAACGGCGCGCCCTGACCGGATATGCCATGGGTGCCCATGTCATGCGTCCTATGCCAGCATGAATGGCAAGGCTCGGGCACTCTCGTGCTCGACGAGCGCCGCGCCGTTCACGAAACTGCGCCAGAACGTTGCGGTTTCCGCGAAGCTGGCGAGCACGGCGGAAAGATCCGGCCCGGTCAGAAACGCCAGCGGCAACTGCGCGCACAGGATGATCTGCCCGCTCCCGGCCTGCATTCCCAACGTGCATCCCGCGGTACCCGCCCAGAGATTGTTTGCCTCGAGCAAGGTGCGCAGGATCAGGGGCTGCCCAGCGGAGTCGGCCGCGCCCAGCAGCGTGAAGAACACGACATAGGTCGCGTGTTCGCTGTCGGGGCCCGGCACATCGTCGGCAACGGGGCGGCCGTCGAGACTGTCCATGTCGTCGTTTTCGCCAGCGAGATACAGTCCGATGACCTGGTCGTCGACGATCAGTTCCTGGGTGCGTATCAATTCGACCGCGTCGACGCCGATGTCACTCGCCAGATCGGTCAACAGAGTGTGAAAGGAGAGCATGGTGGCGTGCGCACGCAGCGGCGATGGGTGATGTATGGACGGTTGGTAACGGCGCGTGCCGCCCTGTTCCCTCCATGACCACTCGCCCGGAAAATCCTTCCCGGCCGGCATACGGCAACGATCAGGCATCCATCGCGGGGTCATCGACGCGAGTCGGGACCGCCGGGTCCGCCCTCTGCGTGAGCTCGACGATCACGATGCCCACATTGCCGTCGATTTCCACCAGGTCGCCCCAGCCGATCGACATGCCGTTCGCGCGGATGCGAACCGGCGCGCGCAGCGGCCGTTCGAGGTCGATCGCCTGACCGGGCTGCAGGCGCCGCAACTCGCCCAGCGGCACGACCTGCGTGCCGAGGTCGAATTCGAGACGCACCGGCATGCGTTCGATCCAGACGTCGCCGCCGGGCGGCCCGCCTGCTGCAACGGGTGGCGCATCGCCACCGCCCGGGCCCGCCGGCGTCGCGCCGTAGGTCGTTTCATCGAAGTGCCGATCCGTCACGCCATTCCCCTGTCCCAGAAAAATCAAGCGGCCGGCGCCCGGCCCGCCAGCGCCGGATGCGCCCTCCTCCGGTCGCATGCGCCACACCCGGCCATCGGGCGCGGTGGCCGCGACCCAGGGCACGACGCCCAGCGAACACTGCGCGCACCGCACGATGTCGCCCGCTTCGAGCGCCGCCAGTTCCGCGAACCGCAGCGTCGCATCGCCGATCACCAGGCGCAGGGGCACGGGCAGCGCATCGACGTCGATATCGTTCGCGATCTCGGGATGCGGCGCGAGCAGGCTCGCCAGCAGCATCACGCCGAACGCGTCGGTCTCGACACAGGCCAGCACGCCGGTGCGCGGCGCGACATCATCCCCGCCATCCCCGCCATCCCCGCCATCGCACCGCACGGCCAGCACGAACGCATGCGCCAGCGCGGCGGGGGCGCCCGCGGACGATGGCGCGTGACGCCACCGGGGGGCGCCCAGCCCCCCGAGCGCGAGCCGTTCGACCACTTCGTCGAGCATCGCCTCCAGCACGGCCTCGGCCAGCGGTGGCGCCAGCGCCTCGGCCTCGTCGACGCCGAGGCGGGCCGCCAGCCAGAGCGCGGCCGCATGCGCTGGAAAACGCAGGTGCAGACGTGCGCCCGACCAGTCGATCGCGACCTCGCGGTCGCAGGCGTTGCGCACCGCGTCGCTGCGCCCCGGCGTCAACGACAGGCGCCAGACCGCGCGCGCCGGCGCGGCGGCGTCGCAGGGCAGCGAGCAGTCGAGCAGGCGACGGCCGATCAGCGTCAGCGACTCGGCCTCTCGCGCCGACAGACGCAGGCGCGGCAGCGGGCACGGCGCGCGCGCC
>JBPBQT010000358.1:0-35172 GCA_050955065.1 Janthinobacterium lividum | reverse complement strand
CTGGCAATTGCGCGGCATGACCGACCGGCAACTGATCGCCGCGGCCGCCTATGCGAACCAGATCGAAGTGTTCGACCGGGCCGTGAACACGGCGGACAGGACGCGCGCCGAACACGATTTTTCGTTGCGCTATCTGTCGCCGTTCCGCACGATCGTCGACCGCTACGCGGCCTCGACCGGGCTCGACGTCGAGTGGGCGTACGGCCTGATGCGACAGGAGTCGCGCTTCATCTACAACGCCCGTTCGGGCGTGGGCGCGAGCGGCCTGATGCAGCTGATGCCGGGTACCGCCGACCTGGTCGCGCGCAAGCTCGGGCTGGGCCGGCTGAGCCGCGCCCAGATCAACGAGCTCGACATGAACATCCAGCTGGGCACGAACTACCTGGCGATGGTCTACAACCAGTTCGATCAGTCGCCGGTGCTCGCGTCGGCCGGGTACAACGCCGGCCCGGGGCGCTCGCGGCAGTGGCGGCAGGCGCTGACGCGGCCGGTCGAAGGCGCCATCTTCGCCGAGACGATTCCGTTCAACGAGACGCGCGACTACGTGAAGAACGTCCTGTCGAACACCACGTACTATGGCGTGTTGTTCGAGGGGCGGCCGCAGTCGCTGAAGACCCGGCTCGGCACCATTTCTCCCTGATCGCCCTGTGATCCGGGCTTACCGAGGCCGCGGACCCGCGCGGAACGCACCATGCGATACCAGACCGTAGCGTTGATCGGCGGCAGCGGCTTCATCGGCACCTATGTGGTCGCCCGGCTGCTGCGCACCGGGCATCAGGTCAGGATCGCGGTGCGCCGTCGCGCGCATGCGAGCCACCTGCAGATGCTGCCGGTGACCGTCATCGAATGCGACGTCCACGATCCGGTGCAGCTCGCCGAATTCATCGGCGGCGCACACGCGGTCATCAATCTGGTGGGCATTCTGCAGGACGTGCGGGAGGCGCCGTACGGTCCGAATTTCCGCCGCGCGCACGTCACGCTGCCGGAGAAGATCGTCGCCGCCTGCGTGCTCATGCGCGTGCGCCGGCTGCTGCACATGAGCGCGCTCGGCGCCGACTCGCACGGCCCCAGCATGTATCTGCGGTCCAAGGGCGATGGCGAGAAAGCCGTCGTCGCGGCAGGCGGCGCGCCGGCGCATCTGCTGACGACGATCTTCCGGCCCTCGGTGGTGTTCGGGCCCGGCGACAAGTTCCTGCGCACCTTCGCCGACATGCAGAAGCTGTTTCCCGTCATTCCGCTGGCGAGCCCGGGCGCGCGCTTCCAGCCGGTGTTCGCCGGCGACGTGGCGCGCGCGATGGTCACCGCGCTCGAACTCGACGCCGCCGTGGGCAAGACCTTCGAGCTAGGGGGGCCGCGCGTCTACACGCTCGCCGAACTGGTGCGTTTCGCCGGCGCCGCGAGCGGGCATCCGCGCCGCATCATCGGCCTGCCGGACTGGGCGGCGCGCCTGCAGGGCGCGGCGTTCGAGCATCTGCCGAACGCGCCGATCAGCCGCGACAACATCGATTCGATGACCGTGCCGTCGGTGCTGAGCGCGCCGCTCGACCCGCTGCTGAAGCTCGTGCCGGTATCGGTCGAATCGGTCGCCGGCGCCTATCTGGGCGGACAGTCGGCCGGCCACCGCTTCACCGCCGAGGCGGCGGCGAAGGCCGCCGCGTCCGGTCCCCAAGACCCTGCCTGAACGGAGTATCCGCGCATGAATATCTTTGCCGTGGGCGGCGCGATCCGCGATGACCTGCTGGGCCTCGCGGTGACGGACCGCGATTACGTGGTGGTGGGCGCCACGCCCGAGCAGATGGTGGCGCAGGGCTTCCGACCGGTGGGCAAGGATTTCCCGGTGTTCCTGCATCCGCGCACGCAGGCCGAGTACGCGCTCGCCCGCACCGAGCGCAAGACCGCCGCCGGCTATCACGGCTTCGTCTTTCATTACGCGCCGGACGTCACGCTCGAGGAGGATCTCGCGCGGCGCGACCTGACGGTCAACGCGATGGCGCGCGCGATCGCGCCGGACGGGGCATCGCACGGCCCGGTCGTCGATCCGTACGGCGGGCAGCGCGATCTCGCCGCGCGGGTGTTCCGACACGTGGGGCCGGCATTCGCCGAGGACCCGGTGCGCATCCTGCGCATCGCGCGCTTTGCCGCGCGTTTCACGGATTTCACGGTGGCGCCGGAGACGCTGACGCTGATGCGGCGGATGGTGGACGCGGGCGAGGTCGATGCGCTGGTGCCCGAGCGCGTCTGGCAGGAAATCGCGCGCGGCCTGATGGAAGAGCGGCCGTCGCGGATGTTCGCGCTGCTGCGCGAGTGCGGCGCGCTCGCGCGCATCCTGCCGGAGGTCGATCGGCTGTACGGCGTGCCGCAACGTGCCGAGTACCATCCCGAGGTGGACACCGGCGTGCACGTGATGATGGTCGTCGACCACGCGGCGCGGCACGGCTATGCGCTGCCGGTGCGCTTCGCGGCGCTGACGCACGACCTGGGCAAGGGCACCACGGCCGCCGAGATCCTGCCGCGGCATATCGGTCACGAAGGCCGCAGCGTCGACCTGCTCAGGCCGCTGTGCGAGCGCCTGCGCGTGCCCAACGAGTGCCGCGATCTCGCGGTGCTGGTCGCGCGCGAGCACGGCAATATCCATCGGGTCCGGGAGATGGGCGCCGCGGCGCTGGTGCGCCTGCTGGAGCGCTGCGACGGCATCCGCAAGCCGGCGCGCTTCGCCGAGGCGCTGCAGGCGTGCGAAGCGGACGCGCGCGGGCGGCTGGGTTTCGAGCAGAGTCCGTATCCGCAGGCGGCGCGGCTGCGCGAGGCGCTGATCGCCGCGCGCGCGGTGGATGCGGGCGCGGTGGCCGCGCGCCACGCCGCGCAGCCGGCGCGGATCAAGGATGCGGTGCACCGGGCGCGGGTGGATGCGGTGGCGGCGGCGCTGGGAGAAGGGGACGGCGACGGGGTGGACGAAAAAATGACCAATGTCGCCGGCCATAAGCCGACGCCGTCCGACGTCACGTGAACCGCTGCGCCGGAAGGAACTTCAACCTGGGGGGCGTGCAGTCGAAAGGGGATCAACGCAAACTTCTCACTTGAATAAATACGTATATTACGTAAAATACGTATTTATTAAAAGGAGGGATCGCATGCCTGTCGTTACTGCTACCGACCTCGCGCGCCGTACGAATCAGGTTCTCGATACGTTGGCGCACGGTGAATCGGTAACGATCAAACGCAACAACACGGTGCTTGGCACGATCACGCCGCCGCAGCGGCCCGTGACCGTGCGCGACGCTTTCCGGCGCATGCAAAAGATGGCGCCCGAAGCAGGGGACCGCTTCAAGGCTGATATTTGCGATGGGGATTTCGACAACGAGGTACGTGACCCGTGGCAGCGGTAATCATAGACACTTGCGTCTGGATCGATGCCGCCAGCGGTTCCATCGATCTTGATGCGGTCATCCACCAGGTGGGGTCGGATTTCGCCTATATCTCTGCCATCAGCATGGGCGAACTCGAATTTGGCGCCCAGTATCCGAACGACGCGATGGAGCGCGCACAACGCATGAACGTGCTGCGACAAGCCGAGCAGATGCCGGTTCTCGACATCACTCGCCGGACGGCTCGATCGTTCGGGCTGCTTGCCACGATGATGAAACAGGCTGGGCGCAATCCACGTCCACGCTACAACGATTTGTGGATTGCCTCACAGGCACACGAACATGGGTATGCCATCCTGACGAGCAATCCAGCCGATTTTCAGGCGCTCGGCGTGATCGGGGTGATCGCTGCGCCGAAGGCCTCTCATTGATCGTGGACGTCAAGCAATAGCTTCTTCGCCGACTGGCTTGAACTTATTTACTTCGTCCGCCTTCTCTTCCTCCTCTCAGGCGCGTGACCGGGCGCGCGCCTGTCGCGCGCGGCGAAACTCGTCGATGAAGAACCGCAAGCCGCTGGCCTGCTGGGCGAAGTAGCCGCCGGTGGCCATCGCCTCGGGCGCACGGCGGTCTCCGGTGGGGAGATATTCCACCGAGAAATCCGCGGTGCGGAAAAGGATGTCCCAGATCGGGAACACCGCCCCATAGTTGCAGGAGTTGCGCCCCGCCGCGCGCAGACCATGGTGCAGCCGGTGAAAGCGCGGGGAGACGATCAGCCTCTCGCCCACCAGGCCGAACGACAGCTTGATGTTCGCATGGCTCAGGCTCTCGATGAAGCGCATGAACAGGAACAGCAACGGAAACTGGAGCGGCGGCACGCCGATGGCCAGGCCCACCACGCCGAACCACAGCGCGGCGATGAGGTCGTCCAGCAGGTGGTTGCGGTCATCGGACCAGAAGCTCATCTGCCGCTGCGCATGGTGCAGCGCGTGAAGCGCGTACCAGGAGCGGAAGGTATGGGAGAGCCGGTGACGCCAGTAATCGGCGCAGTCCAGCACCAGCGCGTAGATCAGGAAGGCCACGATCGGATGACCGATCAGCGAGGGCACCAGCGTCTCGATCGTCGGCGGAATGTAGCCGTGGCCGACGAGGAACCCGTTCACCCATACCTGCACCTGATAGAAAACCAGAAAGCTGACGACCGGCAGGACGCCCACCCGGTTGACGATGGTGTACAGCGCGTCGGTCACCACGGCCTTGCGGTTGTCCCAGCGCTCGATGGGAAAGAGCGCCTCCAGCGGCCAGCAGACGGCATAGGTTACGATCACGGCGAACAGGCCGTAGACGCACACCAGCGCCCAGTCGAACGACAACTCCTCCCACTCCATCCAGCCGAAGTGATACAGCACGGGCAGGACGAGGTACTGATCGATGTTGCCGGCGAGAATATTGAAAAATCGGTCGAGAAATACCAGCATGCGGGGTCCTCAGAGTCGTTCCGCGGTCAGGAGGCCGGGACGGCTCAGCTCCGTATTGAGAAAAATGCCGTGCGGCGAACGGCCGACGTTGATGGTCTCGAAGGACCCGGTGTTGGGGTCCAGCACCGCGACCTGCTCGCGAAAGCGCAGCGAGATCCAGAGCTTGCCGTCGGGCGCCACGCCGATGTCGTCGGGACCCGAGGCGTGAAACGGATAGGTGCGGCGCAGCTCGAACGTCGTCGGGTCGAGCGCGACCAGCGAACCGCCCACCCGATTGGAGACGTACAGCGTCTTGCCGTCCGGCGTGAGAAAGATATTGTGCGGTCCGATGCCGGTCTTGATGCGACGCAACACCGCGCCGGACACCGGGTCGACCTGCGCCACGTGGTCGCTGCCCATCACGCAGACGAGGATCTTGCCGTTGTGCCAGAGCACGCCGGCCAGGGTCGGGCCGATCTTGGCTTTCCAGCGTATCGACATGTTGCCGAGGTCGAACGAAACCAGCGTCCCGGACGCCTGCATCGAGTTGAAGCTCCAGCGCGAATCCGGCGAGAAGTCGAGGTGGCTGGGCATCGAGCCCGGGGAAAAACGCTTCACGAGGCTCAGATCGTCGGCGTTATAGACGTCGACATAGTCCAGCCGGAGCGCATTGACGACGAGATAGCGGTGGTCGGGCGTGAAACCGAGCTGGTACGGGTCCGCGATGACCTTGTGGCCGAGCGCGGTGCCGGTGCGCGGATCGACGATGAACAGGGCGTTGCCGTTCGCGTCCGCGATGTACATCTTGCTGCGGTCCTTCGACAGCGCCCAATGGCTGGGTTCGCGCAGCGTCGGCAGGTTCCGGACGACCTTGCGGGTCGTCATGTCGATGACGGCCACGCTGGCCTCTCCCGAGTTCATGACCAGCGCGAGAGGCGGGGGCGCGGCGGGCGCGGCGTGCCCCGCCCGGGTGACGAGCGCCGCGGGCAGACCCAGGCTCAACGGAACCGCGAGGCCGCGGGCAAGGAGGGTACGACGTGAAGAGTTCATGAAATCGCGCAGTCGGGGGGAAGCGTCATTGTGTAAAGGGGGTCGCGGGAGCAAGCCGCGCGGGGGTGCGGGCGGACAAGATCGCCACCAGGCAAGCGCAAGCCGTTCCGGGCGACGATGCGCGCCTTGCCTCCGCCTGCGCGGCGCCTGGTGGCGTGCGAGACTCACATTTTTGCACACCATGCTGACGAATACGTTACATGCGGCGCACCTGCCGTGGTCACAACCAGCGCACCAGCGCGGTGCCGATCAAGGTGATCAGAATCGACGACGTGAACGGAAACATGTAGTCGCGCCCGAACAATCGGAAGCGCAGGTCGCCGGGCAGGCGGCCGATGCCGATCCTGCCCATCCAGGGCCAGCAGGCGGACAGGATCATGACCGTGACGAAGGTCGTGACGAGCCAGCGGATCATGTCGGCAGTCCGCCGGCGTTTTCGCCGCATCCAGCGTCGTCGGACGGATCCTCGTCTTCATCCTCGTCGAGCAGCGTCCACGAGCGGTCGCCGGCGTCGAAGGCGCGGGGCACGTCGTCGAGTCCCCGGCTGAAACCGATCACCTTGAACAGCTCGCCCATCTCGGATTCGGAGAGGAGCTTCTGCACGCCGTTGGCCGCCGGCAGATACCGCGCCGGGTCGGCCGGATCGACCGTGCGCCCGAGATCCTCGGCGATGCCGGCGTTGATCAGGAAGCGGGCCTGCGACATATAGCCCAGGACGTCGGCGCCCGCGTCCAGCGCCGCCTGCGTCAGCCCGCTGAATTCGACATGCGCGGTGATGTCCTGCAGGCCCGGGTACAGCAGCGGATCGTCGTGCGCCTGATGCCGGTAATGACACATCAGCGTGCCCGCGGCGCGTTGCGGATGGTAGTACTCGTGCGCGGGAAAGCCGTAGTCGATGAAGATCGCCGCGCCGCGCGTGAGCATCGCGCAGACGGTGGCGATGAAGGCGCGCGCCGCCGCGTGGCTTTCGATCAGGTAGTCGACGGCGGTGGCGTCGATGGCCGCGCGCACCGTCGCGGGAATGTCCGGCGGCGGCGCGGCGGGACGGTCGCGCCAGACCAGGCGCGTGCCGTCGAGCGCGACGCCGCGCTCGAACCAGGCGCCGCCGACGTGCGGGTGCAGCTGCACCGGCATCGCGTCGAGTACCTCGTTGCCGATCACGACGCCGTGGAAGCGCTCGGGCAGCGCGTCGAGCCAGCGCACGCGGTCGAGCCAGGCGGGGGCCCGTTGCGCGAGCGTTTCGCGCTGGCGTTCGCGCAGCTCGCCGGAGAGTTCGACGATCGTGTAGCGGCGCAGGCGGATGGCAGGGCGGGACGCCGTGGTTGCGCCGTGCCCGTCGTCTGCCAGCGCGTTGAGCAACTGCGCGGCCAGCAGCCCGGTGCCGGCGCCGAATTCGAGGACCTCGTCCGCCTCGGCGAGCGCCAGCGCGTCGGCGACCGGCCGGGCCAGCGCGCGGGCAAAGAACGGCGAGATATGCGGCGCGGTTATAAAATCGCTCCCGTCGGCCGCGCTGCGGCCGAATTTCCGGTTCGCGCCGCTGTAGTACCCGAGGCCGGGGGTGTACAGCGCCATTTCCATGTAGCGGGAAAACGGCAGCCACCCGCCGGCGGCGGCGATCTCCGCGGCGATGCGCGCGACGAGCGTGGTGGAACGCGCGAGGGCATGCGCGTCGGGAACGGGTAAACTAGCGTGTGGTTTGGCGTCCATTGCGACATTGTAAATGACTGAAACGACTTTTCCGGATCATCCGGGCACGCCAGGCGTCGTGCTCCTCCCCAGCGCAATCGCGGAAAATGCCGCGCGCGGGACGGCGCTCGCCCTGGCGTTCGCGCGGCGTGGGTGGGACGTCGGCGTGTATTACGATGACGGCGGCGACGGCGGCGACGGCGGCGACGGCGCTCCCCGTGGCCCCGACCGCGGCAAGGATGACGCAAGCGGCGTCGAACCCGGGCGTCGCGCCACCGCGCTGGCCTTGTGCGCCACTGTGATGGCACTGGGTCGTCGCGCGGCGGCTTTTCCGGTATCGACGCAACCGTCCGTACCTTCGTCGACATGCTCGACGGCTGCGACGGCTGAAATGCCCGTCGTGCCGCATGCGGCGCCGGATGCCGCAAGCCAGGACACGCACGGGCCTGCCAGTCGGCCGGTGCCGGGAGACGCCGCCGCCGCCATGGACACCCATGACGCCACCCGGGCCGAAACGTTGGTGCAGCGCTGCACGCAAGGACTGGGGCGGCCACGCTGCGTGGTCAGCGCGCCGCTGCGCGTCGAGCGCGATGTGGCCGGACGCATGAGCAGTCCGGCGCTGGTGCGCATGAACCAGGCGAACCTGTGGACCGCGCTGGCGCTGGCGCAGACGCTGTCGGACGCCATCGACGCGGATGGCGGCGGTGGCGACAGCGGTGGCGATGGTGCGGGCAACGGTGGCAACGACGCCGTGGTCGTCAATATCGTCGATTCGATCCTGCCCGACGTCCGGCGCGACGCGATGCTGTTCGCGCTCACGCAGTCCGCGGTCGCGACCGCCACGCCGGCTCTGGCGCGCCGCTACGCGCCGCACATGCGGGTGGTCGCCGTGAGCACGCCGCTGCTGGCGGGGCCCGAAGGCAGCGCAGCCAATGCGGCCGACGGGGGCAACGCAGCCGACACGGGCCACGCAGCCGCAGCGGGCAGCGGGAAAAACAGGGGCAATCCGGATCATGCGGCCGGCGGCGGCCCGCTCGATGCGTCGCTGGCGCAAGCGGTCTGCTATCTGGCCGAGGCGTCGACGATCACCGGCTCGACCCTGCTGGTGGATGGCGGCATGGGATGCGCGTTGCCTGTCGGAGCGGACATCGACGCGCTCGTGCGCCACGTCGCCGCGCGGGAACGTTCCCGCTCATGAGACGTTTGTCGTACCGGTATCTTTTCCACCGGTCTTTTTTTCACGCCGTGCGCGCTGGTCCCCGGGCCGCCGCACGGCAGTCCTGTCTTTCCTTTGGAGTCACGCGATGTCCAGCGTGTTGACCGACCACCGTCTGTCCGACTGTCGTCGGCTTTTCGTCCGCAACTATGAAGTCCGGATGAACATCGGTGCCTACGAAGTCGAAAAAGGCGCCGCCCAGCGAGTGCGCTTCAACGTCGATCTGTTCATCGCGCTGGCGATCTCGACGCCGAAACGCGACGCGCTCGACGAGATCGTCAATTCCGACATCATCCCCGAAGCCATCCTGGCGAGTATCGGGCAGGGTCATGTCCATCTGCAGGAAACGTTGTGCGACGACATCGCCGCGCGCCTGCTGGCCGACGTCCGCGTGCGCGCGGTGCGCGTCGTCACCGAGAAGGTCGACGTGTATCCGGGGTGCGAATCGGTGGGCGTCGAAGTGTTCCGTTTCAGGGAGGCATGATGCCTGACGATATTCCGCATACCGCGCACGCCATCGCCGAACGCGCCGCGGACCGTCGCGTGCAGCGCGACGCCTACGAGAACAACAAGCTCTTCAAGCGGCTCGCGCGGCAGGTGGGGCAGGCGATCGCCGATTACGCGATGATCGAGGAGGGCGACCGCGTGATGGTCTGCCTGTCCGGCGGCAAGGACAGCTACGCGCTGCTCGACGTCCTGCTGCGGCTGCGCGAGCGCGCGCCGATCCATTTCGACATCGTCGCGGTCAACCTCGACCAGAAGCAGCCCGGTTTCCCGGCGCACATCCTGCCGGAGTACCTGACGCGGCGCGGCGTCCCGTACCATATCGAGACCCGGGACACGTACAGCATCGTCAAGCGGCTGGTGCCCGAGGGCAAGACGACCTGCTCGCTGTGCTCGCGGCTGCGGCGCGGCGTCCTGTACCGGGTCGCCGGCGAACTGGGCGCGACCAAGATCGCGCTCGGCCACCATCGCGACGACATCCTGCAGACGCTCTTCCTGAACCTCTTCTACGGCGGCAAGTTGAAGGGCATGCCGCCGAAGCTGCAATCGGACGACGGCCGCAACGTCGTCATCCGGCCGCTCGCCTACGTGAAGGAAGCCGATCTCGAAAAATACGCCGAATTGCGCGAATTCCCGATCATTCCATGTAATCTCTGCGGCAGTCAGCCGAACCTGAAGCGCGCCGAGATGAAGGCGCTGATCCGCGACTGGGAAACGCGTTTTCCGGGGCGGGTCGACAACCTGTTCAACGCGTTGTCGAGCGTGGTGCCCTCGCATCTGATGGATCGCGACCTCTTCGATTTCGCCGGCCTGAAGGCGAGCGGACAGGCGGACCCGGCGGGCGACATCGCGTTCGACGAGGATCCGTGCGGCACGCAGGACGGGGACGACGCGCGCGGCCCGGAAGGCCGGGAAGGCCGGGAAGGCCGGGATGGCACGGGCCACGCGGCCGCGCAGGTGATCCGCTTCACGCCCTGACGCATGGGCCGGCACGGATCGGCAGGAGTTCGAACGCAACGCACGGCCGTCCGCCGGACGGCCCGTCCGACGTGCCCAATTGGGTCTCGCATGAGTGGGTCTCGCATGAGGAAATCTCGCATGAGTTTCAAGCGCATCATCGCCCGCGCGGCGGTCTGTCTGGCGGCCGGCATCGGCGTCACCGCTGCGCTCACGCCATGGTCCGCCGCCACGGCCGCCGATCTTGAAACGATCCGCCTGCGCACCGACTGGACGCCGTGGGGCATCGACGCCGCGCTGTACCTGGCCCGGCAGAAGGGCTGGTTCGCCCGCGCCGGCATCGCCGTCGACGCGCAGGACGGCATCGGCTCGACGCATACCGTGCAACTGGTGGGTGCCGGACAGTTCGACGTCGGCCTCGCGAACCTCGGGCCGATGATCATCGGCCGCGACCGCGGCCTGCCGGTGATCGCGATCGCCGATTTCATCCGGCAGAACGACACCGGCGTGCTGGTGCCCGCGAACGCGAACCTGCGCGTCCCGAAGGATCTCGCCGGCAAGCGCATCGCGATCACGCCCGGCGGTTCGGGCGCGCCGTTCTTCGACAAATTCTTCGCCAATGGCGGCGTCGCGCCCGACCAGGTCACGCGCCTGAACGTCGACGCCGCCGCGCAGACCGCGATCTATGTCGCCGGCCGCGTCGACGGCACCGTGTCGAGCATCCCGTTCTTCCTGCCGATCGTCGCCGCGCAGCGTCCGTCGCGCGCGATCCGCTTCGCCGACTTCGGTCTGCCGCTGCCGAGCTTCGGCCTGTTCACCACCGAGAAGGCGCTCGCCGCCAAACGCGTCGCGCTCGGCCGCTTCGCCAGCGTGATGGCCGGTGCCTGGGAATACATCGAACAGGGACACCAGGACGAGGCCGTCGCCGCGGTGCTCGCGCAGCGCCCGGACGTCAAGCTCGATCCGAAGATCCTGCGCGGACAGATCGACCAGTTGCTGGGCTTCATGCACACGCCGGCCACGCAGGGCCAGCCGATCGGCTACATGGCCGGGAGCGACTGGCAGGGCGCGCTGAAAACGCTCGGCGACGCGAAGCTGCTGAAAAACCCCGAGCCGGCCGACCATTACTTCACGAACACGCTGCTCGACCGCGCGACGATCGACCGGATCGGAGCCGGCAAGTGAGCATGGCGCCGCCGCATATCCAGGTACGCGAACTCGGCAAGCGGTATCCCGGCAAACAGCCGGTGATCGCGCTCGAAAGCGCGTCGCTCGACGTCGCGCACGGCGAATTCGTCAGCGTGCTGGGTCCCAGCGGCTGCGGCAAGAGCACGTTGCTGCGCTGCATCGCCGGGCTCGACGAGGCGACCAGCGGCGTGCTGACGATCGACGGTCGCGCACGGGGCCCGGGCGACGGACCGCCCGCGGGCCTCGGCGTGGTGTTTCAGCGCGACGTCCTGCTCGACTGGCGCGACGTGCTGGGCAATGTGCTGCTGCCGCTGGCGTTGCGCGGCGAGTTGCGCGGGGAAGGGCAGGGTGCCGCATACGAGACGCGTGCGCGGCACCTGCTGTCGCTGTTCGGCCTGCAGGCGTTCGAACGGCGCTACCCGTGGGAATTGTCCGGCGGCATGCGCCAGCGCGTCTCGATCTGTCGCGCGCTGATCGACGACCCGTCGCTGCTGCTGATGGACGAGCCGTTCGGCGCGATCGATGCGCTGACCCGCGAGCAGCTGAACGTCGAATTGCAGCGCATCTGGCTCGACAGCCGCAAGACGGTGCTCTTCGTCACGCACGACATCGCCGAGGCGGTCTTCCTCGCCGACCGGGTCGCGGTGTTCTCGCCGCGCCCCGGGCGCATCGTCGAGACGCTCGCGATCGACCTGCCGCGTCCGCGCAGCCTCGCGATGCGCGACGACCCCGCGCATCCGCAGCATGCCCGCTTCAGCCAGTACTGCGCCTACATCCGGCATCTGTTCGAAAACATGGGACTGCTGCATGACGCCTGAGACCGCCCGCGCCGCCCTCGCGCCCACCGTCGCGAGCACGGTCTTCATCGCGCTGTGCCTCGCGCTCTGGGAAGCGCTGGCGCGCGTCGCCCACATCAATCCGGTGATCCTGCCGGCGCCCAGCGCGATCGTGCGCGAATTTTTCGATTCCCCCGGCCTCTACCTCGACAACGCCTGGTACACGCTGGAGGTCACCCTCGTCAGCTTCGTCGCCGCCACCCTCATCGGCGTCGGGCTGGCGATCCTGATCGTGCGCTCGAAACTGCTGGAGAACGCCGTCTACACCACGGTGGTCGGCCTCAACAGCGTGCCCAAGGTGGCGATCGCGCCGCTGTGCGTGCTGTGGCTGGGCACCGGCATGGCGCCGAAGATCGCGATCGGCTTTCTGGTGGCCGTCTTTCCGGTGCTGATCGACGCGGTGCACGGTTTCAGATCGGTGCCGCAGGATCTGCTCGACCTCGCCCGCGTCACCCGCGGCGGCAAGCGGGCGGTGCTCTGGCGCATCCAGTTTCCCTACGCGCTGCCGTCGATCCTCTCCGGGCTGAAAGTCGCCGTCTCGCTCGCGCTGGTGGGCGCCATCGTCGGCGAATTCGTCGCCGCGCAGCGCGGGCTGGGCTACGTGATCCTCAGTTCGCAGGGCATGTTCGAGACCACCCGGGTCTTCGTCGCGGTGGTGCTGCTCGCGCTGATGGGCGTCATGCTGTTCGGCGCGGTGTCCTTCATCGAACGGCGGCTGGTGCCCTGGCATATCTCGCAACGCGGCGGCGGGCGGGCGCGTTGAGCGCGCGCGGCCCGCGGCAAGCTCAAGGAAACAGTACATGACGCGTTTCATCCAGAATTGCAGGAGGCTGTCGCTCGGCGCCGTCGCGGGGCTGTTCGCGCTCGCGGCATCGGGACCGGTCCGGGCACAGGCGGGCACGGGCGCGGGCACCGCATCGCCGTCGCCGCCGGCATCATCGACGGCGATGCCTGCCACCGCCACGACCTCCACCACCCCTGCGGACGACGGCGGCGTCTTCGGCAACCATACGGACGTCAGCATCGGGCTGGGGGCGGGACTGGACCAGCGCTACATGGGCGCGCGCGCGTTCCGGCCGCTGATCGTGCCGATGGTCGACGTCAGCCGCGGCATCTTCTTCGCCGACACCGTGCGCGGGGCGGGCATCCAGTACCAGTCCGCCTCGGGCTTCTACATCGGCGAGGCGATCAACTACGACCAGGGCCGCGACAACGCGAACGACTGGCTGCGGCCCGGCGCGGATCGCCTCGCCGCGCTCGGCAGCGTCAAGGGCACGCTCACCAGCACGCTGACCGTCTCCCAGCAGATCGTCCCCTGGCTGTCCGCGAACGCGCAGGCCGAGTTCGGCCTGGATGGGCGGCGGGGCAACCAGTACCAGCTGGGCCTGGAGAGCATCGTGCTGAAGGGCACGCAGGACCCCGTCACGCTCGACGCCAACGTGAAACTCGGCGACCACCGCTACAACCGGACCTATTTCGGGATAACGCGCTCGCAAAGCCTGAGCTCGGGATACGACCGCTATGCGCCCGGCGGCGGCATCTACGCCTACGCGCTGACCGCCACCTGGGATCACCACTTCGACAGGCACTGGACCGGCGAGCTGATCGTCAGCGGCAGTCTCTATACCGACAAGGCCGCGCGCAGCCCGATCGCGCAGCGCCGCGTCGGCGTCACGGTGCTGCCCTCGGCGAGCTATGCGTTCTGACACGCGGGTTCGCGGTTGAATGAAGCGGAAAGAGGGGGACGAAGGGGGATTTTCGTTACCAGATTGCGCCGGGAAGCGGCGTGGGCGCGTTTTCACGCATGCTAAAATACGCGGCTGATCTGCCTCGAATTTTCTCCCGAATTTTTCCTCAACCCTCTTGAGCGGCGCGACGTGAACATCGTGATTCTTGCGGCGGGCTCGGGCAAGCGGATGCGTTCCGCCCTGCCCAAGGTCCTGCATCGCCTGGCCGGCCGGCCATTGCTGTCCCATGTCATCGACACCGCGCGTGCGCTTGCGCCGCAACGGATCGTCGTCGTCGTCGGCCATGGCGCGGAGGCGGTGCGCGCCGCCGTCGCCGCCCCCGATATCCTGTTCGCCGAGCAGGCGCGGCAACTGGGCACCGGGCACGCGGTCCGCCAGGCCGTCGACCAGCTCGACCCCGCCGTGCCGACGCTCGTGCTCTACGGCGACGTGCCGCTGACCACCCCCGCGACGCTGCGCGCGCTGCTCGACGCGGCCGGCCCGCGCGCGTTCGGCATCCTCACCGTCGAGCTCGCCGACCCGACCGGCTACGGCCGCATCGTGCGCGCGGCGGACGGCAGCGTGCTGCGCATCGTCGAGGAGAAGGACGCCGACGCCGCGCTGCGCGCGATCACCGAAATCAACACCGGCATCGTCGTCGCGCCCACCGCGCGTCTGGGCGACTGGCTCGCCGCGCTCGGCAACGACAACGCGCAGGGCGAGTACTACCTGACCGATCTCGTCGAACAGGCGCTGGCCGACCGGGTCGACATCGTCACCACCTCGTCGACCGATATCGCCGAAACGCTCGGCGTCAACAGCCGCGCGCAGCTCGCGGTGCTCGAACGCGCCTATCAGGCGCGAGTCGCGAACGTGCTGCTCGAACAGGGCGTCACGCTCGCCGACCCCGCGCGCATCGACATCCGCGGCAGCGTCGATGCCGGGCGCGACGTCTTCATCGACGTCAACTGCGTGTTCGAAGGCGCGGTCACGCTCGGCGACGACGTCGCGATCGGTCCGAACTGCGTATTGCGCGATGTCGTCGTCGGCGCCGGCACGCGCGTCGATGCCTTCTCGCATCTCGACGGCGCCCGCGTCGGCGCCGGCGCCGTCATCGGGCCGTACGCGCGGCTGCGCCCGGGCGCGGCGCTGGCCGATGGCGTGCATGTCGGCAACTTCGTCGAGGTCAAGAACGCCGTGATCGGCGCCGGGTCGAAGGCGAACCACCTGACGTATATCGGCGACGCCGACGTCGGCAGCGGCGTCAACATCGGTGCCGGCACGATCACCTGCAACTACGACGGCGCCAACAAGCATCGCACCGTCATCGAGGACGACGTGTTCGTCGGCTCGAACGCGTCGCTGATCGCGCCGGTCCGGCTCGGCCGGGGCGCGACGCTGGCCGCCGGCACGACGATCTGGAAGGACGTCGAGCCCGGCGCGCTGGCCTTGAATCCCAAAACGCAGCACGCCAAACCCGGTCATCAACGGCCGGTCAAACAGAAACGCTGAGCGTCGGAACGTCGGTTTCGACGACGGCTGAGGAAGAACACCATGTGTGGCATTGTCGGCGCAGTCGCGCAACGCAATATCGTCGGAGTGCTGGTCGAAGGCCTGCGACGACTCGAATACCGCGGTTATGACTCGTGCGGCGTCGCCGCCATCGTCGATCGAGAACTGACGCGCGTGCGCAGCATCGCCCGCGTCGCGGATCTCGCCGCGCAGGTCGAGGACACGCATCTCGAAAGCCAGACCGGCATCTCGCATACCCGCTGGGCGACGCATGGCGCGCCCGTCACCCGCAACGCCCATCCGATCTTCTCGCAAAACACCGTCGGTCTCGTGCACAACGGCATCATCGAGAATTACGAGACGCTGCGCGCGACGCTGCAGGGGCAGGGCTACGTCTTCGAGACGCAGACCGACACCGAGGTCATCGCCCACCTGGTGCACAGTCACTACCGGGGCGACCTGTTCGACGCCGTGCGCGCGGTCGTGCCGCAACTGCGCGGCGCGTATGCGATCGCCGTGATCCATCGCGACGAACCGCACCGCGTCGTCGGCGCGCGCGCCGGTTCGCCGCTGGTCGTCGGCGTGGGCGAGGGCGAGAACTTCCTGGCCTCCGACGCGCTCGCGCTGGCCGGCAGCACCGACCGTTTCATCTTTCTGGAAGAAGGCGACATCGTCGACGTGCGGCTCGCCGGCGTCACGATCGTCGATGCGCAGGGCGGCACGGTCGAGCGCGAGATCCGGACGGTCGTCGCCTATGGCGGCGCGGTCGAACTCGGGCCGTTCCGGCATTTCATGCAGAAGGAGATCTTCGAGCAGCCGCAGGCGATCACCGACACCATTCCGGCCGTCGACGCGTTCTCGCCCAGGCTGTTCGGCGAGCGCGCCGAAGCGGTCCTGCCGGGCATCCAGCGGATCCTGATCCTGGCCTGCGGCACCAGTTATTACGCGGGGCTCTGCGCCAAGTACTGGCTCGAATCGATCGCGCGCATTCCCACGGAAGTCGAGGTCGCCAGCGAGTACCGCTATCGCGATTCGGTGCCGAATCCGGATGCGCTGGTCATCACCATCTCGCAATCCGGCGAGACCGCCGACACGCTGGCCGCGCTCAAGCACGCGCAGCAGTTGGGACATACCCATACGCTCGCGGTCTGCAACGTCGCATCGAGCGCGATGGTGCGGTTGACCGAGATGGCGTTTCTCACGCATGCCGGCCGGGAGATCGGCGTGGCGTCGACGAAGGCGTTCACGACGCAGCTGACCGCGCTGTTCATTCTCGCGGCGACGCTGGGCAAGCTGCGCGGGCAAGTGGATGCGGCGATCGAGGCCACATACCTCACGCAGTTGCGGCACCTGCCCGCGGCGCTGAACAGCGTGCTGGCGCTGGAGCCGCAAATCATTTCGTGGTCCGAGGAATTCGCGCGCAAGGAAAACGCGCTGTTCCTGGGACGCGGGCTGCATTATCCGATCGCGCTGGAAGGGGCGTTGAAGCTCAAGGAAATCTCGTACATCCATGCGGAGGCGTATCCGGCGGGTGAACTCAAGCACGGGCCGCTGGCGCTGGTGACCGAGGCGATGCCGGTGGTGACGGTCGCGCCGAACGATGCGCTGGTGGAGAAGCTGAAATCGAACATGCAGGAAGTGCGGGCGCGCGGGGGACAGCTATATGTATTCGCGGACGCGGATACGCATATCGAGAGCAGCGAGGGGATTCATGTGATCCGGATGCCGGAGCATTACGGGATGCTGTCGCCGATTCTGCATACGGTGCCGTTGCAGCTTTTGGCGTATCACACGGCGTGTGCCAGGGGGACGGATGTGGACAAGCCGCGGAATCTGGCGAAGTCGGTGACGGTGGAGTAGGGGGGGCGCATCACCGGATTTTCCGTTACCGATTTAGCGGTTGGGGAATTGACTGGCCCCGGGCTGCACGGAAATAATGAAGCCGTGACCTCGTTATTTCCGAAAAGGGCCTTTGAAATATTTCTAGCCAAGCTCCGGATGGTCATGCCAAAAACTTCAGTCTGCAACTGCTGGCTGGAGCCGCGGGCTCCTTCCGCATGACGCCGATGTATGACGTCATGTCCGCATTCCCCGTCATCGGGAACGGACCCAATCAATGGGTGGCGCAGGACATCGAGCTGGCCATGGCATTGCTGGGTAAGAACCGTCATTACCAGATACACACGCTCCAGCGGCGACACTTCAACAGCACCGCCAGAAAGGTGGGATATGGTGAAAACGCCGAGCGATTGCTGCAAGAGCTCATCGTGCGCACGCCGGAGGTCGTCGCCAAGGTCCGCACCGGCTTGCCCGTGGGGTTTTCGGAGCAGGTCGCCGACAAAGTGCTGAACGGTCTGCTGGCAAGCGCCAACGCCCTAGAGGCCATGTCACCAGACTGAAAGACGACCGCTCACGAGGGCTGGTGAATCCCGCTCGTCTCTCGCAGTGGCCTTCTGACGCGCGTGGGCGCAAGCGGCCTGCGTGTCGCAGCTGCGGGGCTGACCACCACCAAGGACCTTACTCAGGTGCCGGTCCAGTCCCGCGGAAGCGGACCGCCCGCGCCATAAACCGGATCGCTGTCCGGAAACCCGAGCTGCGCCATTCTCTGAACAGCAGCGGGAGAAGGCGCGCTGCGGCAAATATCCCAACGCTGACCCGGCGGATAAGCCCCCACCACCAGAAAATCGTCGCTCGACGCAATATTGCAGTGACCCGTGCCCGCAGGAAGCACGGCGACATCGCCGGCCCGCACCTGCACGACATGCCCCCCGGGACCGCCGAGCATCAGCGAGGCGTGCCCCGAGACGAAGCCGAGGAGCTCGTGCGCGGTGGAGTGATAGTGATGGTACGGGAAGACGCCAGCCCGCCATTGCGGCGGCCAGCCGGTTTCGTCGAACGTGGTTTCGAATGCCGCTGCGGGGTCGGCGCCGCTCGACCGGATGACGTTCGGATAGACCAGGACGGGAAGACGGGGGTTGTTTGGCACCCAGTCGTTGCGCGACAGATGCAACGCCTCCGGTTGCACATCCGGGCGCAGAGGACCGGGATCGGCGCCGCTGACGCGGGCGGCGAACATCGACTGCCCCGGCAGCATCAGGCCGATGCCCGCCAGCAGCAGGTTGAAGCGGCGACGTTCGCAATCGAGGGAAGGCATGGCCGAATCTCCGCTGAAGGGGCTTGCAAAAAAATTGACGGAAAGACATAGTGTTCCTGTGTCGATCCGATCTTATTTTTGTCTTATTGGAGAGGGAAATGTCAAATCATATCAATCCTGGACCGAAACCAAAACGAGAAGATGGAAAGGATGACGAGAGGCATCGCGTCGATCCGCCGAACAAGAAAAAACATCCCACACTTCCGGTGCACAAGCCAAAATAACCGGCACCCGCAGTGCGATGCATGGGCAGATTCGTCTTGTCGAAGCCCATTTATTGGATGATTGTCATGTCCCCCTGTGGTTGCCCGCAGATCAGGCAGGCACAGGTTGCTGTAAAGGCATGAGGAACGCGACGGAATCGTCAAGAACCGCTCGTTTCGCGTACATGCCGCTGTTCATGCGCGATCAACCATTGCGTTCCGGCAGTACTCCCATCTTGTCCCGTCGATGCACCGTTTTTGTACATCAGTGGCCCGGGCCTTGCGACTTCCCGCTCAGCAATTCCCACACTTCGACGGCGGCCATGGCATCCGTGTACAGGAACGGGTCCTTGAGATAGACGCTGCCGTCGAAGAGTCCATTGCTTTGGACGTATCGGCAGCCGACGATGTCCTCCCAATCGATGATCCCGGGCATGGAGATCTCCTGCTCGTAGAACCTCACCCACGCGTGCGTGCCGCGCGCTGGCAGATGAAATCCGCCCTCCACAAAGCACGCATAGACCCATCCCGGCCCGGCCTCCGTCGTTCCTCCATGACCTGTGGCGAAAGCCTTCGCCACGGCGGTGGATTTGGTTACGGAAAGGTATCCGCCATATTCCTGATCACTGATGAAGTGTTGAAGATTGAGCGCCATGTTCTGTGGCATGTCGGCGTTGTTTTCGATATGTGCCGGCCGCGTGTAATTCGGCAGGAAGTCTCCGGCATTCTTGAGGGCGCTCGGCGGACGTGAGTCGCCGCGGAATCCATAGGTGATCACCCGGTCGAACGACACCCCGGACGTTTCGCCTAAGTAGGGAAACCGGCCTCCGTGCGTGCCCGCTTTTGCGCTCGCGATACAGGGCATGACTCTTCTGTCCTCCACGCTCGTGCGATCCTGCGCGTACGGCGGGTCGTATGCCGCCGCGGGCATGATTTCCCGGAAATCGAGCAGGCCACCGTCGAACATCGTGCCGACGGCTTTCGAGCGGGTATTCAGATAGGCAAGCACCTCCTCGAGGGTGAAGTCCGTGCGCCGGAACCCGCTGTGTGCCGCCATCGGCTCGCCGATCGCGTCGAAGCCGGTTTTCAACGCCTTCATGACGAAGCTGGCGTTGGTGAGGCTCGTTCCGAAGGTCGTGCCCTTCGCCCAGTTCCTGGCCCGGGAGCTGTCGAAGGTTCGCCAGTGGTTGACGATGGCGAGCTGGAAGCGAGTGGTGGCATCCGCTTTCATCGTATGCACCGCGATCGTTACGTCGCGGCAGCGTGCCGCCATGCCGGCGTCGATGGGAACCCAGACGGATCCACGTTGGATCGCACCAATCAGCACCGTGACGAACTGCGGCGAGGTGCTGCCGTTGACGATGTATTGCGTGTTCGTCAATTGCAGCCAGATCGTCGTCTTGGCACGGTCGTGGCAAATCTCGATGCGTGTCTCCGCGCCACACAGTCCTGGGCCGAGTTGCGTGATGCTCAAGCCAGACATGAGGATATTCCTTTGGTTTTAGATGCACTCAAGGCCGCGCGCCGATCGCGGCGAGATAGCGCTGCAGGTCGCTTTCCTCCCGGACGATGTCGCCCATCAACGCGATCAATGGCATCCGGCCCCAGGACACCGCCCGCAGCAACAGATAGGGCGTCGGGCTATGGGGTTCGTGGCGTTGCAGATAGCCCGCCACGGCGGCGATGATTTCATAGGCATGATCGCGGTCCCGTATGCGCGTTTCGCCGCTATGCGGACCGCCCGAAGATGCGGAGCCGGGGGCACCGGGTAGGAGGGGAGACGTTCCCGAGGGCGAATTCGCCGCGAATACGGTGTTCTCCGATGGGGGTGAAGACGCGTCAGCCGTGTCTGCAGTCGGTCCGCGGACGGGCTGTCGTCCATCCACAAGACTCGCGATGGCTCTTCCAAGCCGTTCCAGGGCCTGGGAGGTCCGTTCGAAACTCGGCGCCTGGCCATGCATCGCGTGATCGAGTTGCTGCGCGAACGACGCGAATCCGGCCGCGGCGTGCGCCAGTTCGCGCTGCATGACGAAGAGACGTTCGAGACGGCCTGCGGATGCGTGGGCGATGAGCTCGTCGCGCGTCGGGGCGTCTTCCTCCCGGGTCAAGGGCGCACTGCCGACGTAGCGTGTCCAGCCATCCAGATTGAGCACGGTCATGCCGGGCAGGTCGAGACGCATCAATGGCACGTCCAGCGTCAGTGTCGACGCCAGCGATTCGTTGACCCAGGCGAAAATGCCGATGCGCGGCTCCAGATCGTCCCCGTCGGAAACGGGATGCGCGTCGTTCCAGTTGCCGTCCGCCAACCGGGAAAAAACGTCGATCGCCGCGCACAGGCCGGGGAGGCCGTGGATATGAACCCAGGCTTCGCACAGCCATCCCGCGATCTGGAAATCCTTGCTTTTCGTCCGCAACGCATTCACACACAGGCTTGCCACCTTCGGCCAGTCGGCTCTTTTCAAGGGCCGTTCCCAGTCGCCGCGCGGCAGCGACACATCGTCTTCCTCGCGGGCTCGGCGAATGTCCTGATATATCGACGTATAACGCAACGACGGTCCGGCGGGAGCGTTATCGGCCAGTGGGTCACACGCCGCAGCCAACTCGGCAATCAGCGCTGCGGGGTAGACATCGTCATGGTCGATCATCGTTCGTGTATTCCGGTTCGGCGCGCTTGCCATGTCTGCGTGCCCTGTTCGATTGCCATGTTCAGTCGCCACCGGAACCCGTCCAGCCGGGCGCCCGGCCAGGAATGATTCCCGGCCAGACCAATGCCTGCTTCTTGCCGGCCTCGAACAGCGTGACGCGCGCAAACACGCGCGCGCGGCGCTCGCAAACACGCGCGCGGCGCTCGCCGGGCAGCGATGGCGCAGCGCCGTCGGCGTGGTTGACGCTCACGGGAAATTCGAACGCCAGCGTCTGGCTGCGGGCATCGGTGCCCGCGCCGGATTCCGTTGTGCGGTGCCGGTTGATGAGCGTGATCAGGGACCAGGCGTCTGCGAAGCGGTACGTGACGCCACGTCCGTCCGAACTCATTTCCGGCTGTTGCGCGTCTGCGGCGGGGCGGAAAATCGGCGACGCATCATCGCCCATGTCACCCGACTGAAAATGACCGCTCGCGAGGGCCGGTGAATCGCGTTGGAATATAATTTCCGCAACCCTCCCCACAACCGATCCGACAAACGATCATGCCAATCGAACTCGACGCGTATTTCGACCGGATCGGGTATCGCGGCGCAAGGTCGGCTTCGCTTGACACGCTCCGGGAACTCCACGCGCTGCATCCGGCCGCCATGCCGTTCGAGAACCTTTCGCCGCTGTTGGGGCTGCCGGTTCCGCTCGACGCAGCGTCGGTCGAAGCCAAAATGGTTCGGGGAGGGCGCGGCGGGTACTGTTTCGAGCACAACCTCCTGTTCCAGCTGGCACTCGATGCGCTGGGGTTCCGTACGCGAGCACTCGGGGCACGCGTGCTGTGGGGACCGCCGGCGGAGGTCCTGCCGCCGCGGTGCCACATGCTGCTGCTCGTCGACGTGCAGGACGAGCCCTGGCTCGTCGATGTCGGGTTCGGCGGCGTGACGCTGCCGGAACCGCTGAGATTGCTGACGAATGTCGCGCAACGGACCACGCACGAGGCATTCCGGATCGAGGCGCTCGACAGGCACGAATACGTGCTTCACGTTTGCTTGAACGGCGCATGGAAGCCAGTCTATCGGTTCGATCTCGTCGAACAGTTGTCGGCCGACTACAAGGTCGCGAACTATTTTGTGAGTACCCATCCCGACTCGGTGTTCGTCAATCATCTGCTTGCGGCACGTATCGACGGCGATCGCCGCTACACGCTGTTCGACAACGAATTGAACGTGCATGGACCCACGCCGTCAAAGCGCCTGCTGACGCCGCCGGGCGAGCTGCGCGACGTGCTGGCGCACATCTTTCGCATCCGCCTCCCCGACGAAACCGGTCAAGTATCCTCCGAACATCTGGATGCGACCCTGGCACGCTGCCTTCGTGCCGGTATCGGCGGTGTCTGACTTTTCATCATTCGCCGCGGCTCGACTATCTCCTCTCCCAACACGGCGGCGTTCCCACCCGCTCGATCAAGGAGCCCGATGGCAGTTTCACCTTCCTCGAGCGCAACCTGCTCTCGGGAAAAACGAGATTGATCTCGGCCGGCTCCGCCACCACCGCTGCCTGCCACTCGGGCAACAGGCAAACCAGCCGCTTCTTTCGAAACGCGTCCGCCGCATAGAGTCCAGCTTGGAAACAGCACGATGCCCCAGTTGCTGATGAGCCTGTTGATCGACAACTTCGGATGGCTGGGGAATCGCGTGATTCCACTGGGCGGCAGTCGTATTGCGGCGATGGTGCTGCTGGCGCCGGACGTGTACAAGCGACGCTGAAAATCGCCTATCATCCGTGTGAGCGCCACTCCAATTTTCCCGTCATGCCACGTCACTTCATCGCCCGGGGGCCGTCATGCGCGTAGGCCGCCCGGTGGCCGCGCCGCCCCAACCGCTATGCGATTACTGCCACGCGCGGGCGGTCCTCGCGCGCTTCGGCGAGTCCGCCTATCCGTATCGCGACGACCATGGCGCGCTGTGGCTCTGCGCGCCGTGCGGGGCATGGATCGGCGTGCGCGTTCGCAGCACGCGGCATGTGCCGCTCGGACGGCTCGCCGATGCGGCGTTGCGCGAGGCCAAGGCGCGCCTGCATGCGGCGCTGGAACCGCTGGCCCAGGCGAAGGTGCGGCGCGACGGGGTCAACCCGTTCGAGGCCCGCGCCAAAGCCCTGCGCTGGGCGGCCGGCGAGGCGGGGCTGGAAGGCGCGACGCACAGCCTGCACAGCCTCTCGCTGGAAGACTGCGAACGCGTGATCGCGCAGGTCGAGGCGTTCGTCGCCGCGCGCTCGGCCGCGCAGTCGGCAAAGCCGGCGTAGCAGCATGGGCATGGCAGCATGGGCATGGCAATGCGCGTGCATCGCGGGGGGGGGGGGCATGCGCGCCCCCGCCTGGTGTCAGAGATCCAGCACCAGCACCTTGCTCGTCGCCCGCGACACGCAGGTCGTCAGGAACATCGTCTTCTCCTCTTCGTCCAGGATGTAGTCGTTGTGCTCCACCTCTCCGGACAGGTAGCGGACCTTGCAGGTCCCGCACAGTCCCGCGCGACACGATGTTTCGATGGCGACGCCGGCTTCTTCGAGCGCGTCGGCGATGCTTTGGTAGGGACCCACGTGAATCGCCTGACCGGTGCTGGCGATCTCGACGCTGAAGCCGTCGCCGGCTTGCACCGCGCCGACTTCGTCATTCGTCAGGTTCGGGGACACCGCCGGCTCGGGCGCCTTGAAGTGCTCCGAGTGGACCGTGCCCGACGGCCAGTGCGCGGCGGCGGCGGCGCAGGCCTTCATGAAGCCGCCCGGCCCGCAGTAGTAGAGATGGGTGCCCGGCGCGGGGTCGCTCAGCAGGCGGGCGATATCGAGTCCGGCGGACGGCACCCCGCGGTCGAAATGAAAGTACAGACGGCCGCTGTTTTCGAGATCGGCGAATTCACCGCCGAACGCGGCGAATTCGCGCTCCTTCGCGCAGTAGTGCAGTTCGTAATCGATGCCTTTTTCCTCGAGCCGATGGGCCATCGCCTTCAACGGCGTGATGCCGATGCCGCCCGCCAGCAGGATGATCTTTGCTGCGTCCTCGTTCAGTGCGAAATTGTTGCGCGGTCGGCTGACCGGCACGATGTCCTGCACATGGAGGCCGCCGTGCAGCGCCCTCGAGCCGCCGCGTCCCGCCTCGTCGCGCAGCACCGCGATGACATAGCGGTGCCGCTCGCGCGGCGAATTGCTCAGCGAGTACTGGCGCACCAGACCGCCGTCCATGTAGATGTCGATATGCGCGCCGGCGTCGAATTCGGGAAGCGCGGCCCCGGTCGGATCGACCAGTTCGTACGAGTTGATGCCGGTGCCTTCGAAGCGGATCTGCCGAACCAGAAGATGCAGCAGGCCCTTGCCGGCATCGGGTCGGGAGGGAGAGGTGTCACTTGCCATTGCTTTTTCCTGTTGCTGCTTGCCGGCCGCCCTGCACGCCGCGCTGTATGGGTGTGCCGCACGAGTAACATCGCGTGGATGCAATGCACGGCCGCCGGCGCATATCGTGCGGCATGCCCGGCACGCCGCACGCGGTTGCATCACGCCTTGCTGGCTTGCTCCAGTTCGTCGAACTTCGCCCGCACGAAGTCCGCACGCTCGCTCCCCTTGAGCCGGTCGCTCTCGGTCAGGATCGCGACGATACGCCGGGTGATGCCGCGGCGCTGCGCGACTTCCTTCTCGACGGTATCGGCTTCCGGGATGTCGAACACGTTTCCCGAGCAATAGCTGTTCGGGGCACCCTGCTGTTCCCGCAGCCAGTCGGCGAAATGCGTCGCCGACGCCGCCGGGTTGGTGCCGCGCACCGCGTCGCGCAGCATCTTGCGAAACAGGAACAGGCCGGCGTCGAACTTCGTCGGGTTCTCGAGCGAATGCACGGCGATGGCACGCTGGCTGATGATCGCTTCGTAATCGCCTGGCGCATACTGCGCCGCCTTGTAGCCTTCACGCGCGCGGTGATCGGTCGGGATGTCGACGATGTCGTCGATGGTGTGCCCGGCAAAGCGCTCGGGGCGTCGCAGCGCGACCTGGCCTTCGAGAAAATCGATCGATTCATACCCGACCAGATCCTTTCTGCCGATGCCGCGCGTGTCGATGCCGGGACCCATGACGCGCCAGCCGATCATCTTGCTGTTCTCGTCGTCGACCGGAACGGTCCAGCGCACGATGTGGAACCGGCTGAAGAGTTTCTTCTGCGCGCCGTCCTCCGACGTGTACGCGTGCAGGCTCAGGTTCGGCAGCACCTGATGCTGCACGCGCACGAACAGGCGATCCTTGTCGACCCGGCGCGCGCCCGCGCAGGCAAGGCCGCGGCCCTGATGGATCGGCACGAAGTGCATGTCCGGCGCGACTTCCATCGATGCCGCGCCGACTTCGTCGAACGTCGTGCCCTGGTAGTGGCCGCCCACGACGTTCTTGCCGGCGTGCAGCGCGGTGGGGTGGTAGTTGTCCGCGGCGTTGTCCTGCACCTGCAGCCAGTTGCAGTGCTGGAAGTTGCTGTAGGGCACGAGTTCATCCGTCGGCGCGACGGTGAAGTCGCCTTCCCATTCGGGAAACGGCGGTTCCCTGTCGGGCGGGCCCATGTACGCGAAGATCAGACCGTGACGCTCGACGGCCTTGTACGCGCCTTGCTGGATCGAGCACGCGTATTTCTCCGCCTCCTTTTCCTCGCCTTTCGGAAAAGGCACGTGCAGGCAGGTGCCGTCGACGCCGAACACCATGCCGTGATAGCAGCACTTGATGCCGTGCTCCTGGATCGCGCCGTATTCGAGGGACGCGCCGCGGTGCACGCAATGCGCGTGCAGCACGCCGATGGCGCCGCTGCCGTCGCGAAACGCCACCAGCTCCTCGCAGAGGATCTTCAGATAGCGCGGCGTGTCGGTGAGTTCGATCGCCATGCACACCGGATGCCAGAACCCGCGCATGTATTCGCCCATCGGGGTGCCGGGGCCGGTCTCCGTGAGCTCGGGATCGTGCCCGGGCACCTTGCTGGTATGGTAGCCGCCGAACGGCACCAGTTTCTTGACGACCTGGGCGCCGCCGCTGCTGGTCGCGCCTTCCAGTTTGTCTGACTTGATGCTCATGAGGGGTCTCTCGGAAAAATGATGGAAATGTCTGAATGACCGAGTTCTAAACTCGGAACTCTGTATACAAAGATTAGAATCCCCGTCCTGTTTTGTCTCTAAGTGCAAACACGGACGGGGGCCGGGCGAAGCGGCGTGCTTGCCGGCAGATATCGGCACCGGCACCACGCCACCGGGCCATGGGCATTGACCGCGAACGGCCTGCGCGAGTACCCTGCATCAATCCTCCGTACTGAACGCGAAACCCATTCCATGCAGGCGAAACTGATCAAGCTACAAACGCGGACCGACTACGTGGACGAGGTCTACAAGGTACTGCTCGATGCGATCAGCGAGGGGTCGCTGGCGCCCGGGACGCGCATCACCCAGGAGGAAATCGCCGAGCAGCTGGCCGTGTCCCGCTCCCCGGTGCTGCAGGCGCTGCGTTTGTTGAAGAAGGACGGACTGGTGCGGGATGCGCCCGGACGCGGCTTGCTGGTGACGCCGCTGGACAAGGACTGGATCGGCCATCTGTACGAGATCAGGGGCGCGCTGGATTCGTTGGCCGCGCGCCTGGCCGCGGCAAAGGCGGTCAAGCTCGACAAGGGCCTGATCGCCACCGGCCGCAAGGCGGCGCGCGGCAGCGACGTCAGGGCCATGATCGAAGCGGACGGCAACTTCCACATGGCCATCTACATGGCATCCGGCAACCCGCTGATCGCCGAGACGGCGCGGATGCACTGGGTTCACCTGCGCCGGGTGATGGGCGCGGTCCTGCAGGTCTCGGCCCAGCGTCGGACGATCTGGGACGAGCATGCGGCCATCGCGACCGCCATCGCGCAGGGAGAAGTGACGCTGGCGGGAGAGTTGTCCGAGCAGCATGCGAGCCGCGCGCGCGCGAATCTCGTGCAGCGGCTCGGCGAAGTACTCGGTGCGGCGTCGGGCGGCACGGTGTCCCGCCAGATCGGGTCGCGCCAGACCGGCTAGGACCGGGTCGCGCCGGACCGGCTAGGACCGGACCGGGTCGCGTCAGACCGGGGGCCAATCTCATCCGGCCGAGCGCACCGACCGCGCCGGTTGCGGCGTCGTTGACGGGGACTCGCCCGGCGTCATGCCTCCCATGCCCGCGAGCGCCATGCGTTCCCGCTTGGATTTGCTGTTGACCAGGTGAGCGGGGACGGTGAGAATCACCAGCGCACTACCGATGAGCAGGCTCACCGCCAGCCCGAACACGCCGTTGCCGGTGGAGCCGGTGGCGGTCTGGATCAATCCGATGACGTAGGGGCTGACGACGCCCGAGATGCCGCCGACCGAATTCGCCAGCGCCAGACCGGCCGCCGCGGCGGTGCCGCTCAGGATCGCCGGCGGCAACACCCAGAATTGCGAGATGGTGGTGATGACGCCGCTGGTGGCGATGGTGAGGAAGATCATCGCGATCACGGTCGAGTGCGCGTAGGTCACGCTGAAGTACAGGCCGATCGCGCCGACGATGCCGGGAACCGCCAGATGCCATCTGCGCTCGCCGGTGGCGTCGGAACGATGGCCGACGAACAGCATGCAGAGCGTCGCGGCCGCATACGGCACCGCGGTCAGCAGGCCGATGTTCAGCGGATCCGAGACGCCGCTCGCCTTCACCAGGGTCGGCAGCCAGAAGGTCACGCCGTAGAGGCCCATCGCATAGAAGAAGTAGATGGCGCTGAGCAGCAGGATCTGGGGGTGCAGCAAACCGTCGCGCAGCGAGTGCATCTGCTGCGGGGACGCTTCGTGCTGCAGCCGGTCCGCCACCAGGGCCTTTTGCGCGCTGGACAACCACTTCGCATCGCTCACTTTGTCGTCGAGATAAAAGAACGCGACGCCGCCGAGCAGGACGGTGGGCAGACCCTCGAGCAGGAACAGCCACTGCCAGCCCGCGAAACCATGCGCGCCGCTCAACGTGTGCATGATCCAGCCCGACAGCGGGCCGCCGATCACCCCGGACATCGGAATGCCGGTCATGAAAAGCGCGATGACCTTGCTGCGCCGCGACGGCGGAAACCAGTAGGTCAGGTACAGCAGGATGGCCGGGAAAAAACCCGCTTCGGCCAGACCGAGAAAGAAACGGGCGATGTAGAAACTCATCGGCGAGTGCACGAACATCATGGCCGCGGAGATCAGTCCCCATGTCACCATGATGCGGGCGATCCAGCGCCGCGGTCCGACGCGCAGCAGCAGCAGGTTGCTGGGTATCTCGAACAACAGGTAGCCGACGAAGAACATGGAGGCGCCGGCGCCATAGACGGCGTCGCTCAGGTTCAGGTCCTTGAGCATCTGCAGCTTGGCGAAGCTGACGTTGATACGGTCCAGATAGGAACAGAGGTAGCAGATGAAGACGAAAGGAATCAGGCGCCACGCGATCTTCGCGTAGGTCGCCGATTCCTCGGTCCGCGCATCCACCGCAGAACGTACGAAACTCATGGCTTGTCTCCGGGAGTCTTGATGATTGTCGAAATGCCTGGCGCTCTTTCCGGCGCTCGTTGGTTTTCTGCGGTGCTATGTCGATGCTATGTCGGCGGGCGGATTCCTGTATTTGCGTTCCGGCGTTCGCTCCTGAATGACGTTGCCGCCGGTTTCGCGAACCGGCGGTGACGTCATCAATCGAACATATCCGGCTGCGTGGCCACCAGTTGATCCCAGATGGTCTGGAAGTGGAGCCAGCCGATGTAGTCGCTGCCCACATGCTCGCGGCTGTAGCGGGCCCGCTCCGGCGTCACGAGCGTGGGGGTGATGCCGGTGGCTTCCACGGCCAGCTGCTGCTGGCAGCAGCGCTCGAGCGCGATGAACCAGAACGCCGCGGATTCGATGCTGTGCCGGCTGGCGGTGAGCAGGCCGTGATTCTGGTGAATCGCCGCCTTCACGCCCTGAAACGCATTGGCGACCTTGTGTCCGGCCTTGACCTCGACGGCGACCTGTCCCGCTTCGTCGCCGATCACCACGTGGTCTTCGAAAAATGCCGCGGCGTCCTGCGAGATGGGATCCAGTTTCCTGCCCAGCGCCGCGAACGCCGTCCCGTAAAGGGTATGCGCGTGACACATCGCCACGATGTCCTGGTGCGCCTCGTGCACCGCCGCATGCAGCACGAAACCGGCCCGGTTGATCGCGTGCCGCCCCTCGACGACCTTGCCGTCGTGGTCCGCGAGGATCAGGTTGGATACCTTCACCTGCGAGAAGTGCACCGCCATCGGGTTGGTCCAGTAAAGCGACGGATCTTCCGGATCCCGCACGGTCAGATGTCCGGCGAAACCGTAGTCGAACCCCTGCAACGCGAATGCGCGACATGCGCCCACCAGACGTTCCTTCAGATGCGTGCGTTGCTGCGCCGCGCTGGAGAAATGGGGAACTTCCGGGAAGATCAGACCTTGCTGCTCGGGTTGGTAGATGGATTCACGGGGCCGGGTTGCGGCCGTCTGTGGTGCGGCCTCCAAGACTGCTGACATGTTCGCGCTCCTCGCTTGCCTGATGGAAAGGCCCCATGTTCCGCGCGCGGCGCGCGCTTGACAAACGAGCGTTGTTCATAGAAAGATGAATGACATTCATGTATCAGGGAAAAGCATGAGACGTTTGCCGAATTTCGTTTTATTGCGAGCGTTCGAAGCGGCCGCGCGCCTGGAGAGTTTCACGCTTGCCGCGGAGGAACTGCATCTGACGCAATCGGCGATCAGTCATCAGGTGAAGGATCTGGAATCCTACCTGGGGCGTTCCCTGTTTCATCGGCGCAATCGGCGGGTGGAACCCACGGCGGAAGGACGCCGGCTGTTCGACAGCCTGGCGCGCGTTTTCGATGTCATCGAGACCGCGTGCAGCGAAGTCGCGCTGGAACCCCACGCCCAGGTGCTGGCGGTGCATTGCGCGCCCAGCTTCGCGGTGAAGTGGCTGGGGCCGCGGCTGCCGGCCTTCATGCACGCGCATCCGGACATCACGATCCGCCTGTCGTCGGGCGCGGAGCCCGTCGACCTGACCCGCGTGCACGAGGTCGATGTCTCGATATCGTACGGCGTGGCGCTGGAACGGCCGGGCCTGCTGATTCATCCGATGGGAGTGGAGCGGATCGTGCCGATGTGCTCGCCCGCATTGCTGGATGCCGCACTGCCGCTGCGCGAGCAGATCACCCGGTTGCCCCTGATCGAATCCCAACTGAGCCGGGTGTCCTGGGCGGACTGGTTTGCGCTGAACGATCTGACGCTGCCGCTGCGTCCCCGGCCGTCGTTCGATCGTGCCGCGATGGTCATTTCCGCCGCGCAGGACGGGATGGGGGTCGCGCTCGAAACCACCCGGCTCGCGGAACGCGAGCTGGCGCGCGGCGATCTGGTCGAGCTGGGGGGCGAGCGGGAAAGAGCGCCGGGAAGCGAATCCGACAGCGGCGTGCAAGGCGGGGCGTTCGTCCCTCTGGCGCGCGAGACGCACTTTCTGAGCCATCGGGTCAACGAGCGCAGTCAGAACAAGATCCGGCTGTTCCACGCATGGTTATGGGCGGAGGCGGGGCTGACGCCGCAGCCGGTCCAGGTGGGAGCGGTCGTTACGGCACGCGACGGTGCGGAATCGCCGTGCCGCCCGGCGCGCGCTATTCCGGGATGAAATACTTCTCGATCATCCCGATCGACGCACCCG
Source organism: Janthinobacterium lividum (assembly GCA_050955065.1). GTDB lineage: Bacteria > Pseudomonadota > Gammaproteobacteria > Burkholderiales > Burkholderiaceae > Robbsia. The sequence goes on along the minus strand of JBPBQT010000358.1, from coordinate 3,985 downwards.
CCTGGATCGCCAGCGCCAGCAGCATCCGCGCTTTCTGCGGATTGTAGAACCCCGCGGCGATGCCTTCGCTGCGCGCGGAGACGAAGCCCGCGCCGGTGTGCGATGCGCGCACCACCGGCGTGCCCTCGGCCATCGCGCGGTCGATCCGCTGCTCCATCGGCTTCGACACGGTGCTGTTGCCCGTGCCCGCGACGACGATGCCGCGGGCACCGCTGGCGATCGCGTGGTCGATATAGCCGGGGTCCTCGTCCTGGTGACTGTAGAGGATGTCCACGCGCGGCAACGCGGTGACGTCGCTCACGTCGAAATACGGCAGCCCGTGGACCGCCGCCGGCTGAAAGAAGAAGCGCGGCTGAATGCCGATGAAGACGCCGAGATGGCCCGCATCGTAGGAGCGGAACGCATCCACGGCCTGGCTATGGCCTTTCGATGTATAGAGCGCCGATCCGATGCGATCGTTCGACGCGATCATCACGCCGCGGTGCCGCGCCGACGGACTGATCGCGAGCGCGATCGCCTGCAGGAGATTGAGCGAGCCATCCGCGCTGATCGCGCTCGCGGGCCGCATCGCGCCCACGACGATGACCGGCTTGGCGGTTTTTGTGACCAGGTCGAGAAAAAGGGCGGTTTCCTCGGTGGTCGACGTGCCGTGCGTGATGACGATGCCGGTCACCGTCTCGTCCGCGGCGGATTCGCGAACGAGACGGGCGAGTTCGAGCAGATGGGCGTTCGTGAGGTCGGGGCTCGCGACGTTCAGGAACTGGTGCACCTCGACCCGGGCGATGTCGGCGATTTCGGGAATCGCGCGGATCAGATCCGCGCCGCTGACCTGTCCGGGCGCGTAGTCGGTGGTGTCGATCGAGGAAGCGGACGTGCCCGCGATGGTGCCGCCCGTGGCGATGAGGACGACCTTGGGGCGTGCCGGAACCGGCTGTTCTTCTGTCTGTTGCATGAGATCCTGTCTTTCGCGTGTGGTCGGATGGTGCTGGCCGCTGCGGCGCGGTGGCGCCCCGGCAAAGCGCTATCTTGCCACGGTCGTTTTTTCCGTGCGTCCATGCGTCCGTGCGCCTGCAGATCACGGGAATCGCGGTCATGCAGGAATCTTCACGGCCAAAGCGCTCCGCATGCCCCGCCGAACGTCAGCGCCGCGCGGTCAGCGGATCCATCCCGGTCGCGGCGATCGCGCGCGCTTCGCCTGGCGACGCCATGAACCGCAGCAGGGCTGTCGCTTCGGCCGGATGGGCGGCCGACACGGGAATGCCGGCCGCATAGCGCGTCACCGATTGCAGGGACTCGGGGATCTTGCCCACCAGCTCGACCCCCTTCACGGCCAGCAGTTCGCTGACCTGCTGGAAGCCCAGCTGGTATTCGTCGTCGGCGACGACCGTGCCGACGGGGACGCGCGGAATCATCTTCGCCTTGCCCGCCACGCGGTCCTCGATGCCCAGTTTCCTGAACAGCTCGTCGTGTATGTAGGTGCCGCTCGCGCTGTCCGAATACGCGATCGATTTCGCCGCCAGCAGGGTCTGACGCAACGCGTCGACCGAACCGATGTCCGGTCTGGCCGCGCCCGTCTTCACCACCATGCCGATGCGCGAATCGGCGAGTTCCACGCGCGAGCCGGGGATGACCTTGCCCTCCTTGATGAGCTGGTCGAGCGAATAGCCCACCATGATGACGACGTCCGCGGGTTCGCCGTGCGCCAGGCGTCTGGGAATGGCCTGCGGCGTATCGCCCATCGACGGGCCCCAGGCGGTGACGACGTCATTGCCCGTCTGCTTTTCATAGACGGGCACCATGTGCCGGTAGGCCGGGGCGAAGCCGCCTGAAATCATCACGTGCAGGTCGACCGCCTGCGCTTGCGCGGCACAGGCGAGGCCGCACGCCAGCAGGAGGGAACGCGGAGAGAGACGAATCGGTATCATGCGCAGGGACCTTTTATTTCGAGATGGGAGGCATGGCGGCGCGGCGGCGCGGCGGAGGGAAGCACCGTACCGCGCCTGCGGCGGGAAACACAGTGGGGGATTCACTACGCCGCCGCCGTTGTGTGCCCGCGCCTATTTCACCGTCACATCCTCGAAGCGATGCCCGGCGACGGGACTGATCGCGTAGCCTTCGACATGCTTCGTCATCGGCTGGTAGGTGTTCGAATAGACGATCGGCGTGTAGGGGACTTCCCGCTTGAAGATCTGCTGCGCCTGCCGATACAGCGCGATGCGGCGCGCGCGGTCCGTGGTCTGACGCGCGGCGGCGGTCAGCTTGTCGAACTCGGGGTCGCACCACTTCGCGACATTGCTGCCCTTGCGCGACGCGCAGCCCAGCACCGTGTCGAGCCAGTTGTCCGGGTCGGCGTAATCCGCCATCCAGCCGTAGAGGATCGCATCATGCTCGCCGTCGACTTTCGCGCGCTTGTTGTACTCGCCCCATTCGTAGCTGACGATGTTCGCCTTCACGCCGATCTTCGCCCAGTCGGACTGGATCAGTTGCGCCATCAGCCGGGCGTTGGGGTTGTAGCCGCGCTGGATCGGCATCGCCCACAGCGTGATCGAAAACCCGTTCGGGAAACCCGCCTGGCGCAGCAGGTCGCGCGCTTTCGCGGGATCGAGCGGCGCGTCCTTCAGGTCCTGGTCATAACCCCATTGCGTCGGCGGCATCGGCGCCGCGGCGAGGGTCGCCTGTCCGCTGTAGACGGTTTTCAGGATCGCCTGCTTGTCGATCGCCATGTCCAGCGCGCGTCGCACCAGCAGATTGTCGAGCGGCTTGTGGGTGACGTTGTAGGCCACGTACGCGATATTGAAGCCGGGGGCGCTCATCAGCTTCAACTGCGGATTCTGGCGGACCGGATCGAGATCGATCGGGCGCGGGAAGGCGCTCATCTGGCATTCGCCGCTCGCGAGTTTGGCGATCCGCGTCGCGGGGTCCGGCGTGATCGAGAAGATCAGTTTCGCGATATGGATCCGGCCCTTGTTCCAGAAATCGGGATTGGCGTCGTAGCGGATCTGCGCGTCCTGGGTGAAGCGGCGCAGGATGAAGGGGCCGGTGCCCACCGGCTCGCTGACCAGTTGCGCGGCCTTGCCGGTCTTCAGCAGCGCGTCGGCGTACTCGGCCGACTGGATCGAGGCGAACTCCATCGCGATCTTGCTGAGGAAGGCGACGTCCGGCTGGGCCAGCGTGATGCGCAGGGTCAGCGGGTCCGGCTTCTCGATGCTGGCGATTTCCTTGTCGAAGCCGACATCCGCCGCGTACGAGAACAGGGCGGGCGCGGCTTTCTGGAACGCGTTGTCCGGGTTGATCATCCGGTCGAGCGTGAAGGCCGCGTCGTCGGCGTTGAAATCGCGCGTCGGCTTGAACCACGCGGTGGTCTGGAATTTCACGCCCGGGCGCAGGTGGAACGTGTAGGTCCTGCCGTCGGCGGAAATATCCCAGGAGCGGGCAAGGCCCGGCACGAGGTCCGACGAGCCGTGCTTGAATTCGACCAGGGTGTCGAAGATGACATGCGCGCTGGCGTCGAAATCCGTGCTGGTCGTCAGGCGCGCGGGGTCGAACCCGCCGGGATTGCCTTCGCTGCAGTAGACCAGCGTCTGTGCCGGGGAGGATTGCGCATGGGCGACAGGCGCCGCCAGCAGGACGCCTAGCACCAGGCTGCCGAGGGCGACGGCGGCCCGGCGCGGGCGGATGCGGTGCTTCAGAGTGCTTCGGGTCATGTGGCAAGCCTTTCACGGTCGTTCTTTGGAACGACGATTATGGCCGACCTTGTAGCGCGAGAGGTACCGGATGAAGAAAAGGCATCGGTGGACGGCGACGCCGGCGGCGACAACGAAAAAAGGCGCCCGCAGGCGCCTTTCGAAATCATGATGCGGTCGTTTTAAGACTTATTTTGCATTCTTGAGGTTTTCAGCCGTATCGCCGGCGGCTTTCTCGGTCTTGCCCGCAATCTGCTGGGCATCGCCCTTGGCTTCCTGGGTCGTATCCCCCGTCACCTTGC
>JBPBQT010000357.1:0-38430 GCA_050955065.1 Janthinobacterium lividum | reverse complement strand
TCTTCAACGTATATTAGGTACTCGCCGTCCGGCCGTCTGTACGCTGAGATACCTTGTGTTGTATCCACCCAACCGGTCGCTCCCCCAACCTCTTTGCCCGGCACGATCAGTCCGACCTCTCTTCCGGTCGCGCTGTCGTAAACATGAACCTTGGCCAGGACCGACTCGACCGCGAAAATATAATCGCGCTCTTGATACACGCTCATGATCGTTTGTATCGGCTTGTTCGCCAGGTTCCATGCGAGGTCGACATCGTAGCGATGCTTCTTGTCGCCGTGGAGCCAACCGTCGTAGCGTGCCAACACCCTGCCGGCTTCTTTCCACGTGTCGGTTGAAGTGGGCATGGCCGCCGTGTAGCCAGTGACATACAGCGTGTCCGTATCCACGTTGTATTGGGCCCGGTTCGCCTGCGTAAAGGGCGCAGGCAAGTCGAATTCCCGCGCGTGGGCGAAATCGTACAAAGGGCTTCCATGCGCATCGAAGCCCTGCAAGGGAAGGTAACGGATGCGCGCCTTCCCACGTGCCTCCCAAATTCCTCCGTCAGTGTCGACCCACCAGCCGGCGCAGACCGAATTATCCAGGCCGTCTGGGTCGATGGCATATTCATTTGTTCCAAAGGCGCCATCGCCGTTCGCGTCGCGCCACATCCAGCCTTGGTTCTTCGGTTGATAGCGCGGCCATTCACCGGGCACCGTTTGGCGCGAGATCAACCCCGACGGGATCGCCACGGTGCCGTCCTGGCCAGTGAAGCGGTAGATCCCCAGCACGTGCGAGTACATGTCGGTCGTGAACAGTATCGAGTGCCCCTGTATATTCCGAATCATCGGCGTGGAGTTTCCCCCACGCGTAAAGTGCAGCATGAGCGATTCGGGGTATTTGAATCGATCCGTCAGGGTTCCATCCCAACGCCATTCCTTGCCCAAAGGCCGCGCGTAGTCCATCTTGAAACGCTGCATGTTGGAATAGACGATCGTGGAATCGGAACGATCGACATCGATCCCGTCGACGAACAGCAATCCAGCCAGGCTCCAACGGCGGTTGCCATCAGGTGAATAGCTCTCCAACGTCGTTCCGGTGGACTTGAGCGGCCGTGGTCCGGCACCATTCCCCGCAACATAGAGGTTGTTGTCCGCATCCACCCCGATTCCCGACAAGCCGTTGAAGCGCATGGGTCCCGGCGCACCACGCGGGGCGGCCAGGATGCCGCCTTTCACACCGATGGTCGTCTTGACCGCCAGACTTCCCGTGCCGGGCGCGAAGACCAGGATCTGCTGACTGACCCCGTTGTCGGCGACCAGAATCCTGCCGTTTTTATCCACCACAATCGCGATCGGCTCGACGCCAGACGGAATGGTCAGAGATTGCACCAGGCGCCCGCTTTCCTCATAACGATCAACCGTTTTTTCCTTTCCCGCCTCCGCGTCATGGATCGCCCATAGGGAATGACCATCCGCAGCCATTGCCAGCGCCCGGGGATGCGGCAGTGACCATTCGCGCTTTTTCTGCATCGTCTCGACGTCGTACACTTCGATTCGATTCTGCAGATAATTCGAGACGAACAGTTCCTCGTTGTTGGCAGCCAGTCCTGTAACGTAAGGCTTCGTGGCATCGATGGCAGTGTCCGGAACGTCCGCGACTTCGTTGATTACGAGAAAGCTATGCGCAACCGTCGAACCCAGATTGCCTTTTCCGCTCGAAAAACTCTTGCCGTTTTCCGGGCTGTCGAGCTCGCGCCGCGTGACGCCGTACCAGATCTGCCCCTTGTCCGGCCAGTTTTGCAGGAGTTGGAGATGCCCTTTCTCGTTCCCCACGCGCACCGCCGCGAACAGATAGTGCGCGTTGCCGGTGATCGCATCCCCGCCCTCGTTTCCCCAGCCGTGCGTGTGCCCCGCGTTTGTCAGAACGGTGCCATCCTTAAAGACGCTTATTTCGGCGCCCGATTCATCCCAGGGGGCGTTGGAGTAGACTGTGCCATTCGGCCGGACATAGATCGCACGAATATCGTAGGGCACCCATCGGCTGTCTCCGTATCCATAGGTGTTGCCTATCCAGGATGTCGTATACGTCAGAAGGGCGGCAGCGCTGGTGCTGGACAACGAGCAGATCGCCGCCAGTATGATTGAGGCCTTGCCCAGGCGATACAGCATCTTCTTCCGCTCCGCGGAACGCATATTTCGTGTTTTCTCTATGGCTTTCATGTCAATTCGTCTAAAAAAACGTTGATTGCCGCGAACGCCTATGCGTCAATCTACCACAAGGAAAAACGGATCCTGTCTTGATAAGGCACAGCGATAGTGTCTCAAAAAACAGTCCAAAATTCGTCACCAACCCGTCCTCACCCAGCCATCAACTTACGATGAATCGTCCGATCAAAGTCAATGTTCACCTCTTCTACGGGGCCGACCCGAGCAAGTATCGAAAGGGAGAAAACGCTGGCTGCCTCTACGGATACCACTTTGCGGAGTCAGAGCGTTATCACCTGACCTACTCTCACGACGCAAAGGAAGGCAAGCTCCGCCAAGTGTTTCGTCGCGCGTTAAAAGCAGTTGCGGGTTTTGACATCCTGCATGCTTGGCACAACAGGAAAGACATCCAGCAAGCAGATGTCGTGTGGACCCATACCGAATTCGAGTATCTTGCGATTTCACTTTTGTTCCGTTTGACCGATACCGGAAGCCGGCCTCTGCTGCTGGGACAAAGTGTCTGGCTGTTCGATAGATGGTCCCGCTACAGCAGCCTTCGAAAAGCGTTTTACCGGATGTTGATACGTCGCGTCGACATGTTGACCACGCACTCCCCGATCAACCAGAAATTGTGCCTGGACTACCTGGGAAGACCCGCGCAGCTTGCGTTCTATGGTATCAGCACCCAGGACTTCCCCATTCAGAATCTTGCGGCATGGCAACCTCACACTCCCTTGCACGTCGCTGCGATCGGGAACGATTGGGACCGGGACTGGGACACGCTTGTTTCCGCTTTCGACGGCGATTCCCGATTCTCCGTGAGGCTCGCGACACGCCGCAAAGTGAAATCCCCGCCCAAAGCGGAAAATGTCAAAATCGGCCCTGTTTTCGGCATGGACGCACAGCGTGAACTGTACGCGTGGGCCGATATCATCGTCGTGCCGCTTCATGAAAATAAGCACGTGTCCGGCATTACTGTCATATTCGAAGGCGTTACGTGCGGCAAGCCCGTCGTAGCCACGCAGGTCGGTGGATTGGAAGCGTATTTCGCCGCCGATGAAATTACCTATGTGCCCCCCAATGACGCGGGAGCATTACGCGACGCCGTCGTCGGCCTGATCGAGGATCCTGCCGCGGCGCTGCAAAAAACGCTGCTGGCCACGCAACGTCTCATGCGCAGCGCCTACACCACCGAAAATTTCGCGAGACAACACGTGATCTTTACCGAACAACTCCTTCTCGAGCGCGGACTCGAAGAAGACGGCACCCATCCCGGAGTCGGCCAATGAAAATAGCATTCGTTCATGATTGGCTGGTTACCTATGCCGGCGCGGAAAAAGTACTGGAGCAGATGGTCGAGTGTTTTCCGGAAGCCGACCTGTTTTCGGTAGTGGATTTTTTGGAAGAACGGCGCTTCCTCAAAGGCAAGCACGCCACCACCAGTTTCATACAGCGACTGCCTTTCGCCCGGAAGAAATACCGCGCCTATCTTCCCCTGATGCCGTTCGCAATCGAACAACTCGATCTGTCGCAGTATGATGTGATTGTCTCCAGCAGCCATGCGGTCGCCAAGGGTGTTCTGACCGGTCCCGACCAGGTGCACATCAGTTATGTACACTCGCCCATACGCTATGCCTGGGATATGCAGCACCAGTACCTCGTACAGTCGAAACTGACCACCGGGCTGAAATCCTGGATTGCCCGCCTCATCCTCCATTACATCCGGATCTGGGACACACGCACAGCAACGGGCGTCGATCATTTCCTGTGCAACTCGCAATTCATCCGGCGACGCATCATCAAGACTTACCGGCGCGATGCGCAGGTGCTCTATCCGCCGGTGGACCTGGCCGCCTTCAGCGTCAAGGAAGTCAAGGAAGACTTCTATCTGACGGCGTCGCGCATGGTGCCCTACAAGAAGATCGATCTCATTGCGGAGTCCTTCTCACGGATGCCCGATCGGAAACTCGTCATCATCGGCGATGGCCCGGAAATGGAGCAGGTTCGCGCCAAGGCCGGCAAGAACGTGTCGATCCTGGGTTACCAATCCTTCGAGGTTCTCAGGGATCACATGCAGCGCGCGAAAGCATTCGTGTTTGCCGCAGAAGAGGATTTCGGTATCACGCCCGTGGAAGCGCAAGCCTGCGGCACGCCCGTGATCGCCTTCGGCAAAGGCGGTGCGCTCGAGACCGTTCGTGACATTCATTCCCCCCAGCCCACCGGCGTCCTGTTTGCCACGCAAACCGTCGATGCCGTGGTGCGGGCCGTCGAGACGTTCGAAGGGAATTCCAGCCTGTTCAGCCCCGAAAACTGCCGCCTGAACGCGGAGCGGTTCAGCACGCACCTGTTCAAGGACGCCTTCACGGCCTATGTTCAAAGTGCCGCTGCGGAATTGAAGATCAACATCGCCGATATTCCCCCCCATTCCATGGCTGAATTTCCAAGCCGTCCCGCCTAGCAACGTCAGCAGCCCGGTGTCTATCTCCGGTCGATCACCTGTTGATAGACATCGGCCGTTTTTCTGGCAATGACCGGCAAATCGAAATTTTTCAGGGCGTAGGCGTGACATTCCTGTGCGCTCGGCAATTTGATCGTGCCGGAAAAGAATTCGCCTAGGCGGTCGGCAATCGCTTCCGCGCCCGTGCTCGAAAGAATCAAACTTTCCGACAGCTGCTTCACGACCTCCGGCAATCCGCCAACCGGGGTAACCAGAACCGGCGTACCGGCGGAAAGGGATTCGATCGTGATCAGACCGAATCCCTCCAGCGCAACCGTGGGAACCACGCTGATGTCCGCCGCGCGGTACAGCTCGGGCAGCATTTCATCCGACACGTAGCCGAGCAGACGAACCGATTCGGTCAACCCGGCGGCGTCCGCGCGTGCTTGCAACTCCGCCGTCAGCGGCCCGCGGCCGGCAATGACCAGCATGACGTCGGGCCACTTGCGCTTCAACAGCGCAACGGCATCGATCAACTCTTCCAAGCCCATGCGGCGCACCAGGCGGCGCACGGCGAAGATGATGGGGCGGTCCACCGGCAAGCTCAACGATTCGCGCGATTCGCGACGGCTCTTCGAAATATCGAAATGCGGTACATCAACGCACCCGGGAACGATCGCGATTTTCGCCGGATCGATTCCATACGTATTCGTTAGTACGTCGCGAAAGGCGCGGGACAATACGATGAGCTTGTCCGCACGGTGATATACCGACTTCTCCACCTGCCGCTTGATAACGGTATTGATCCCGCTGGCCTTCTCGACCCCGCTCTCTTCCGCCCATGGCCCGTGAAAATGCATGGCCAATGGAAAGCCCTTGAGCAGGTTCAATCCTCCCACGACGTACATAGCGAAGTGGGCGGCGACGATGTCCGGACGATGGTCGCGCAACTCGACGGCGAGCGCGCGACGGCTTGCCATCACCCGCGAGATCAACGAATCGCTGGCCTTGGCGAAACTATGGATTTTCCCCGCGGTATCGACGGAAGCCTGCTCTCCCCCGACGATAAGCCCACGCACGTCCACACCGGCGCCCGGCAGCGACTGCGCCAGCGAGTGATACACGCGATCAAGCCCGCCCGCGCGTTCCGGGAACCAATGCATACCAATTTGTAACGCCTTCATGCCAATCCTTTATAACAAGCCACGTTAAGTTTTAGCGGATTCTTCCGAAACGCGGCCGGATGAACGACGCTCTCGTGCAACGTTGCCATATATAAGCCGGTCATAAAGATCGACATACTGCTCGCCCATCAATTCCCAAGTGTAGTTCAGCGCCTCGGCTTTGGCCTTGTCGCGCATCGAGCTACGCAATTCCAGATCACCCTCTATGTTTGTGATCGCCTTGGTCAATGCCGGCACATCATCGGGATCTTCCAAGACCACGCCGCATTTCCTGACCAAAGCTGCCGCACCCACCTTGGAGGACGTTATGACAGGCAAACCGGCGGCCATGGCCTCCAATACGACCAGCGCAAACGGGTCGTAACGCGACGGGAAAACCAGACAATTCACCGAAGCCATCAACGTTTTCATATCGTTCACGTGCCCGAGGAAATGCACACGCTTGCTCAGGCCCAGCTCCGCGGCCATCGCCGGATACGGACTGCCTTTGGTCGTTCCGCCCACCACCAGTTCGACGCGATCGTTCACGCCGACCAACGCCTGCAGAACGGTTTCAAGATTTTTCCGCGTGATTCGCAAATCACCGACAAAAAGACAGAGAAACTTGTTCGTCGGCAATTTGAAAGCGTCACGATTCGGCAGCGCATTGGCGAAGCCCGCGATATCCGATCCGTTGTAAATCACTTCAATGTCGGTCTTGACGCCGGCGTTGCGAAGCTCTGTGGATACCCGATCGGAAACCGCAACGATCACCCGGCTGTCCGCGAACGCTTTTTTCTCAAGCATGGCGTTCAGCCTTGTAAAACACACGTGATAAGTGGAATACAATCCTTTCGATATGGAGAAAGGATAATATCCACTGTTCAACCAGCCGTTATGCACAAAATGAACCGCATTGACATCGGAACGTGCCCAGGTTATGAACCCGTTGACATGCACGATATCAAACTCTTTTCGATGACGTCGAAGCCAAAGATAACTTTTCAATGCGAATACTTGATACGCCAATAACTTGGTCGGCAAACGGCCCGCAGGTATCTCGATCCATGTTATTTCGGGGATCTTGAGCAATTGCGGCGCCACGACGGTTGCCAGCAACGTTACCCGCCAACCACGACGCAAAGCGGCTCGCACCACTTCGTAGTTGACGCCGCCCTGCCCATCGTTTTCCCTAACGCTATGCGTCACCAATGCTAAATTCATGCAATCACCCGATTGTCGATTTCATTCTTCAGCATTGAATTTTGATAATTTTTGTACCGGAGCCCCATGATCGGCAACATTAAACCTGTCAATGCAAGCTGTCCTGAAGCGCCAATCAGTTGATTGAAAAACACCTGCTGCACCAATACTGAGATCGCGATGCTGAACCATATGATCACAAAGCGATCCGCTCTCCCCCGCATGGCTGCCATGGCACTTTTCATCGTCAGCCAGACAATACCGAAAACATAAAGCAACGTGCCGGGCCAACCCAGTACAAATGGAATTTCCATTATTCCACTATCGAAGTTGACGTATTTTTGGTCACCGGTATTACCCGACAATTTCGCACTCAGGCCCGTACCTCCTAAGCCCACTCCAGCAATATTCGTCACTGCCGTGTCGAGAAAGGTTTGATAGAAATCCGAGCGTGCAGAAAAACTGTTGTCATTCTGGAGATTCGAAAGAGTGTCGAGGCGTTGCTGTAGATTCTCGGAAACATTACTTGACATGAAGACCGGAATCGTCGCCGCGACCACAATTAGTGTACCTATGACAATACGAATACGCGTCCGATTATCAAAAAACAACATCTGATAAATGATGGCGATGATAAGCGCACCCCATGCCGAACGAACGAGCGAAAGTGCAAGAGCGATAATAGCCAGGAAAGCAGCGAACATTCGTCCACGATTACCTTGCGCCATGGTCGTTGTCAAAATGCCCGCCACAGCAAACGTAGCAAATGGGCCGGCCGAATTCAATGTGCCGAACACCCGCACCTGAAAGGGAAATGGCGCGCCCATCGATGAAGTCATGCCTGACAACACAAGCCATGTGGCGTCCCATGGCGGCATGACCATGTATTGAATGATGCCATAGCCTGAGCAGACAATCGTGCCGATGGTAAATGTGCGTAAAAGGCAGCGCCGATATCCGGGATACTGGCGCCATGAGACCGTCAGATGGAAACCAACGAGGATGGGGGTGAGCCAGTTAGACAAACCAAACGTTGCAGCGGCGAAACCGGCACCCACGATGCCAACAACGTATCCGTAAAGAAGCGCCAGCAGAATCGACAGCAGCGGCAGCCCGGGTCGCGTACCCAGATAGCGGACGCGACGCAGCATGGTGACGGCCAACGGCGCCGACACCAGCAGGGGCGCTGTCATGATGAGGCTGACTTCCGTGAAACCGCCCTGCAGGAAATCCGACACTCTACGGACTTCCGGCGTCAGGAAAAAAATCCACCAGACATAACCGATGAACTGCACCGGAAACCTGATGTAGAGATAAATGGCGATCAGGAAAGCGAGCGCCGGATATCCCACCTGCAATGCCGAAAGCTGGTGGCCCAGCAGCAGAGCCACAGTAAAAACGATCAACCCTACGACAGGCCACCAGAATCCCTTCGCACTTGGCATCGAGACGTCGGTGGGAAAATGTGCGATCTGGGGCGTCATGGTTGAGCAAACCAGTAATTGCCGTTTGCCGGCAGTCGACCTGCCGGCCGGCATTTGAGACCCATGACGCTCTTCGCCAGCAACATGGGGTCGAAAGCATGGGCCTGCAAACCGTCCAGTTGCAGGTGATTTAGCCCGCCGAAGAGCGCTTTCACAACAGTCGCAAGCGCCTTGTCCAACCAGGGCGAGAAAAATCTTCTATCAGTTTTATTCCGGGTGGCTTTGATTGAACCACCCCTATGAAACACTGCTTGCAACTTCCTCAGCACGATACCGGTTCGAACATGTCGTTGCCGCCGATTTACCATTTTCCGCCTGCTTTTGCCAACGTGGGCCAAACTAATCGTGGAACCAATGCCGTGCTTTCTTAATCGGCAAAGACAGAGAAATTAATTCTTTTCCGATTCGTAGTTGTAGACATAATTGTGGCCACCACCATTATGTTTCCCGTTCTTCGCGGTCCGCATCGGCATCGCGTTCAAGATGCCGCCGACGATGCGTGTCCCCGATTGGGAAATCTTCTTGATGGCTTCCGAAATTTCACGCTCGGAATGAATCCCCGAACGCAATACCAGGAAAGAACTGCCAGCAATGCTGCTGATGATTGTCGCATCGGTCACTGCCAGGACAGGCGGCGTATCGATGATCACAATGTCATACTCGCGGCCCAGACCCTCGAACAATTCTCTGGTCCCTGGCGCTTCAAGCAACTCCGAAGGATTTTGCGGAATCGCACCAGTCCATATCGCATGCAACCCGGGCACATCGGTTTGCGCAATGACTTGCGCCGGCAACAGGTTGCGCTGCAGCATTTCCGAAAGGCCCGGCGAGCGTGCCACACCAAAATACTCGTTGAGGTGACCGCGGCGCATGTCACCGTCGATCAACAACACGCGCTTTCCAGCTTCGGCCAGCAACGTAGCGAGATTGACGGAAATAAAGCTCTTGCCCGTTCCCGGGATAGGCCCCGACATCGACAGGATATTGTTTCGCGCATCGCTGATCGCAAACTGCAGTGATGTCCGGAAACTGCGCAATGCCTCGACCGAAGGATCTTTCGGGAACGATTTCGCCAGAATGGCACGACGACCATCCCGGTCACGACGATACGAGCTATCCCAGCGTACCTGTGCCGGATTGAGCGAAATCGCGCCAAGTATCGGCAGGCCCAACCGGTTCTCGATCAGATCCGGATCTTCGATGCCAAGCGTCAACTGACGACGTGCGAACACAAACAGCGATCCGAGAATCAATCCCAGGAAAACCGAAGCGATCATGATCAAGCTTTTCTTCGGCTTGACGGGGTCGGCAGGACGCAGCGCGCGGTCGAGAATGCGCACATTGCCCAGTGTGCCGGCACGTGTCAGCGAAAGTTCCTGCACCTTGTTCAATAGCAGTTCGTAGACGTCCTGCGACACCTTGGCATCACGCTGCAGGCTCAATGCATTCGCTTCATTGACCGGCATGCCACGGAAACGGGTATCAAACGATCCCTTCGACGCCGATACCTGTGCGATCTGACGCTGAATGGCCTTGACCAGCGGATGATCGGGCGTGAACTTCTGCAGAAGCTCGGTTTCCTGCAATCGCAGCGTGGACAGTTGACGCTCGTATTCGATCGCGCCCTGCAGATAGATGCTGGCTTCCGTCGACGGCTGGAAACTGCCAGACTTCTGTTGATAGGCACTCAGACGGGCTTCGGCACTTTCAAGCTGATTTTTCAGGCGCGGCAATTCGCCGTTCAGGAAGGTCAGCATGCGACTGGCTTCTTCCTGCTTCATTTCCACATGCTGGAGGACATAAGCATCAGCCACCGCATTGGTCAGTTCAGCAGTACGTGCAGGATCGGTACCCGTCGTCGAAATCGAAATAATTCCAGTCTGTTTGCCCTGCTCTGCAACCCGAACGCCCGCGGCAAAGCCTTCAATGGCATCAAGCTGGTTCCAACGCACCACGTTGAACCGTGTACCTGCGTTCGCGACCAGACGGTTGACCGTGATCTGGACACCACCGCTCTGCGCCGGCTGACCAACCACGCCGTCGATCAGATGACGACCCTCCGGATCCTGCAACACGTAACGGTCGTTGCCCGACGCAACCAGCGTCAGTTTCTGACTTTCAAGGGCTTGCGGCACCACGAAGTTCGACATATCCGCAATTTCGCCACCCCAGGCATAGCTGTTCATTCCCAACCAGGGGCGCTGCAATTGTCCTGGCTGCGCGAAATGCGCGGCAATGGATCCCAAAATCGGAAACATTTGGGGACGGACCGAAAATTCCATCTTGTACTTGTTAACGACAGATCCAAGAACATCGCGACTTTGAATAACTTCAATTTCTGACGCTGTGGGTAGTGTGGCGCCCGAAAATGCACTCAGCGCAGTCGAGGATGCCAGGGGTGACGAGTTCGAGTCGGGTTGTTCGACCTGAACCAAGGCATTCGCAGAATAGATGGGCGTCGCGATCGTCACGTACGCGAGCGCTAGCAGCACCACGATCGCCGCGATGCCAAGCACCCACCAAATCTTATCGAAAAGAAGCCGGATCAGTTCACCCAATACCAGGCCATCGTCTTCACTGCCCGCGGCCGCTTGGGCGCGTATATTAGCTGG
Organism: Janthinobacterium lividum; assembly: GCA_050955065.1. Lineage (GTDB taxonomy): Bacteria > Pseudomonadota > Gammaproteobacteria > Burkholderiales > Burkholderiaceae > Robbsia. The sequence goes on along the minus strand of JBPBQT010000357.1, from coordinate 27,348 downwards.
GGTATTCAAATTCTTTCTACCAGTCGATCAAGGAAACCGCCCGCCCTTCGTAGAAGGGCAGGGTCATAGGCCTGTTATTACCGGGTGAGCTGACGTGCGTAGAACAAATTCGAGAGAGTAGGCGTGATCAAGTTCAGCGCACGGTTGAAACGTACGCCCTTCGATGTGCCGACATACACGACGTCCAACTTGTCCATCTGGAACTGCGAAGCCAGCACCATCGAACTCGGTTGCGTCATGTCCAATTGGAAAATTTGCGGCTCCGTCGGATTTTCCTTCGCTCCCCGAAACACGAACACTTCCCGAACATTGGCCGCCAGATTGTCGATCCCGCTCGCACCGGTCAGCGCATCCGCAAGCGTCAGACGTCCTTTGTTCATGTACAACGTGGTGGGCTTGAGGACTTCACCCAGCACGAAAACCCGGCTGTCGACCTGGTCCGGCACATTCACGATATCGCCGCCTTGCAGCAATACATCCTGACTGGCATCACCGTGATCGAGCAGCGCATAGGTATCGATCACCGACAATTTACCTTTGCGCATCAGGCGGACCCGCTGCAGATCACCGGTCGTCGTCGCCCCGCCAGCTCGCGCGATCGCGTCCGACAAGGTCATCGGTCGATCGGTAATCGACAAGGCGCCCGGCGTTTTCAATTCCCCCGTCACTTGCACTTGTTGACTACGGAACGCCAGCACCCGTACCGTGACCTGCGGATTCACGATGTATCGGCTCAAGGCTCGGGTCAGCCGCATACGGACGCCATCGATGGATTCCCCACCGATATGAACCGTTCCGGCATAAGGAAAGAATATGTTTCCTTCCGGACTGACCGTATAGCCAATCGGATCATTCTGGGAGGGACCTGTTCCGCCATTATTGGTCTGCGAATAGGGAAGCGGCATCGACGAACCGCCCGTCGGGCTTCCGAACGTCGAATCCAGCGCCGTGCCACCCGTACCGGAAAGCTCGGGATGATCCCAGACCGTGATGCCGAGAATGTCCTGCGCCTGCACGTGGTAACGAAATGCCGCAGGATCGCCGATCGGCACATTCATGTTCGCATCCCGGGTCTGCCTGGTTTGCTGCAACGCCAGGTTCTGCCTGAGAATGGTCTCCGGAGTGATGCGCGTGACCAGGTAGGTGTCGTTCTCGGTGGTGACGACATTGCTCTGCTGCATGTTGGACGTATCCAGGGCGTTGCCCGGAACCCAAGAGCATCCCGCGAGAACTGACGCACCCAACAGGGAAAATAAAACCGTACGACTTAACATATTTTTTTAATCCAGTTTGCGACCGAACGCTCGACGAGTTCCGCACTGCCCCGATAAACCGACTCATCTTGCCGGTAGGGATCGCCGATTTCCACGTCGTCCCATTTTCCCAGCAGATGAACCTTTCCCTTTGACGATGAATCCATCGCCTCCACACCCCTGATCTGGTGTTGTTCCATCACCAGAACCAGTTGGGCCGCACGGATCATGTCGACCGTGAGCCGCCGCGAACGATGGACACTCAGGTCCATGCCACGTCGCGCCAGCATTTCGCTCACCACCTTGTCCGCCTTATTGCCATTCACCGCAGCAAGCCCGGCTGAATGCACGACTATGCCTGCTTCCTTGATCTTCGCTTCCGCCAGGAACAATGCTTCGGCCATCGGACTCCGACAGATATTGGCATGGCAAACGATCACAACATTTTTGAACATGGCCCATCATCAGGTATCACGGCCGGCTGGGCGCCACAAATGGCCGACCGATGGCCTCGTAATGAAAGCCCGCCGCCGCCATTCCTTCCGGCTCGTACAAATTGCGTCCATCGAAAATCGCAGATGACTTGAGTTGCTTGAACAGCTTGCCGAAATCAGGGCTTTTGAATTCCTTCCATTCGGTCACGATGATCAGCGCATCCGCATCGGCGCTCGCCTCGTACTGCGTCTCCATGAACTGCAGGCGACGCAGCGCTTCTTCCTCGCCCTTCAAATCCATCGCGAAAACACGTTTTGCCTCTTCCTGCGACACCGGATCGTAGGCCTGGATGGTCGCGCCCCGTTTCAGCAGTGCGGCGATCAACGGCCGGCTGGGCGCGGCCCGCATATCGTCCGTGTTCGGCTTGAATGCCAGCCCCCAGACCGCGAATGCCTTGCCTTGCAGATCCTCGCCATAGAACTTCGTGATCTTTTCAACCAGCACGCTCTTCTGTGCATCGTTGACCGCTTCCACGGCGTTCAGGATCTTCAGATCGTGGCCATTGTCGGCCGCGGTCCGAATCAGCGCCTGCACGTCCTTCGGAAAACAGGAGCCGCCATAACCCGTACCGGCATACAGGAAGCTATAACCAATCCGAGGATCAGATCCTATACCTCGCCGCACGGCTTCTATGTCTGCTCCCACACGGTCGGCGAGATTTGCCATCTCGTTCATGAAGGAAATCCGCGTCGCCAGCATCGCGTTCGCGGCGTATTTCGTAAACTCCGCGGAGCGGACGTCCATGTAGCGAGTGCGCTCGTGGTTGCGATTGAACGGGCCGTATAGACGGCGCATCAACGCCTGCGCCTGCTCGCCGGCCTCATCTTCGTCGCAGCCCAGGACGATGCGGTCCGGTCGCATGAAGTCGTCTACCGCCGCGCCTTCCTTCAGGAATTCGGGATTGGAAACAACGGAAAAAGTATGGTCCAGCCCCCGTTCGGCCAGCGCTGCGTTGACGACGTCAGCGACGTGCGCGGCGGTACCCACCGGCACCGTGGACTTGTCGACGATCACCTTGAAGCCCTGCATATGCATGCCGATGCTTTTCGCAGCCGCCAGCACATACTGCAGATCCGCGGAGCCGTCCTCGTCGGGGGGCGTGCCCACCGCGATGAACTGAATGTCGCCATGGGCCACGCTGGCCGCCACGTCGGTCGAAAATTGCAGCCGGCCCGCTTCGCGATTGCGCGCGATGATTTCCTTCAGGCCGGGCTCGTGGATCGGCACGCCACCATCATTGAGGATCTTGATCTTGCGCGGGTCCACGTCCAGGCAGAAAACGTCGTTGCCTATCTCCGCGAGACATGCGCCTGTCACAAGACCTACGTAACCAGTGCCAATAATGGTGATTTTCATATATCGGTTCTATCTCATTGCTAGTGGTGGTAAGCGGTGCATACGCCGGACCGACGATGTCGGCTTGCCGGGTACGGGCTTCGTGCCAGTTGCCAAGAGTTGTCATCCCCGACACCGAAAACCCGCACATCAGTAGGCGTTGCTTCCGATGAAGCCTTTGAAAACCGTCATGACGACGATCCTCATGTCGAACCAGAAGCTCCAGTGCTGGATATAGTACAGATCGAATTTGACGCGAGCCTCCATCTTTTCGACCCGATCCGTTTCGCCACGGAAACCGTTTACCTGAGCCCACCCCGTAATGCCGGGCTTGATCCTATAACGGTACATATACCCCTCAACTTGATCTTTATATAGATCATCGTGTGCGATGGCATGCGGACGAGGGCCGACAACCGACATTTCGCCCCGCAGCACATTGAGGAACTGCGGCAATTCGTCCAGGCTCGTGCGGCGCAGGAAAGCGCCGACGGCCGTGATCCGGGGATCGGCCTTGCGCGCCTGCGTAATGACACCGCTCGCTTCGGCATGCACCTTCATCGAGCGAAACTTATATATCTCGAACTCCCGACCGTCAATACCCTTGCGACGTTGCTTGAAAAACACAGGTCCCGAAGACGAGAACTTAACCGCAGCAGCAATTGAAAGCAATAGGGGTGAAAGCATCAGGATCACCACCAGCGCAAACGCACGATCGAAGATCAGTTTCGGCAGAACCTGGATGTCCGGCACCTCGGTCGCCGTGAGATTGATGGCGGGTAGTCCCAGCAGATCGACAATGGTGTGATTGAACAGACTCAGACTGCGCACATCCGGAATGAAGCGGATGTTGACGAAATCGTTTCGGAACTCCCGCATGTAGCGCATGATGTTGCGTTCTTCCGACAACGGCAACGCCAGCCAGATTTCATGCACGCGACGTTGCCGGACCATCCGTACCAGATCCGCGAAATTGGACAGCACCGGAACGCCGGAAATCTGGGTGGGAGGTGGGTGGCTGCCTGTCCCATCGCGTATCGAATCCTCTTCCAGAACGCACACCGCGCGAAAACCCGCTTGTGGCGCCGTCCGGATCCGCGACAACAACGCGCGGCAATATCCTCCCGAACCGACGATCACAACGGCACGCTGATTCCGGCCACCGCGGCGGATACGGCGCAAGACACCATAAAAAAACGATTTCGACAGGACCAGCAAAACTGCCCCGGACAGCAGCCACGCCCCTATCCAGACACGCGAAACATCCTGCGTGCCTTCCAGGCCGAAAACGACCGCCACGCCCAGTACGAGCTGCAAAAGCCAGGCGAACACGACGCGTCCCATCAGTTCCCCGATGGGTTTGCCTCGCCATGACTGGTAGATACCGAAGGTGGGGAAAAACAGCAGTACACCGGCGCAGTTGAATATCAGCAGAAATATATCCGTATGCGACCAGAGCATTCCATGCCGCGTGCCGAAGTTGCTCCAAAGCAGGTGCGTTGTCAGGCCGCTGAAGGCGATGACGAGTATGTCGATCAGGCGCGCAGTCAATCCGAGCATCTTTCAGTGCCCTCCTGTTGAAATTTTCCTGCCGGAAAGGCAGTGACTGCGCTGCGCATTCGAGCACATTCGCCGTAGTGGAGAAAACTTGCCATCATTGCTTTTCGGCATCCGCATTTGCGTCCGCACCCGGCTGATACCAGAGACTCTTCGGACTGCGCTCGTCGGTCAGGTCGTACAACGGGAACTGACGATTGAGCTTCGCGCCGCCATCACGCGTGAGCGGTTGCCAGGAAAGGTTTGCCAGTCCACCGATCGAACGGCCCATGATGGCATCAAACGGGATCTGGACATAAATACCCTTGTCGAAACTCCCTTCGCCGAACGTCGCCGACGAGATATTCGTCTTGGTCGCATAGGCGCCGATCGACACGCCATTCTGAAACTGTCTGGATATGTCGAGGGTGGCACCACGATCTTTTGCGAGATACTGCCCGGCGCTCAGCTTGACGAGAAAGTTGTTCCAGCCAGTATCCCAATAAGCGGTCAGATGGCCGGTGAAGGTACGGTAATGACGCAAACCGAAATCCTCGTTGAAATCGCGCTGCCATACCTGGTTCACGTCGACGCCCACCGCGATCGGGCTGTTCGACGGCCGGTACAGCCATTCCGCGCCGACGCCCGAGAACATCGGCTCGAGCAGACCGCCGTAGACGCTGTAGTACTGGTCGGTGCCCAGCTTGCCGACGTGTGTCGCCTGCAGATAGGGAATGGTGAAACGCGACGTGGTCATATATTCGCGCAGATATGTCCGCACCCGCGGCAGATTGCTGTCCGCGGTGTAGGTGAAGTGGCTGTAGTTGTCGAGCAGGCGATAGCTCACGCCGCCCGCAATCCACGTGTCCTGCCGCAGACGCAGTGCCATGTTGGCGGTCGCCGACACCGCGTACAGGACGAAGCCGTTGGGTCCGCCCAGGGTCTGCGAATAGCCGGGGCCGATCGAGTAATAGAAACGCTGGAATGGCTGGTCGAACAGCTTCGGCTCCGCCTTGAGCTGCGCGTTCGACGGCGGCGCGCCCATGATGACCATCGGCTGGCGATCCGTCGTCGGGATCGCCTGCGTCTTGCTCTCGACCCACGGCGTGCGCAGGATGGTATAGGCGCGCATCGTCTGCCCCTGCACCACCGTGACGATCCGAAAGGTGTTGATGTCGGCCGGCGCATCGCGGTGCAGTACCGTGGCGACGCGATCGAGCAGGTCCTTGCGGTAAAACGCCTCGGGGCTGTCGAACGATACGGTCAGGATGTGGCCGTGTTGGCCGATATCCAGTACCGTCCAGCGGGTTTGTGCCTGCAGGTCGGCAACGGTCTTGCGCCAATCCGGCGGCGGCGCTTCCGGGGACGGCCGCGGGACGTCGATCGGCAGACGCGCCGGATCGTTGACCTTCTGCGTTCCGAGGCGGGACAGATCGCCATGCAGCGTCACGCCCAGCATCGCCCGGTTGCCGCGCTCGAAGCCGGCGCTGAAATCCAGATTCTTGTTGAAGCGGTAGACCACGCCGAGATTGACGGGCAGTTTCGCATGCGCGTCGTAGTCGAACGGGTCGTGCTTGTAATCGTTGCCGTCGTATTCCAGCTTGAACACCAGCGGCGCGTTCGGCATCTGGTACTGCACCCCGCCGAAAACCGACATGGGCCCGCGGAAGTACGACTTGCCGACACCGCCCGCCTCGTCCGAGCCGCTTCCTTCCGGCCTGTACCGGAATTTGTTGCTGAAAAGCTGCAGCGGGTTGCCGATATCGCCGCGCCCGCCGACATACCCCCAGCCAAGGCCCAGCGACCAGTCGAAACCGCCGGTGCGCTTGCTCGCGACCAGGTACTCGCCGGAGAAGAGGCCCGTTCCGCCGATGTCGATCATGCCCAGCGCGAGCTGCGGCACGTACGCCGACTCCTGCACCAGACGCACTTTCGCGTCGATGCTCTTGTCCTTGTAGGACTGGCTGCCGCTCAACGCGGTCGATCCATACGCGTGGTTGCTGATATCGGTATAGCGGAAACCGAATTCGAACCAGTCGAGCGGATGCAGCATCACGTTGACGCGTGTATACGGGTTCACGTTCGTGAAGCTGATCGACGCCTCGCCGGCCGTGCCCATGCGCGCCGACGGCGTCTGCAGCAGGCCCTCGTTGCCCCAGTCGTTGGTTGTAATCGCCAAATCCTGCGCGTGACGTGGCGCAAGCGGCGCCGCGGCCGCCAGCGCGGACGCGGGCGCGTTCGGCGCGCTGGCTACCGCGTCATTCGACTCCAGTCCGGACGGCGGCTGGGTCGCGAAGAATTCGCCGATGCGCTCGGACACATTCTCCGACCAGCCGCTGCGGCGGTCCGGTGCCCAGATCCAGGCACCGGGTGCGATTGCGGTCTGCGCCTGACGGTTCCATGCGGCGATCTTGAATCTGTCCACGGTGCCGTCGGGTTGTGCGACCCATGCCACGTCCGCCTTGATGGCCGGACCGCAGGCATTTATATAATAGGCGGCCTCGGCGTCGGGCCGATACGGCACCCGGCACAACTGGCCGTCTTCCTGGATGAGCGTGACGGTTTTCGGCCGCGCGGGAACGCGCACCGTGTCGCCGGCGGCAAGCACCGGGTCGAGCGGCGGATTCGCCTGCAGCCAGGCGCCGTCGCCGCTCTTGACCGGCAAGCGCCCGGTGGGCTGCCGCGACGCGATCAGCTGATACAGGCCTTCCCGGCTCGCCATCGTGATCGTGGACTGCATCGGCCGATAACGTATCTGGGTCAACAAGGACCGCCAGCGTGCTTCCTGGAGAGACCGATCCAGCGGACGCGACCACATCAAGGCGTGCGAATACAGCGGCTCTTTCGCCGCATTCGACGCTTGCTCGACGTGATGGTCGACGAGCCAGTCGCCCAGGGAAGTGGACTGCTCGACCGTGGCAGAAATCTGCGACCATGCCTCGACAGGAATGCCGCAGAGCAGCAAACACGAAAATACGTAACTCGCACCTTGACCACGCCCCCCCCGCTTTTGCATCGACCGCGCCTTTTTATGTTCGATTGGGCCAGCGCTGCCACGAAAAGCACAGGCTTTCCGACAGACATTGCTCACCGTACATGACTTCAGTGTGATTGCCATCAAAACGCACCGCATAGCGCGATGCCGGCAACGCATACGGACCGACTGATATTTCCTTGAACCAGTGCAGGTCACCAGGCAACCGGCCATAGAAAGCGCTGTGCGACGGCGGGGCAATGGACGCCACGGTCAGCACGTCTTCCAGACCGAAACGATAGCCCGGCATGACATCGCGACGGCGTTCGATATGTGTAGGGCCGGCAATACCGCTCCACGCCGGCTGCGCGGACAAGCGTACATCCGACCATTCGACCGGCGTGCCCGATGCGGCGATGATCCGCCCGTTCTGCATCCGGATCACTTCACGGTTACCCGTGTACCATAGCTCCACCGGGCCGTTAGGAGCAGTTTCCACCGCGCCGCGCGCCATGAGGAACGATTTTCCGCTGACTGTGACCAATAAGTATTGGAATGCCGGATCGAGTGGTGCCTTAGCAACAGCCGCCTGTGTCGTTTGCCTTTTGAAATGCACGTAATCGCCGACGGCATACATCGGCGCCGAACAGGCGGTCAGAAGGCAGGGGGCAATGAAAAGTAGTCGGGGAATCAGCATGGATGGATTTAACCGTACGGGCCGGACTGATTCAGCGACGATCCGACATCGCGCAGATTCCGACAAAAGAAGGGCTCCCTATTGCTGCGAGAGCCCTTTGCCTGATAAAACGAGCGCCTTAACCGGCGGTGGTACCCGTGGTACCGGTCGCACTGGACGAGCCGGTCGTCTTGGAACTGGAATGGCTACCAGAACTCAAGCCGACGCCGGCATCGGCGGCAACGGCCGCTACACCCACTACACCTGCGCCAATGCCGAAGCCACCGGCACCCGCTGCAGCGCCTGCTGCGACACCGCCGCCCGCGCCGGCTGCCGCGACCCGGGCGAACGAGACCGACGGCAGTATGAACGCCGCAGCGGCCGCAAGCACCACCACCGTTTTCATTGTGTTCACAAAACACCTCAGCAAATAAAGGCCAGACAACTTTTCCCGAAACATAATTTCCTGGGAAACCGTCCGCCGACCTTAATAGTGACTTCGACCTACTAATACTGATTTATCAAGCTTTTACAGCCCGTTGCGCCAAAGCCCCACAGGATTTGTTACCGCATTCTAGTGACGAATCGTAGTGCACTCAAGCGTTCACTTGTATCGATGCGTATCCGGCAACGAGATAATCTCCCAGATTCCCATTTTTTTTTGTTCGCCACCACCCATAAACAGTGAGAAGTTGTATCTGCGCTGCAGCGTACGGAATCCTTCTGCTAGCATGGCAAAATTGGCGGAGCTGCCAGCGCTTCGCCCAGCCTGTTCTAACTACCTGACCCATGAACTCAACTTTCGCCCCCGCCGCTGTCGCGACCGATGTTCCGGTGACGTCCACCGCGCTCACGATTCAACCCGTCATCCTCGCCGGAGGCTCGGGCACGCGTCTGTGGCCGCTGTCGCGCGAGCATTTCCCGAAGCAGTTGATCGGCCTGCTGGGCGACGCGTCGTTGCTCGAGTCCACGCTGGGCCGTCTCGACGGGCTGGCCGACACCCTGCGTGTCGTGCCCGAGACGATCATCGTCTGCGGCGAGGACCATCGGTTCCTGACCGCCGAGCAACTGCGTGCGCAACGTCGCCCGGGTCGCATCATTCTCGAACCGGTAGGCCGCAACACCGCGCCGGCGCTGACGGTCGCCGCACTGGCCGCCATGACGCACGGACAGGATCCGGTGCTGGTGGTCATGCCGGCGGACCATGCCGTGAACGACAAGGCCGCCTTTGAAAAGGCCGTCGCCCATGCCGCGCGGTATGCGCAAAACGGCAGCATCGTTGCGCTCGGCATCGTTCCGAATCGTCCGGAAACGGGATACGGCTATATCAAGGCAGGCGCGTCGCTGGGCGACCAGGGTGGCTATGCGCTCGACAGTTTTGTCGAGAAACCACACAAGGAACTCGCCGAGCAATATCTCGCTTCGGGTGAGTACTCGTGGAACAGCGGTATTTTCGTCGTTCGCGCCTCGGTGTGGCTGAGCGCCATCCGCACGCACAACCCGGAAATGTCCTCGACCGTGACCCAGGCATTCGAAACCGGCAAGGACGACGGCGATTTCTATCGTCTGGACAAGACGCTGTTCGCCGCCTCGCCGTCGGATTCGATCGATTACGCCGTCATGGAAAAACTCGGCGCACAGGGTCCGATCGGCGCCGTCGTGGTCCCCCTGGATGCCGGTTGGTCCGATGTCGGCTCATGGGATGCGGTGTGGGACGTTTCGGAAAAGGACGAGGACGGCAACGTGAGCCGCGGCCGCGTGATGTTCGAAGGTACCCACACCTCGTTCGCGCATTCGGATGGCCGACTGATCGCCTGCGTCGGCCTGACCGACACGATCGTCGTCGAGACGCCGGACGCGATCCTCGTCGCGGACAAATCGCAGGTCCAGCACGTGAAGGCGATCGTCAATCGTCTCAAGGCCAATGGCGATCCGGAAGCCCAGAACCATCGCAAGGTGCACCGCCCCTGGGGATACTACGATTCGATCGATATGGGATCCCGGTTCCAGGTCAAGCGTATCGTCGTCAACCCGGGCGCGAAATTGTCGCTGCAGATGCATTACCATCGCGCCGAGCACTGGATCGTCGTGACGGGCACTGCCGAAGTGACGTGCGGCGACAAGGTCCTGCTGCTTTCGGAAAACCAGTCCACCTACATCCCGCTGGGCACGACGCACCGTCTGGCGAACCCGGGCAAGACACCGCTCGAGATGATCGAGGTGCAATCCGGCTCCTATCTGGGCGAGGACGACATCGTCCGCTTCGACGATACCTACGGTCGCGCGTAAGGCGTCCGCCCTCGGCTGCGCCGGCACGCCGCCCGCGCGGCCGGCCTAGCGCCCTGCGGCGACGGTCAGTGCGAAGAAGATCTTCAAGCGCCGTACCCCGAGCGTGACGGCCAGCCGCTCCAGGTCAAGCGCCGCCCATTCGGGCGACGCCATGCCGGCCACCCCGTCCGGCACGGGTATGGACCGTCCGGCGGGTTCCGTCAGCCGACTCACGACGAACACGTCGAGATCGATTCCGCCCTCCAGGTAATGCAGGTCGATCGCCTCGACGGGAATCCCCAATGGCGTGAACAGCGCACGCGTGCGCGCCAGCAACTCGGGACGCATCGGCAAACCGAAATGGGTCACCTGCACCAGGTCGTCGTCTTCCGGATCGATATGGATCATGGCATCCAGCACGCGCGGATCGTGCCGTAACCGTGCACGCGCCGACTCGGCGATGTAATGCCCCTCCGAAACACTGATGCGGGGATCGACCCGCAGATGGGCGTCGACCAGCGCGTGGTCTCCCATCTTGCGGGTCCGAAACGCATGTACCTCGCGCACGCCGGGCGTGGCCTGCAGGGTGTCGCGCATCTCGTCGGCCGCCGCCATGTCGAATGCCCGATCGGACAGGTCCTGCAGGGCGTTCCAGGCGAAGCCCCAGCCCATTCGCGCCACCATGAATCCGACGATCGACGCGGCCACCGGGTCGAGTACCTTGTAGCCCGACAGGCTGCCCACGATGCCCAGCGCCACCACCAACGAGGACGCGGCGTCCGAGCGCGCATGCCAGGCGTTGGCGATCAACAGGGTGGAACGAACGCGCTCGGCTTCGCGCAGCATGTAGCGGAACAGCGACTCTTTCGCGATGATCGCCAACGCCGCGACGAACAGCGCGCCGACATGAACGTCGGGCGCGTGGTGAAGGTCCGTCAACCGTATGCCGGCACGCCACAGCATGCCCGCCCCCACCGCCACCAGCAAGGCGCCGAGAAAGAAGGAAGCCACGGTTTCATAACGGCTGTGACCGTAGTTGTGGTCTTCGTCCGGCAGCGCGCCGCCGCGCTTGTTTGCCACCAGGACGATACCGTCGGCCACCAGGTCGCTCAACGAGTGGATGCCATCGGCGATCAACGCTTGCGAATGCGCAAGAACACCCACGCACAACTGCAACGCCACCAGGAAAAGATTGGTCGCGATACTGATCCACGTCGTGCGTTGCGCGACGCTCTGCGTTTCCGTCACCATCATTTTCCCGTCCCTTCCCCATCGACCGCTGCTCGAAAAAAAACCACACCGCCCGAACAGTATGTCGACAAACGAAAAACCGCATGCATCGGTCAGGATACATGCGGTTTTCAATACGAAAAGGGACGGACAATACGCGACGGCAACAGCGAATGGGCTTTTCCGTTACGGGAGCGCCAGCGTCGCCGTCAGCGCCCGCCGGACATCAGATTTCGAACTTGGTGCGGTCCTTGCCGGCAATCCAGCGCGGCGGTTTGCCACGGCCCGACCACGTGCTGCCGGTATCCGGATCGCGGAACTTCGGCGCGACCGCCGCACGCACGCGTTTCGCCGGACGACCACGTCCGCCAAAACCGATCTCCGACGGGGAAATCTCGAAAGCTGCGATTTTTTGTCGCACTTCCTGGAGCACGTTTTCACGTTCACGAGTACGTACGTCTTCGATCCGGCGCGCCAGCGATTCCTGCTGTGCCAACAATGCCATCAAATCGCCGGCAAATTCACCATTGCCATTCGCCGTATCCTTCTCAATTCCCTTAATCGCTGCCATCTTTTCTCATATCCTATTAATACGGGGGGCGTCGAAAACGGCCGGCAGAGTACTGCCGAGCCGAGGTTCGTGCATGCCGTCATATTACCTTATATCGGCTTTCGGGTTAACACGAATACCTTTCCAATGATTATATTTCAGAAATCATTACACTGCCTTCGCATGACAATAGAGATATGCGTACTCGCCGACATCCTGTCGGCACACGCTCGGTTGCATTTGATTACAAAATTATAAGAATCTTCTTATTTTCAAAAATTCTCTTTTTTGTTAAAAGAAACGAAACTCAATAGTTATATTAAAAAGAGCATTATTGAAAATTTACGTGCGCTGGCGATGTTTCCCGCCGCATGTCATGCAGCACGCGGTTCGCTTGCAGGCATCGCAGCGCTCATGCCGTGCAGCGCTGCATGAAACGTTGATGGCACCCGCTCATATCCCGCCAATCAACGCGGCATGAAAGCCGGAATAAAAAAAGCATGTCGCGCTCACGCACGACATGCTTTTCGACACATTCTGCCGCCGATCGCCTGTCGAGAACAGGGGGCCGGCAGCCATGCTGCTTTACATCGAGACGCTATCCAGCAGCATCTTCTTGCCGCCCTTGTAATCGTAAAGCGAGATCACCGGCTTTTTCACATCGCCCTTGGCATCGAACTGCGTTTCACCCAATACGCCCTTGAAATCGGTAGCAGGCATGGCAGCGAGGATCTTTGCCTTGTCCGTCGAATTTGCCCGCTTCATTGCATCGACAATGATATAGACCGCGTCATACGTGAAAGGTGCGTAGATCTGGATCGGCTGACCGAAGCGTGCCTGATACCGCTTCGAGAAAGCGTCGCCGCCCGGCATCTTTTCCAGCGCCATGCCCGCCTGCGAGCACACCACGTTGTCGGTCGCGTCGCCGGCCAGATCGGACAGCTTCTCGGTACAGACGCCGTCGCCGGCGAGGATTCGCGACTTGATGGCCAGCTGGCGCGCCTGTTTCGCGAACGGACCGCCGGTGGCGTCCATGCCGCCGTACATGATCACGTCGGGACGTTCGGCCTTGATCTTCGTCAGGATGGCGCGGAAGTCCACGGCCTTGTCGTTCGTCGCGTCATGCGACAGCACCTTGATGCCCAGCGCCTTCGCCTTCTTCTCGAACTCGTCGGCCAGACCCTGGCCGTACGCCGACGCGTCGTCGACGATCGCCACCGATTTGGCTTTCAGCGTGGCCGATGCGTAGGTCGCCAGCGCCGGGCCCTGCTGCGCATCCGTGGCCACCACGCGATAGGCCGTCTTGAAGCCTTGCTGCGTATAGGTCGGATTGGTCGCCGACGGCGAGATCTGAACGATGCCCGCGTCGCTGTAGATCTTCGATGCGGGAATGGTCGTACCGGAGTTCAGGTGACCGACCACCCCCACGACCTTGTCGTCGACCAGCTTCTGCGCGACCTGCGTGGCCTGTCGCGGGTCGGCCGCATCGTCCTGCGGATCGAGTTCCAGCGTGACTTTCTGACCGTTGATCACGAGGCCTTTCTTGTTGATCTCCTCGATCGCGAGGCGGGCGCCGTTCTCGTTGTCCTTGCCCAAATGGGCGATGCCGCCCGTCAGCGGTGCTACATGACCGATCTTGACGACTTCATCGGCCGATGCCAGCGTCGATCCTGCGGCGCAGGCAATTGCCGCAGCAGCAATCGGCAGCAATTTAAAATACAGGTTCCTCATCAAAACGTCTCCGGTTTCCGGTTCAACAAATGCCACGCCGCAATTAAGCGTAAGGGAGTCGGACGTCCAAGGCCAGCGCCCCGTCCACGGTTTCGAAAGAACCGCTTCGACCGGATCAGAGTGTACCTTCACAAAAAGCCCGTCACCATGGTTTCCGCTTCGAATATCTTTCGTATTGTGATTTTTGTTCGATTTCCTGTCGTTTCTTCTGCGTTCAAATCGCACCGGCGTACCGGGCGGGCTGAAACAGCGGTTTGCGCGCATGGCATGCATGCGCGAGTCCGGAGAATAGATGGCACACTGGGCGCTGACCGATTTCGGCCTCGCGGCTCAAATCCGCCGGATTGCACGGCCCCACGTTAAAATCAGGAGATGCACATGAGCGCTAATTCCCGCTGGATCGATATCAAGGCCGCGGACGGCGGCACGTTTCAGGGTTATCTTTCCCTGCCTGTCGCCGGCAAGGGACCGGCCATTGTCCTGTTGCAGGAGATATTCGGCGTCAACGCGCATATCCGGAGCGTCGCCGACAGCTACGCGGCCGATGGTTATGTCGTGATCGCCCCGGACCTGTTCTGGCGCAGCGAGCCGCATGTCGAACTCGGTTATGACGAAGCCGGCCGCGACCGCGGCATCGCCCTGATGCAGGCCGAACCGCTGCCCACGTTCGTGAGCGATATCGGAGCGGTGGTCAGCGCGCTGCGGGCCATGCCCGAAGTGACGGGCAAGGTGGCGACCATCGGCTATTGCTTCGGCGGTCTGCTCGCGTATTTCGCGGCGGCCGATACCGGCGTGGACGCGGCGGTCGCCTATTACGGCGGCGGCATCCAGAACCAGCTCGACGCGGCATCGCGTGTGAAGACGCCGATGATGTTCCACTATGGCGAGAAGGACAGTCACATTCCGTTGACCGCCGTCAGCGAGGTCGAGGCGGCATTCAAGGGCCACCCGAATACGACGTTCCATATCTACGCCGGCGCCGAGCACGGTTTCAATGCATCCGTGCGCGCCTCTTACCAGCAGCGCGCCGCAGCACTCGCCCATGGCCGCACGCTGATCTTCCTGGCGGAAAATCTGTAATTCCCGACGCGGCGTCCGGCCGGTCGCGCCGGCGCCGCTTCGTTCCCGCTTCGTTCCCGCTTCGTTCCCGCCTTTGGTTTGCCTGCCGTTCCACCAGGTCGTCGCGTCACGCGATTTAGGACAACAGGAAGGCAACCGTCCCGCCCCCTTGCGCCCACTCAGAACGGTCATTGCGAACCAGGAGAGGGCCCATGCTTGCATCCCCCGGCAACCCGCGCGTTGGCGCGGCGACGCCGCCACGCCCGGCCGACAGGGCAGCCGACCCCGCCGCGGCCACGCTGACGCGGCGCGTGCTCGCGCGTTTCGGGCAACGCACCGCGGTGGCGGAACACGAACTCGTCGACCTGCTCGGCCTGAGCGCCGCCGACATCGACAACACCCGGGCATTGCGTGCGTTGCGGACCCTGGTACGCACCGCGCGCCGGAACCACGACGGGACGCCCTCCGCCACGCTGTCTCCCGAACTGAAACGGGCCATCGAAACCGCGCTCGCACAGCAGGCGCCGCGTTGGATACGGCACGATCCCACTCTGCTGCGCGAGCTGCTCGAGAACGCGCAGCACCGCCCGCTGGCCGAACTCGACGCGGATCTGCAGGACCGCCTGACCCGGGACGCGAGCCTCGCGTCGCAGCGCATGCTCACGGTCCAGCACCAACTGGCGCTCTTCCAGCAAGCCTCCACGGCGGCCGCCACGCTGCTTTCCGGTTTGAATGAAGCGCATCGCACCCTGATCCAACGTCTGTAACTTTCCAGGAGTATCGCCATGTCCACGATCGACGCCACGTCCCTGCGCTATCCCGACAGCCGTTCGCCGCTGCACCTCGACGCCGCGCTGCTTTACGTGATGGTCCACAAGATAGAAAATTCCGACGCGATGTTGTGGGACCGTATCGACGACGCGAAGGACATCATCGAGCAGAATTCGGTGATCCGCGAGATGCGCAGGAAGCTCGACGACATCATTCGCACCGACAAGTTCGCCCAACTGGAGAGCACGTACCTGGAATTTTCGGTCGGACTGAAAAATACCCTGCGCGCAAAGGTCGACAAGCTGCCGGGCGCCAGGAACCACCACTATGACGAACATGGCGGCGTCAAACTGACCTCGCTGCTGGAAGCGCTGGGCGAAAACGCCGCGCCCAAGAATACGGACGATCTCAAGGCCATCCGCAAGAACCTGGCCGACCGTCTGTCGAATACCGAAAGCCAGCAAGCCCAGGTGCTCCTGCAGGACGCGCTGCAGAAAAGCCGGGAAATCGTCTCGACGGCCGGCGGTCTGATCAAGACGCGGCACGATTCGAAGCTGACGATCCTGAACAAGATCTAACCGTTTGTTTATCGGGAGAGTCGCCATGACAGCAGTCCAGGCCGTTTCACCGCGCGATCATTCGCCGCGCGCCGTCGCCGCATGGTCCGTCTACGACGCCACGGCCGAGATCGCGAAGGTCGACACGCTCGTGTTGGCGGCATTGCTTGCCCGCATCGAGGATGAGCGCGTCGGCGTCAGGGATGCCCTCGATGAACTCGATCGGAAATCGCTGGATCTGCGCGCGTTGCGGGCGTTCAAGAAGGTGTTCGACGATTTCGCCCTGGGCAAGGAGGCCGATGCCAAGGTGAGCAGGGACGATCTCGTGAGGCAAGACGGCAAACCCGTCATGATCACCGTGCCCATGAATACCTCGCTCGTCGACGCCATGCGCCGAAACCAGGAAAGCGCCGACGATACGACCCTCGCCAGACTGGAAAAGGAAAAATCGGATCTGCTGGCGTTCATGAATATCCGCCACGAACTCGAACGCCAGTTCGGCCCGGCCGCGCGCGTGAGTGTGGAGGGGAAATTTGCCAAGAAACTGCCGGAGGTGAATGCTGAAATAAATGCGTGGCGCCAGGCGCACGCCGCGAAAACCGCCGCCCTGGCCAACGGCACGCTTCCGACACTTGAAATCGACCTCGCGGCTGCGGCGGCACACTTCAACATTCTCCTTTCGGTCGCCCAGGTCAGCGACGTGCAGAAACTCATCGAGCAGATCAACAACCTGATCTCGGAGGAATCCACCGAGGCGCAGAAACTCTCCACGGTCGCCAACGACAAATACCAGCAGCTCACGCAATTGGTGCGGGAATTGTCGGGGATGATCCGCATGCGGCACGAGGGGCGTTTGAGCACGGTGAACCGCATCTGAGGAGCGGCGCATGGACGACGAAGCGCTCGACGAACTGGAGGCCCGGTTGATATCGCTGCGGGAGCAGGCGCTCGAACAAGTCGCGCTCAGCCAGCGCATCCGCCGGGAACTCGAACACGCCGCCGGCGCGCCGGCGGGGACGGGCATGCCGCGGCCGGCGCCGCCACGACGCATACCCCGCGACGACCCGACCCGGGCGCCGATGCCGGACGGCGAATCGTCCTGGCGGACGCTGGGCGCGCGGCTGCGGCACCGGATGCGGCTCGCATGACGACGCACGCGAAACCTCCAGAACGCGCTTCGGCGAAGCGGACAGCGACAAAGCGGCCATCGGAGGGACCGCACGATGCCGCAGACAGTCAGGATGACGAAATACGCTACGCCCGCGGTTTTCGCGCTTTCAAGCAGGGGCATTACCGGCAGGCGCTCGGCCTGTTCACCCGCCTGTTGCTCGGCGAGCCGCTGAATCCGCGCTACCTGATGGCGAGCGGCGCCTGCCTGCAAAGGCTGCACCGCTATGAGGAGGCGCTGCGTCCCTATTGCCTGTGCGCCGCGTTCTCGCCAACGGATCTGCTGTGCCAGTTGTATATCGCCCAATGCCTGATCGCATTGGGCAAGCCCGACAAAGCCGCCGACGCGCTGCGCCGCCTGCTCGCGGCGCCGATGCACGACGACAGCCAACATGCATTGCGGCAGCATGCGCAGATGCTGCTCGACACGGTGCTGACCGCCCTATCCAAGGAGTGAACATGCGTTCCCTTATTTCCGGACGGCCCGGCGCCGGTCCCCTGCCCGGCGCCGACACCCCGACGCGCACGCTTTATTCCGGGCACGACGTTCCGCTGGCCGGCATGCGCGGCGTCGTGGCACGACCGCGCATGCCGGGCGTCACGGCGCCGCCGTCCTCCATGCTGAACAGGTTCGCCCCCGTTCCGCCGCCGCCGATGTCGATGTCGCTGCCAAGGCCGCCGATGTCGACGCCGCCGCATCGCGATGCACCGCGGCCCGACGCCGTCTCCCCCTTGCGCGCGGCAAGTCGCCCTGGCGCCGTCGGAGCGACGGCCGCCGCAGACCTCGACGCCGACTTCACGACCCTGATGCTGGCGATCAACAGCCTGTCCGATACGCAGATCCAGGACATGCTGGCGTCGATCGACGACACCGCGCGCATGAACCGCGGCCTGATCAAGTCGCAACTCGCCGCGGCCGAACGCCAGGCGGCGGCCATCGCCAGACAGGACAGCGCGGCGTCCGCCAGCTTCTGGCTCGGGCTGCTCGGCGACGTCCTGCTGCTGATCGCGAGCGCCCTGCTGACCGTCGTCACCGGCGGCGCCGGCGCCTTCCTGATGACCATGGCCGTTGCCAACGTCGCCCTGACCGCCTGGGACATCGTGGCCCGGATCCACCAGCACCGCACCGGCCAGGACATCAGCCTGGCCGCAGGCCTTGCGGCATTTGCCCAGGACGTCTGCGGCGCCGACGAGCAAACCGCCCGGGAAGCGGGGCAATGGACGTCGCTCGCCGTCAAGCTGCTGGTCGCGGTCGGATCGATCGCCAGCACCATCCGGTCGGCCGCCCAGGCCACGAGCCACGTGCGCACCTTCTCGACCACGATGCAGGTCGCCGGCACGGCGGCGCAACTCGGCGAGGCCGGCAGCGGCGTCTATCGCAATTATCACGGCAACGAAGCACGCCGCGCCCACTTCGACGAATCGTCCATCCGCGCGCTGTCGGCCATGTTCAAGGAACGGCTCGAGCGGGCCTTGCAGACGCTCGATCTGCAGTTCGGACAGCGCCAGGAATTCACCCGCGACGTACGCCGCAACCTCGAACTGATGCACGAGTCCCGGAATATTCCCTTTTCTCAATACGCCTGACGTCCGGGCGTTCATTCCACAGGAGGCACCATGCCTGTCCCATCCCTGCGCGCGCCGACCGCGCCGCCGCCCCCCTTCCCCGCGCCAGCCACGCCGGTATCGTCCGCACATCCCACACACCCCGCACATTCCCCGGCCACGTTCGCGCAGCGCGCCGAAGCGAGCCCGTTCGCCGCGCTGCTGCGGCTGCACGACGTATCGAAGGAACTGCAAAAGAGCTATCGCGACAGTGCGCTGCATTCGCAACAGGCGATCTACGACCGCACGCTGAAAGGCATCGCCAAAGCCCGTTCGGCCCAGGCCACCGCCTTCGTCCTGCAGATCGTCGGCGCCGCCGTGCAGATCGGCGCCGGGCTGGTGATGCTGAAGATGTCGACAACGTCGTTCAAGCACCTGTTCAATCGCGGGAAATCCGCGTCGACGGCCCTGAAGGAACTGGGTGGCGCGAACCCGACGGCAGCCGCAGCCGCCAAAACGGGAGCGACCGAGACGACCGGCGTCATCGCGGCGAAGATCACGCCGAAGGCCACGCTCTCGCATTTGACGCATAGCCGCGTGATGGCGGTGAACGCGCTGTCGCAAGGCCTGTCCGGTGTTTTCGCGCAGACCGGCGGCTATGTCGCGCGCCTGGGCGAACTCGAACAGCAGGGCGAACAGGCCAGGGCCACGCGCGAGTCGCAACTGCTGGAGCTGCGCAACAGCCAGATGCAGGAACAGGGCGCCAACGCCCGGGAAATCCGCGACGCGATCCGCAACATCATTCCCAACCGTTCGTTCCACGCGTAGACGGGGCACCCGCTGCCGCCCGCCAAGCTCCCGACACGCCAGGCCACGGGCCGGCGGGACAGCCGCCGCGTCCATCCAGCCGGCGCGAGACCGCCGCATGTCACCGGGCCGCCAGCCCGGCATCGATCGCGAAGCGCGCGAGGTCGATATCGTTGCGCAGCCCCAGTTTGTGCATCGCCGAGCGCTTCTGATGGCTGATCGTTTTCGCGCTGCGGTTCAGGCAGGCTGCGACCTCGCGCAGCGAACGGCCTGCGACCAGCAGCCGTATCACTTCGATTTCACGCGGCGACAACCACCGCAGCGAAGGGTGTCGCGGCGAATGCCTCGGTTCGTCTTCCGGCGCGCCCGGCCGGCCGGCGCGCATGCAGTGCGCGGGCGCGGGATGCACGAGCGTGTGGCCCGCCGCCACCAGCTCCAGCATGCCGGGCAATTGCTCGATCGGATCGCGCTTGCACAGCACGCCGTTGGCGCCGGCCCCGATCATCAGATCCACCAGGCCGGCGCCGCGCAGCATCGTGAAGACGACGATCGGCAGCGTCGGATACCGGCCCCGCACCGTGCGCAGCAGGCATAGACCGTCCCGGCCGCCACGCTCTTCTTCGTCCGGCATCGAATAATCCATCACGAGCACATCGCATTCGACGCGGTGCAGCATGTCGAGCAGTGCCTCGGGCGTATGCGCCTCCCCGGTCACGTGCGTCTTCCCGCCTGCCTCGAGCACCGTGCGCATGCCCAGGATCAGCGCCGGATGATCGTCGGCCAGTACCACGCGCAGGGTCATGGTGCCGCCGGATTCTGCTGCATGCCTTGCCCCCTGCGCCGGCCCCGACTTCGGCGCCGGCGCCGGCGCCGCACGCGCTTCATTCCTCACTCCAGCCCATGCATCTGCGCGAGTTGCGCGACGTCGATCGCGCTTTCGGCGCCGAGCTTGCGCAACAGATTCATCTTGTGCACCGCCACGGTTTTCTGACTGATCGACAGTTCCTGAGCGATCACCCGGTTGCTGTGCCCTTTCGCGATCAGCATCGCCACGGACAATTCGCGGTTCGACAGCAGGTCGAACGGATTGTCGCTCGACGAGGCGCCGCCGCGCGGCATGACCGCATAACCCTGCGCGACCAGCTCGACGATCGACGCCACCTTGTCGACCTGCTCGGACTTGCGCAGGAAGCCGCTGATGTTCATCGATTTCAGCCGGCACGCGTACATTTCGTAGCGCTTGGACGTGTAGACCAGCACCTTGACGCCCGGCTGGATCATCCGCAGGACGCGGATGAAATCCGTGCCGGCCATATCGGGAAGATCGAGATCGACCACCACCAGGTCGTAATTGCCGATCCGGAACTGCTCCCGCGCCGCGCGCGCGGTCATCGCCACGCCGACCTCGCCGATGACGTCGCTGTCCTTCAGCACCAGGCGCAATGCCTCGCCGATCACCGGATGATCATCCACCACCAGTATGCTGAACATGTTGTCTTCTCCTCGTCTTGGTCACCCTGCGTCCCGTTGCGCCGCGAACGTATCGTCGTTTGCGCGCGGGCCATCGTTTTGATATGGGTTTCTGCTGTCGCTGTCGCTGTCGCTGTCGCTTTCGCTTTCGCTTTCGTGATGGTTCGCCGGGTTGCGCCACCCCGCGGCGGCGGGCAGTTCGATCCGGCCGAGCGTGTCGACCTCGATATCCACGGGGATCTCCTGATAGGCCAGCACCGGCACGTGCGGAAACTCGATTTCCAGCACCTTGCGCAAATACCGGCGGATTTCCATCGGCGCGAGGATCACCGGGCGCAGGTCGCCGTGCTCGGCGCGCAGGCACCCCGCCGCCGCCGCGACGATCTCGCCGGAAGTGTCGGGATCGAGCGCCAGATAGTTGCCGCCCGAGGTCTGCCGGATCGCGCCGCGGATCAGCTCCTCGATCTCCATCGACAGCAGATAGCAGGGAATCGCCCCGTTGCCGTCCAGCCACTGGTGGCTGATCTGCGCGCCCAGGGCCAGACGCACGTATTCGGTCAGCACGACCACGTCCTTTTCACGCGGCGCCCACTGCGCCAGGGCCTCGGCGATCGCGCGCAGGTTGCGGATCGACACCTGCTCGGCCGCCAGGCGCTGCAGCACCTCGCTGACCCGCTGTTCCGGCAACAGGCGTTGCAGCTCCTGCACCAGCTCGGGATAGCGTTGCTCCAGTTGCGCGAACAGCGCGTGCGTTTCCTGCATGCCGATCAACTGCCCGATGCGGGAACGCAGCGCGCATTCGAAATGCAGCGCGAGCAGATCGAGGCCGCGATACACGGCGTCGCCGAGTTGCGCGAGCCCGCGCGCGGCCGTCTCGCGCACGCGCGCCGCCGGGCGCGGCAAGCCTTCGATCGCCACCCGTTCGTACGCGATGCCCAATCCGTCGAGCCGCGCCAGCGCATCGCTCACGACCAGCGCCTCCTCCGGCGCCGCGCTGCCATGCGCCACCGGCACCTCATCGTGCTCGATGCGGTAGGCGAACGGCCCGAGCACCGCCGCGCGCCGCAGCGCAATGGCGGGAACCGGCACCCCGCTGGCCGCCTGCACCGCACCGCGCACTCGCTCAAGCGCGGCCTCGATCGCCGTGGCGCCATGGTGCGCGACGAATTCCACACCGCAGCGGCAGACCAGCGGCAGGGTGAACGGCCCGTCGGACGGCGCGTCGATATCGTCGCCATCGTCGGCCTCGGCCGTCCCCGCGCCGTGCTTCCGGGCGCCACGCTCCCGTCCGCCGGGCCGGCCCGCGGGCGCGGCGTTGCGCCGCCGCGCCGCGAACGCCAGTCCGAAGAGCGCGATGCCGAGCAGCGCGAACACCGGCCCCGGCAGTCCCGGCGTCAGGCCGAGCAGGGCGACGCCACCGCCGGCGATCTGCAACGCGCGAGGGTCGGCCGCGAGCTGTCGCACGATATCCTGACCGGTGCTGGTCGCCCCGCCCGGGCCCGCCACCCGGGTGACGACGATGCCGGCGGCGATCGATATCAACAGCGACGGAATCTGCGAGACGAGTCCGTCGCCGATCGTCAGGATCGAGTAGATGGCGCCCGCCTCGCCCAGTGACAGTCCGCGCTGCCCCGCGCCGATCGCGACACCGCCCAGCAGGTTGACGATGCAGATGACGAGGCCGGCGATCGCATCGCCCTTGACGAACTTCATCGCGCCGTCCATCGCGCCGTAGAACTGGCTTTCCCGGCCCAGCGACTCGCGGCGGCGTCCCGCCTCCTCGCCGTCGATCAGGCCGGCGCGCATGTCGCCGTCGATCGCCATCTGCTTGCCCGGCAGCGCATCGAGCGAGAAACGCGCGCCCACTTCGGCGACGCGTTCCGCCCCCTTCGTCACCACGATGAACTGGACGATCGTCAGAATCAGAAAGACGATCATGCCCACCACCACGTTGCCGCCGACGACGAAACGGCCGAACGTCTCGACGATCATGCCGGCGTCGCCGTCGAGCAGGATCAGCCGGGTCGTCGAGATCGACAGCGCCAGACGGAACAGCGTGGTCATCAGCAGGATCGCCGGAAACGCCGTCAGGGACAGCGGCGAGTGCAGGTGCAGGACGGTGACGATCAACAGCACGGCCACCGTCAGGTTCAGGCCGATCATCGCATCGACGACCAGCGTCGGCAGCGGCAACACCATCATCACCAGGATGGCGAGCAGCAAAACGGTCAACGGCGCCTCGGACTTCATCGGCGCGCCCGCATGCGCGACGGCGCCGACGCGGCCGACGCTGTTCCGGACACGACCGCGCTTCGCACCCGGTCGTCCTTCTCCTGCGCCTGCTCGTCCTCTTCCCGGGCGAGACGGTCGTGCTGCTGTTCGATGTCGTCCAGCAGCCGCTGACGCGGCGCCGCGCCGGCGAACACCGCGACCGGCAACGCCTGCAGCATCTGCCGCAGACCGGCATACCAGAGCAGGCCCGCCGCCAGGTCGAACGCGCCGTGACGCCGGCCCAGCTCGGCGAACCGCGTCGCGCCGGGCCAGGCGCGCGCGCACAGGCGCACGATCTCCCCGCTCAGTTCGAGCGCGTCCTGCGGCACCGTCCCAGCCGCGTCCGTGCAACGCGCATCGCGGCCGGCGCGCCGCAGCCGCGCCAGCAACGCGCGCGCGTTCACGACCAGCGTCCCGAGCGTCTGGGCATCGTACAACCGCTGCCGGACGGCGGCCATCTGCGCCGGTTCGCGCGACAGCCAGCCCGACTGGAGTTCCGCCGACAGCGTCGCCATCAGCCAGCCGCGCATCGTCTCGAAGCGTTCGCCGAACCGCGCAAGCAGCATCTCGAAGAGCGCCGCCAGCGTGTCGCCCTGGAAGACGAGCGCGACATAGGCGTCCAGCGCGTCGTCGCAACGCGCGGCGTCGGTCAGCATGTCGGGGGATTGCAGTGCGGCATTCATCGCATGCACGCGCGTGCGCAACGACGGGTCCTGTGCGTCGAGCCGGGTCAGCGCCGCTTCGAACAGCGCATCGGCGCCCTGGCCCCACGCATCCTGGGAGTCGTGGGAGTCGTGGGAGTCCTGCCGACCCCGGCGGCCGCCCGTGCCGCCCTCCCCGTCGGCATCGCCCGCCGCGAGGGCGAGCAGCGTGAACTGGACGAAGGGATCGCCCGACTCCGCCGCGGCGGCGCGCGCCGGATCGCCCCGCTGCCGCGCGATCGTCCGCGCGGCGGCAAGCAGGCGGGCATGATCCCGCATCTGCGGCGTCGCGCGGATCAGGCGCACCAGGTTCAGCAGCGCCGGCCGACGCAGCGGCGACTGCGGGCCGGCCAGCCGGGCGCCCCGCGCTGCCGACGCGGCGCCCGGCGGCAACGGTACGCCGGTGGGCGGCGGCGGCAAGCGCGGCGGCGTCAGTGAAGGCGGCGGCGGTGGGAAAAAGGGAATTTTCATGAGGCTTGCTCCGGCACGGCAGGGTCTTTCCCGGGCAGGACCGGCCTTTCCACCCGGTAGACCTCGGCCGCCGGAAGGGACGGCCGCTGGCGCGCATCCGCGACGCCGGGCGTTCCCCGGACCGGGTTGGCCGTTGCGGGAATGCCTTGGTCCGTATCGTCCGTATCGTCCGTATCGCCTGCTCCGGGCGCCCCCCGGACCATGCCGGCGACATCGGGCGTGATCCGCATGCCGCCCGCGACGTTCCGCAGGTCGGCGTGTTCAAGCGACAGCACGCGCGGCGTGATGAGAAAATATCGCCGGACGTTTTCGGTGCCACTCTGTTTCGAGCGGAACAGCGCGCCGAGCAACGGCACGCGGGAAAGCCCCGGCACCCGGCGCTCCGACCGCCTCTCCCGTCGCTTGTGATGGCCCGCGATCAACAGGCTCTCGGTACTGCGAACCGATGCCTGCGTGGCGATGATGTTGCGTTTGGTGCGCGGCACCTCGTCGTCGCGAACGTCAAGGATCTCGCCGTCCTCGATCTGGATATCCATCGTGACCCGCGGCAGCGCCGCTTCCGGGTCGACCACGCCCGGCACGATATTGATCATCAGGCCGACGTCGACCTGCGTCGTGTCGGCGAAATCCCGGCCCCTGTTGCGGATGAAGAAGCTCTCGTTCAGATCGAGCAGCGCGGCCGTATTGTTCTGCGTGACGATCGACGGCCGCGACACGATGCTCGCCCGCCCGTCCTGTTCCAGCGCGCGAATGCGTGCCATCACGGGCCGCCAGTCGGGCAGCACCGTGCGCATCGGCGCATCGGCGTCCCGCCGATTCGACCCCGCGCCGATCGTGCCGGTCGTGCCGCCTGCGCCGTTCACGCCTGTATCGAATCTGAGAAAGCCGGTGGCCACCGACAGGTCGACCCCCAGTTCGTCCCTGGCGTCGTCCTTCAGATCGATGATCACCGCCTCGAGCTGAATCAGCGGCACGGGCACGTCGAGACGCTCGATCAGCGTCCGGCTCGCGTCGACGACATCCTGCGGCCCGCGCACGATCAACGCATTGAGGCGGCGATCGGCGACCACGGTGACCGGGGGTCCCGCGACGGTCGCCGCGCGCGCGGCCCATTGCGCCTCCTGTTGCGCCGCCGCCTCGTATGGCGAAGCGTCGGGCGGCATGATCCGCAGCGAGCCCGCTCCCTGCGGCCCCCGGCCGTTGGCGTGCACCGCCGCCGGCGGACGCAGGCGCGAGGACGTCGCCGCGCCCGCGGGGTCCTGTCCGATGGGCGCCTCCCGCACCGGCTCGCCAAGCAGGCTGCCGACCACCTGCTGGATCCCCGGAACCACGACCGTGTTGCTGCGAAACGTATAGGTCCGGTCGTACACCCGCGCGTGCCGCAACGTGAAAAATCCGAAGCGCAGCGGCGCGCCCTCTCCCGGCAGCGACGCCAGCGACATGGCCAGCAGATCGACGTACGCAGCCGGTCCGGACACCAGCACCCGGTGCTCGCGCGGCATCGGCACGAAGCCATACGCGGCGTTGAAGACCCCCATGCCTTGCAGGATGCGTTCCGCGTCGTCGGCCTGCCGACCCGCGAGATCGATCGCACGCGCCACCCGGTCCATGCGCCGGCTGACATACAGGCGTCCCTTCGCGTAAAACCAGTCCAGACGGTGGGCGGCGGCGAGGATGTCGAGAAAGGCGGTCGGCGTGGCGGCGGCGAGCCGGCCGTCGGCGAGCCCGCGCACGCGCGGGTCGATCCGCACCGGCACCTGGTATTGCGCGCCGAAATCGTTGAGCAGCATGTCCAGCGGCGTGCGCGTCGCGAAATAGGTGAACGGCTCCGCGCCCCACGGATACGGACTGGCGCTCACGGCGCCGGCCGCGGCGGCGTTGCCCGCACCGACGGTGCGCGCCCGCGCGCCCGGGACGCGGACATCGGCCTGCACCGCCAGGGAGATGAGCAAACCGGCGAGCATGGCGCCCCCGCCCCGGCCGGCCCGGCCGATTCGACGCATCCGGCTCATCGCCGCCTCCCTGACGCCCGACCATCGCGCCTGCCCGCGTCCACGGCGTGTCCCGTCGCCGGCGTGTCGGATGCGGCGCTCGCTGCCTGTGGCGTCATGGGCGTCATGGGCGCATCGGACGCATCGGACGCATCGGACGCATCGCGCCCCGCGGCGCGCAGCGCCATCGACAGGATCTGCGCCACGGCTTCGATGCTGGCGCCGGGAATATGCCGGTCGACCGTCGCCTGCGCGTACAGGCTGCGCGCCAGCGCCGGGTAGCGGATCACCGGCACCCCGCAGCGTCGCGCGAGGCGGCGAATGCGCGGCACCGCGGTGCCGAAATCCTTGAAGGTCACCACTGGCAGCGGCGTCACGCCCGCTTCGTAGCGCAAGCCGACCGCATAATGCACCGGATTCACCACCACCACGGAAGAACGCTTGACGCGCGAGCGGATCTCCTCGGTGGACAGTTCCTGATGCCGGCGCC
>JBPBQT010000356.1:0-1770 GCA_050955065.1 Janthinobacterium lividum | reverse complement strand
CCGAAGCCGGAAAGCTTGTGTATGCCTCGCCCGAAAGCGGCGCAGATGACGGATGCTACAATCCCCGACGGCGGGCCTTTTGTCGCACCTCCAGGCACGCGCCTCCCCGATGTTTCAAGCCCGATCCCCTTATTCCTTTCCGTCCGCAGATTCGCCAGCGTGAAATCCCTCGATTACTGCCAGCAGAAAGCGGCGCCGCCCGGCTCGACGCTCTACTACGCGCTCCAGCAGGCGCGTCCCGCGCAGCGCCCCGCCCTCGCCGCGTTGTATGCGTACCGGCGCGAGCTTGCGGACACGGTGCTGGAATGCAGCGACCCGAGCATCGCGCAGACCAAGCTGGACTGGTGGCGACGCGAAACGCTGAACCTGTCGCAGGGCACGCCGTCCCACCCGGTGTCGCATGCGCTCGCCGACACCCTGCCGGCGCTTTGCAGAACGCCCGCGCCGCTTCTCGCGCTGATCGACGGTTTCGAACAGGACCTGCGACAGGCGCGTTACCTGGACCTGCCCGGCCTGAAAAAGTATCTGTCGGTGGTGGCGGGAGATTTCACGCAGCAGGTCGCGCGCGCGGCGTCGCTCGACAAGACGACCGACGCCGCGGCCGAGCCCGCCGCGTCGACCACTGGCGCGAACGCCGCGCTTCCCGTCGCGCGTCCGTCCTGGGCACACCGTCTGGGCATGGCGTTGGCATTCGCTTCGATCATCGCGGACGTCGGCGCCGACGCGCGGCATGGCCGGATCTATCTGCCGATCAGCGAGATGCAGCAGTTCGGGGTGACGGCCGCGGATATTCTGAACCGCCGCTACGGCGCGGCGTTCACCGCGCTGATGGCCTTTCAGACAGCCCGGGCACGCGACGAACTGCGTGCGTCTCTCGACGCGATCCCACGGTCCGAACGGCGTGCGCAGGCGCCGCTGCGGGCACAAGCGGCCATGGCGTTGCGGCTGCTCGCGGAAATCGAAAGCACCGGCTTTCAGGTGCTGCACCAGCGCATCGCGTTGACGCCGGTGCGCAATCTGCTGGTCGCGTGGTGGGCGGCGCAGCGCCGCTAGACCCGGAAAAGTCCCGGCAGCGCGGCCGGCGCGTCGTCAAGCACCGCCGCCGGGACAACCTCCCACCACGATGCAAGCACCGCGGCCAGCACGCGACGGTGGTCGACGCCGGGCGCGACGGCGCCGCCCTGCGCGTCGAGCCGTGGACGCACGCCGTGGAATCCGCCTTGCACGCGCCCGCCCAGCAGGAATTGCGGGCCGGCGCCGCCATGCTCGGTGCCGCCGTGCGCATTCTCGGCGGCGGCACGGCCGAATTCGGTGGTGGTCATGATGACCACGTCGTTCCAGCGTCCGGCCTGTTGCAGCCGTTGCCGCAGGATCGTGATTCCGCCCGCGAGCTCGGTCAGCGCGGCGGCATGGCGGATGACTTGCCGGCAATGCGTGTCGAAGCCCGGTAACGTAAGGCGCATGGCGCCCGCGCCACCATTGGCGATCACCGCCTCGGCCGCGCGGCCTGCGGCTTCGCTGAACCGGCCTGTAAACGACGGCACCGTGGGACGCTCCCTCGCGGAGCGCAGTGTCTCGGCTCTCGGTGCCCCGGAACGTCGTGTGTCGGCTGTCATTACCGCCCGATTGGCCGCATCGGGCGATCCTCCCGCCGCAACCGACGACCCGCCCGCGGCGCGTGCGGCCAACGCGCGCTCCAGCCAGTCGTCCGAGCGATGCGCGCCCGCCCCGGAACCGCTACGCCGCACCTGCGCCGCCCGAAAATGCGCG
>JBPBQT010000355.1:0-1815 GCA_050955065.1 Janthinobacterium lividum | reverse complement strand
CTTTGCCTTTCGACGATCACGTTGTCGATGCCGGCTTTCAACAGAAGCTGGCCGAGCAGCAATCCGGACGGCCCGGCGCCGATGATGGCTACCCTGGTTTTCATGTTCTCCTCCGTTGTATTTTTTGCGTCCGTCACGGCCGGTCAAGCCTGCCGTCCCGACAGACGTTTCACGTTGTATTCTTCGTGAACTCGCGGAGCGGATAAAGACATTTAAACGTACTAAAATAGGATTTTTGAAAAGAAATGACGATCTCGCACGGGAGCGTCGCCATTTCGCGAAAATCATGCATCCGACCGCCCCGAACATTCCGGTATTCAAGCTGTACAGCGAAAAATTCGCCTGGCCGACACCGGATCTCATGCACTGCGAAACGATCAAGGCGCGCAGCCAGTTGCACTTTTGGGAAATCCATCAGCATCGCCACGTCGATCTCGCACAACTGCTGTATGTTCGCGGCGGGACGGCGAGCCTCGACTTCGACGGGCTGAGCCAAGTCGTCGAAACACCCGCTCTGCTGTTCGTGCCGCCGATGTGCGTGCATGGGTTCCGGTTCAGCGAGAATGTCGAAGGCTATGTGCTGACGCTCGCGCTACCGCTGCTGGAATGGCTGGAGACGGAATTGGGCGCGAACCACCCGCTGCTGCGCAGCGCTGGGTGCTACGCTGTCGGAGCCGACAGGCCTTATATCGATACGCTATGCGACGCCATCGACCGCGAATACGCAGGCGACGCCGGTGCCCGGGACCTGCTGCTGAGATCGTTGATGAGCGCGCTCGCCGTGTGGCTCAGTCGCCAGGCGCTGCGGAAATACGCCGGAAACGAGCGCCCCGATCGGGGTCAGTTGCACCTTGCCGCATTCGCCCGTCTCGCGGAGGTCCATTACCGGGAGCATTGGTCGATCACGCGATATTGCGACCAGCTCGGCATCACCACCGCGCATCTGAACACCCTCTGTCGCCACCTTCTGGAGCGCAGTGCGCTGGATGTCGTGCATCAACGTCTGCTGCTCGAAGCGAAGAGAAATCTCATTTACACCGCGTTGCCGGTGAGCGGCATCGCCGATCTGCTCGGATTCGCCGAAGCGGCCTATTTCACCCGTTTTTTCAAACGACTGGCAGGCGTGTCGCCGACGCAGTTCCGTCACGTGCGACAGCCTCCCGATGCCCTCCTCGTGGACGCACCGTGATCCAGGCCCTGGCGACTCGTGCTGCCTCCCGGCAGGTCGAAAGTCAATGCGCCAGCGGTTCCAGACGCGCGTCTCCCGCGGGTTGTCCCGGTTGCGTACCGTGTTTGACCAGAAGGGCCACGCACGAGACCAGCGCGGCGACGGCAAGCACGGCGAATATCGCCGCGAAGGTAAAGTGCCGACGCGACAGTTCGGCCACCAGAAACGAGCCGGCAATGCCGCCGAAACGGCCGATCCCCATCATCCAGGCCACCCCGGTCGCCCGCCCCTGCGTCGGGTAGAACGCCGCCGCCAGCGCCGGCAGCGAGGATTGCGCGGTGTTCATCAGCACGCCTCCCGCGAACACCGCGAGCATCAGCAGACCGACGTTGCCGATCGTCTGTCCTATCGCAAACACACACAACGCCGTCAACATGTAACAGGTGGCGATCACCTTGTTGGCATTGAACCGGTCCATCAGGAACCCGGACACGACCGCGCCCACGCCACCAAGCGGAAACAACGCCGAGACCCATGTCGCGCGCTGGTGCGTGAGGCCCGCCTCGCCCAGCAGGATCGGCATCCAGTTGATCGACGAATAAAAGATCACCAGCCCCATGAAGTAAGCGATCCACAACATGACCGAT
>JBPBQT010000354.1:0-1865 GCA_050955065.1 Janthinobacterium lividum | reverse complement strand
CACCGCCGCGGCGGCCAGCGGCGGTGCCCCGTTCTCGAGAAACCACGCCCGGCAACCCGGGTCCTGCGACAGGCGCCGCATCTCCGTTGCGACCAGCAGCGTGGTGTGATGGTCCACCACCGCGCCGGCCTGCGCCAGATCCACGGCGGGCATGACCAGCGAGGCCCAGTCCCGCACGCCGAACCGTGCGTGCGCCTGCGCCAGGCCGGCCAGCAACGCCGGCGCGCAGATCGCCTTCGCCCCCGTGGTATTGCGGTTCTCCACCACGTTCGGCCAACCGAACAGATCGCCGTCGCTGCCGGGCTCCACTGGAAAATCCGCGACCCGCAGCGCCTGCGGCGACACGGCCCCGGCATCGATCGCCGTCGTCGTGCCGTCCGGCAGCCGCACGACCATGCCGCCGATGCCGCCGATGCCGCTCATCCACGGTTCGAGCACGCCGATCGCGAACGACGTGGCGATCGCCGCATCGATGGCGCTGCCGCCGTCGCGCAGCACCCGGGCACCGATGGCCGCGGCGGCGCGATTCTGCGCCACGACGATGCCCCCGGTACTGCGCACGACGCGCTTGGCGACTTGCCGGGTGCGGGACATGTTCGGCGAAACGATCGACGTGAGTGACATAAGGGGCCTTGGCTGATCCTGATTGAGCGAATGACGCGCAGCGCGCAGCCCTCATGATCGCCATGCCGAAATTCCACCGCAACCGTCTCCGTAACCGCCTCCGCCCGCACGCGACCGATTCGGTGGCCGCTCGATAAAAATCATGGCAAGATACATGCGTAGTCAAATAACGAGGTCGAGCAACGCGGTCAGGTAACGCATTCGACTCATACGGCCGACATTTCCAGGTCGGATCGGACAAGGCATCAAACCGCGTCCACAACCGGACCGACGTTCATGCCCGATGCAGTAAAGACGACGCCATTGCCCGCGTCGCCTGCGCCACGCGAAAGCGCCCCGCCGAAGGGTCCGCCGTCGAAGAGTCTGCCGCCCGAGAATCGCAGGGCGATGGGCGCGTTGATGATGGGGCTGGCCTTGGCCACGCTGGACACCGCGATCGCCAACACTGCCCTGCCCGCGATCGCCGTCAGTCTGCATACGACGCCGGCCGCTTCGGTCTGGATCATCAACGCGTATCAACTGGCGATGGTCGCGACCCTCCTGCCGTTCGCCGCGCTGGGCGACCGGCTCGGACACAAGCGCGTCTTCGTCAGCGGCCTGAGCCTGTTCGTGCTCGCCTCCCTGCTATGCGCGCTGGCGCCCACGCTGCTGTCGCTGACGATCGCGCGCGTTCTTCAGGGATTGGGCGCCAGCGCCGTGATGAGCGTCAACATCGCGCTGATCCGTTTCCTGTACCCGTCCCACCGGCTGGGGCGCGGCCTCGGACTGAACGCGCTGGTGGCGGGTGTATCGACGGCGACCGGACCGACCGTCGCCTCGCTGCTCCTTTCGGTCGCGCCCTGGCCCTGGCTGTTCGCCGTCAACATTCCCTTCGGCCTGGCTGCGATCGCGTTCGCGATCCCGAACCTGCCGATCGTCCCGCGACGCGACCACCATTTCGACAGCATCGCCGCGCTGCTCAACGGCGTGGCCTTCGCCGCGCTCGTGTTCGGCTTCGTCGAAGCCGCGCAGCGCGCACCCTGGATGATTCCCACATGCGCGCTGGGCGGCGCCGCGCTGCTGATCGCCATCGTGATCCGTCGCGAGGCGGGCCATCCGGCGCCGATGCTGCCGGTCGATCTGTTCCGCCGGCCGATGTTCGCGCTGTCGACCGTCACCGCGCTCTGCTCGTTCTGCGCACAAGGGCTCGCCTTCGTCGCCCTGCCGTTTTATTTCGAGACGGTACTGGGGCGCGATCAGAT
>JBPBQT010000353.1:0-1934 GCA_050955065.1 Janthinobacterium lividum | reverse complement strand
CGTTCCGGCCGATGATTCGCGAAGCTGCTCCGCCGCTGCACGACGCGTTGCCACATTCGGCGAGCGGCGCATCTTCACCGCTGCCTCGCTTCGCGTCGCCGCCGGCTTGCTCGCGCTGGTCTTGGCAGCCGGCGCGGTCTTGCGCGCCGTCGGCGTCTCGGCACGCGGCGTACGCGTCGTGCGCTTGGCGGTCGCGGTCTTCGCCGCGGATGCGCGTGGCGTCGCGCTACGTGCGGTACGCGACGTGCTGGTCTTCGCGGCGGGCTTGCGAGTCGTGGGGGACGCCGCACGCTTCGGCGCGCGGGCGGGGGCTGCCTTGGTCGTGCGCGACGATGTCGCGGCGGGCTTTGCCGTCCGCGTCGGTGTCTTGCGTGCGGTGGTGGTGGTGGCCTTGGCGCGCGTCGTGCCGGTCCGGGCGGCGGCGGTGCGTGTCGTCGTCTTGCGGGTCGAGGCCGCGCGGGCAGTCGTGGGGCGGCTGGTGCTGCGCGTGGCAGCCGTGCGCTTGGCCGGCGCAGCCGCCTTTGCGCGTGTCGTCTTCTTCGGTGCCGCCTTGGTTGCCGCTGCCTTGGTACGAGGTGCCGCCGTACGCGTGGTCTTGGCTCGGGTCGTCGACGCCTTCGTCGTCCGTGGCGCCTTCGCGGCGGCAGCCTTGGGCTTCGGGCCCGGCTTCTTCGCCGCGGTCGTCCGCGCCGCCGGCTTGGCGGCAGCGCGTGTCGTGCGTGCCGTGGTGCCACGTGCGCTGCTGCCGGCGGTACGACGGCCACCAGCCCTTATCGCCATGGCGCGGGTGCGCCGACCGTCCGTCGTGTCTTCGCTGCTCATGCTCAGGATTCCTTGTTCGATCGAAAAGTGGAAATGACGGAGATGCGCGATACGGTCGGAAGGATCGCGAAACCGGAGCAAGCGTGGGACACTGTGCCTGACGCATAAGCGACACGGCGGATGGTCGTCGACCCTTGTCCTGCTCGTGTCATCGATGCTTCACCAGCTCGTGGCGTTGCCTGTTTGCGCGGGCTTGACAGTGCGAATCGCGAATCGGCCACACACGGTCAGACACGCTCTTCCTAGACCCCTGCAGTTCTGTCAATCAAAAGCAACCATTACGCCAAAGTTCCGGTGATACGTGATCGTCCGTATATGCGTCGCTCGGATAGCGATCCTGAACATGTTCGCGCCCGGCAGGATGTTTCACGGGACGACAGGACCGGTGTACGGGAGGTGCCCGATCACTTGGAAGGATGCTACGGAGCGACAGCTGGCGGTCGATGCGTTCGAATGCGTGCCGGCCCTGTTCGGAGCTCGTCTGCGTATGAAGATCAACGGCACCGCGTACCGCAGCGTCTGGATCGACCCAGATGATGGATTCTCGGTGCGCATCTTCGACCAGACGAGGTTGCCCTGGTCGCTCGACATCCTGCGCCTCACCGATTGCGACCAGGTTGCGGACGCGATCGTGAGCATGCAGGTACGCGGCGCGCCGCTGATCGGTGCAGTCGCCGCCTACGGTCTGGCGCTTGCGCTTCGTGCCGACAGCGGCACCGACGCGATGGAACGGGATGCCGCCCGTCTGGCCGCGACACGCCCGACCGCGATCAATCTGCGCTGGGCGATCGAGCGCATGCTCACGCGGCTTCGCAACACGCTGCCGTCCGAGCGCGTGCGCGTCGCCTACGAGGAGGCCGCACTCATCTGCGACGAGGACGTGGCGCAGAACGAGGCGATCGGTCGGCACGGCCTCGAGCTGATCGAGCGCATTGCCGACGCCAAGCGCGCCCGGGGCGACGCCGGTACCGTCAACCTGCTGACCCACTGCAACGCCGGCTGGATCGCGACCGTCGATTGGGGAACGGCGCTGGCACCGATCTACATGGCGCACGACAAGGGCATCGATGTTCACGTCTGGGTCGACGAGACCCGGCCACGCAACCAGGGTG
>JBPBQT010000352.1:0-1956 GCA_050955065.1 Janthinobacterium lividum | reverse complement strand
CGTCGTTCCGGCGGCCCGTGCCGAGCGCATCGCCGTTTTCAGTTCGTTCACGTCTTTGACGTGCACGGCGTTTACGCCCATGCTGCGGGCGTGCATGGCCAGATCGATCGTCGAGCTTTCCCCACCCTCCGCCACGCAGTTGTCGAGCATGTTGTTGAAACTGACGCCGCCCGACTTGATCTGGAGTCGATCGATGCATCCGTAGCCGCGGTTATCGAGGACGACGACGATCAGCTTGAGACCCAGCAGCTTCGACGTCGCCAACTCCGAGTTGAGCATCATGTATGAGCCATCGCCCACCATGACGATCACCTCGGCGTCCGGCCTGGCCATCTTCACGCCCACGCCGCCCGCAATTTCATAACCCATGCAGGAATAGCCATAGTCCACGTGATATCCGCCAGCCCGGCTCGAACACCACAGTTTGTGCAGTTCGGCGGGCAGCGTTCCCGCGGCGCATACAACGATATCGCGCGCCGGAGATGCCTCGTGCGAGTCGCGGACCGCGCCGATCACCTCGGCATCGTACGGAAGCGTTTCCTTCGGCACATGGGTGGTCAGCTCCGCGACTCGCATCCGCCATGCCGCAGCGAGGTTTTCCGCCCGAGCGGTCCATGCCGCTTCCGCGCGCCAGCCCCCCACCGCCGTCGATAATTGCTGCAGCCCGAGGCGAGCGTCCGCGATCAACGATTGTCCTCGCCATTTTCCGGCGTCGAATCGTTGCACGTTCAGGCTCAACAGCCGAGCCTGTCCGAAGAGCGCGTGCGATCCCGTGGTGAAATCTTGAAGTCGCGTTCCAACCGCCAGCACGAGATCCGCGTCCCGGGCGATCTCGTTCGCCGCCGGACCGCCATCGACACCAATGCCGCCGAGATTCAATGGATGGTCCCAATTCATCGCACTCTTGCCACCATGCGACTCCGCGACCGGGACACCATGCCTCTCGGCAAACATGCGCAGTTCGTCCCACGCATGGCTGTACAGGACGCCGCCGCCGGCCACGATCAACGGACGACGCGCCGAAAGCAATGCGTCTGCGGCACGAGCCAGCTCTCGGGCGTCCGGCGGAGGCCGGCGGAAACGGACAAGTTCCGGCTCAAAAAAATCTTCGGGGTAGTCGAATGCCATCGCTTGCACGTCTTGCGGCAACGCGAGCGTGACGGGTCCGCACGCGGCCGGGTCGCTCATGACCTGCACCGCACGAGGCAGCGCGGTGAGAATCTGTTCAGGCCGGCTGATCCGATCGAAATATCGCGAAACCGGGCGAAGACAGTCGTTCGCGGTAACATCGCCCTGTTCGAAAACCTCGACCTGCTGCAGTACCGGATCCGACGCACGCGTCGCGAAAGTGTCGCCGGGCAATAGCAGCATCGGCAAGCGGTTCACATGCGCCATGGCAGCCGCCGTGACGAGATTGGTCGAACCGGGCCCGATGCTCGTGCTCACGGCCATGATCCGGCGCCTGAAATTCGCTTTCGCATACGCGGCCGCGGCCAGTGCCATGCCCTGTTCGTTGTGCGCGCGATAGGTGGGGAGTTCCTTTCGTTGCGCGAACAGCGCTTCGCCGATGCCGGCGACATTGCCGTGACCGAAAATCGCCCACACCCCGCCGCAATAGGGAGCCGTCGCACCCTCTGCAACCTCGACGCGGAGCGCCGCGAGATATCGCACTATGGCCTGGGCGGTCGTGAGTCGTACCGTACCGTTCATTTCGCCTCCCGGGCGGCGCCGGTTGTTTCGAGCACCGACACGGCGCTCGCGTGCCGGAACGCGTCATCCGTCCCGCCCCCGCGCGTTCCCTCTGGCGTGCGACTCGCGCGCCACGCATCAACGAGCAGGGCGAAATTGTCCGCGACCGCGTCGACCAGCGTCGCGTCGTCGATGTCACCCTTCAGCCACGCAAGGCTGGCGTCGGCCCACAGCGTGCGTCCGACCATGAAGCCCTTGACGATGGGG
>JBPBQT010000351.1:0-2118 GCA_050955065.1 Janthinobacterium lividum | reverse complement strand
CAGGTGGAAAAAATCGCGCATGCGATGAATCCGAAGACGGTCGACGTGAGCGTGAAAAAGCCGGGCGACCACCTGGACCTGCGGAACTACCAGACCACGCACTGGGCGGGTGGCGTGGCGATGGGGCAGGATCCGCACACCAGCGTGCTGAACCGCTATCTGCAAAGCTGGGATGTCCACAACGTTTTCGCGGTGGGATCGGGCGTCTTTCCGCAGGGGATCGGTTACAACCCCACGGGCGCCGCGGCGGCGCTCGCGTATTGGTCGGCGAAAGCGATTCGCGAACAGTATCTGAAAAACCCGGGGCCGCTGGTCGATGCCTGATTCCATGCCATCCACGATGAAAAAATCCCGGTCCCGCCGGCTGACGGCCGGCGTCGTCACCGCTGCCGCCGCGACATTCACGCTCGGCGCCGTCGCGCTGGCGGACCCGTCGCTGACCGTGCCCGCGCCGCCTGCCGCCCCCGTGACACACCTGAACAACGTCGCGGCCGCGCCCTTGCCCGCCATCCCGGTGCCGCCGGCCGATGCCGCGCTCGACGCGGGTGCGGACACGGTCGCGGAGGCGTCGAGCGACCGGCAGCAACTGCTGCGGGGCGCCTATCTGGCGCGCGCCGGCGACTGCATCGCCTGTCACACCGCGAAGCACGGCGTGGCGTACGCGGGGGGGCTATCGCTCGCCTCGCCGATCGGCACGATCTACTCGACGAACATCACGCCGGACAGGACGCACGGGATCGGCGCGTGGACCTACGACGATTTCGCGAAACTGATGCGTACGGGCGTGACGCGCACCGGCTACTCGGTGTATCCGGCGATGCCCTATCCGTCGTATTCGCGTCTGAACGACGACGACATGCACGCGTTGTATGCGTATTTCATGCAGGCGGTGCCGGCGTCCGCGCAGGCGAATCGCAAGAACGGCATCCGCTGGCCCCTGTCGATGCGCTGGCCGCTGGCGATCTGGGGCAAGGTGCTCGGGCCCGCCCCGGTTGCGTTCACACCTCCCGCGGGCATGGACGTCCAGACCGCGCGCGGCGCGTATCTTGTCGAGGGGCTCGGACATTGCGGCAGTTGCCACACGCCGCGCGCGGCGACGATGCAGGAAAAAGCCCTGACCGACGACGCCAGCCATCTCTTCCTGTCCGGCGGCGGCGCGATCGACGGCTGGACGGCGCCGTCGCTGCGCAACGAATCCGGCAGCGGGCTGGCCGGATGGTCCGACGACGCCATCGTCGACTTCCTGCGCACGGGGCGCAACGAACACGCCGCGTCCTTCGGCGCGATGAACGACGTTGTCGTCGATTCAATGCAATACCTGTCGGATGCGGATCTGCGCGCGATCGCGAAATACCTGCGCTCGCTCGCACCGCACGACACTGAGGCTCCGGCCTACGCATATGACGATACGGTCGCCGTGCGCTTGCTCGCGGGCAGGCCGGAGGGCGCGGGCGAACGTCTGTACCTGGACCGTTGCGCCGGATGCCACCGGTCGAACGGCACCGGCTACGGACGCGCTTTCCCGCCGCTGGCGGGCAACCCGGTGCTGCAAACGAAGGATGGCACGTCGGCGATCCACATCGTGCTCTCCGGCGGCGCGCAACCCGCGACGCACGCGATTCCCTCGGCGTTGAGCATGGCGCCGTATGCGGACCTGCTGAACGACGCGCAGGTCGCGGCGGTGGTGTCCTTCATTCAGACGGGCTGGGGCAATCGGGGTGACGCGGTCAGCGCGGCGGACGTCGCCAAGGTGCGCAAGACCGCGCTGTCGTTCGACGCGAACGCGCTGTCGCCGGTGCAGAAGGCGCCGCGCCACGAGGCGCCGGGTCAGGATTCCCAGGCGCCGAAAATGGGGCGGGGTGACTAGAAACGACGTAATGCCCTTTGAGCGACGCACGTCCTGCTCCCTGCTCCACGTAGCCAGGAAAGCCAGGAGAGCCAGACGATGCCGGGCATCTGGTGGCCCCGCTCCGGGCAGGCATGACGTTCCGGCGCGAACCACGTCTCACACCGTCTCGAATGATTTATGCATATGGACGATGTCAAGCGATACGCCGTTGGGCAGAGGCACCTTTTCGGTGATGCCGGGTACGTACCCATGGCGGGCGTAGAGTTTCA
>JBPBQT010000350.1:0-2178 GCA_050955065.1 Janthinobacterium lividum | reverse complement strand
TACTTCTATATCGATATCGAAGGTCACCGCGAGGAACCGCGCGTCGCCGAGGCGATCGCCGCGCTCGACCGGATCGCCGCCTTCGTACGCGTCGTCGGGTCGTATCCCCGTGCCCGCTGAGCATCCGTTGCCGGGTACGTCGAGTACGTCCAGTACGTCGAGTACGTCGGACTTGCCGCGCGGACCGGGCGGGTCGCCCGGTTTCGCGTTCGATCGCGTGCTGGTCTGCGGTATCGGTCTGATCGGCAGCTCGATGGCGCGCGCGCTGCGGCGCATGCATCGCGAGGGCCGCGCCGGCGGCACGGGCGTGATCGTCGCGGCCGATCCCCACGCGGCCGGGTTGGCGCGCGCGCTGGCATTGGGCGTGATCGACGAGGCCTGCGTGCTTGCGCCCGCGGACACGGGCGTGGCGCCGACCGGTACCGTGGCGGCCGACGCTTCGGCCGTCGACGCCGCGTTCGCGCTGGCGGCGGGGCAGGCCGACCTGATCATTCTGGCGGCGCCGGTGGCCCAGACGCGGGACCTGCTGGCGCGGATCGCGCCGGTGTTGCGCGCGGATGCGGTGCTGACCGATGTCGGCAGCACGAAGGCGCGGATCTGCGAGACGGCGCGCGCGGCGCTTGGCGCGCGGCATGCGCGCTTCGTCGCCGCGCACCCGATTGCCGGCGGCGAGGCCAGCGGCGTCGATGCCGGCGACGCGGCGTTGTTCGCCGGGCGCGACGTGATCCTTTGTCCGGCGCCCGATACCGCTCCCGACGCGATGGCGCGGGTCGCGGCGATGTGGCGTCTGGCCGGCGCCCGCGCCACCTGCATGACGCCCGCGCGGCACGACCGGCTCTTCGCCGGGGTCAGCCATTTGCCGCATCTCCTTGCTTTTGCGTTCATCGAGCATATTCTTCAATCGGACGAGGCGGATGAACGCCTGGCATTCGCCGGCCCCGGTTTCCGGGATTTCACGCGCATCGCCGCGTCGAACCCGCAGATGTGGCGCGATATCTGTCTGGCCAACCGCGATGCGGTGCTGGCGGATCTCGATCGCTACCTGGGCGTCCTGGGTGCCGTGCGCGCGACGCTGGCCGAGGCGGACGGCGACGGGCTGGAGGCGTTGTTCTCCCGTTCGCGCACCGCGCGCCGGGACTGGTGCCCGGGCGCGGCGCGCGGCGCCGGGGGAAGCGCCGGAAGCGCGGTCGAAAGCGCGGCCGAAGCCGGCGTCGGGAATGCCGCCAAGCCATCCGGCAACGGATACGAAACGGTCGACGACCGCGCGTCGGCGGCCGGCCAGCCCATGAAGAAACGGAACATATGAAGCAGCTTGAACTAGGACCTTACTCCCGCGCGAGCGGCACGCTGGCGCTGCCCGGCTCGAAAAGCATTTCGAACCGCGTACTGCTGATGGCCGCGCTGGCCGAGGGCGAGACGCGGCTCGAGAATCTGCTCGAATCGGACGACACGCGCGTGATGCTCGACGCGCTTCGCCTGCTGGGTATCGAGTGGGCGCACCTGCCCGCCGCGTCGCCCGAGGCGAACGAGGGTGGCGAGGCCTGGCGCGTGACCGGTGCCCCGAACGGCTTTCCGGTGCGCGACGCCGACATCTTCGTCGGCAACGCCGGCACGGCGGTGCGTCCGCTGACCGCGGCGCTGGCGTTGAACGAGGGACATTACCGCATCAGCGGCGTGAAGCGCATGCACGAGCGGCCGATCGGCGATCTGGTCGAGGGGTTGCTTGCCGTCGGCGCGCGCATCGACTACCTCGGGCAGCCTGGTTTTCCGCCGCTGCAGATTCACCCCGGCCAGACCGCCGGGGCGGGCGTCGAGCGTCCGATCCGCGTGCGCGGCGATGTCTCCAGCCAGTTCCTGAGCGCGCTGCTGTTGTCGCTGCCGCGGCTGTCGGCGAGCGGACGGGCGAGCGTGGAAGTCGAAGGCGAGTTGATCTCCAAGCCGTATGTCGACATCACGACCGGCCTGATGGCGCGATTCGGCGTGCCGGTCGAGCGCGAGGGCTGGCAACGCTTCAGCGTCGCCGCCGGCAGCCGCTACCGTTCGCCGGGCACACTGGTGGTCGAGGGCGACGCGTCGTCGGCCTCGTACTTCCTCGCCGCGGGTGCGCTGGGCGGCGGGCCGCTGCGCGTCGAGGGCGTGGGCAGCGCCAGCATCCAGGGCGACGTGCGCTTCGCCGAC
>JBPBQT010000349.1:0-2317 GCA_050955065.1 Janthinobacterium lividum | reverse complement strand
CGCCGGCGTCACCGCCTCCAGGTGCATGCCCAGCGCGTCGATGCCGGCGGCGCGCATCCGCTCGAACCAGACGTCGTGGTCCGGCGGTTCGCATTGCCCCTGGATCGGCAGGTCCACCGCGGCCTTGACCGCGAAGGCGCTGTCGCACAGCACGCTGGCGCCGCGGTCGGTGGCGTTCGGCGTGCCGGTGGTCATCACCATGTGCTTCACGCCGTCGAGCAGCACGGCCGCGCGCGCCACCTCGGCGAGCTGCTCGGGCGTCTTGTGGGCGATGGTCCGTCCGGCGGCGAGCGACTGGCCGATCGCGCAGAACTGGCACGCCTTGCGCCGGCTTTCGTAGCGGATGCAGGTCTGGAGGATGGTGGTCGCCAGCACGTCGGCGCTGTGCAGCGTCGCGATCTGCGAATACGGCACGCCGTCGAAGGTCTGCAGCCGGTAGAAGCGCGGCTGCGCCGGAAAGGAGATCGATGCGATCGGGATGCCGTTGCGCATGAGACGGCTGGTGCCGTCGGGTTGCGGCGCCTCGGCCACGAACGGCGACTGCCACGCGCTCGACGTGTGCACCGGGATCATCACGGTGCGCCCGTCCACCGTCACCGCCTTGTGGTCCGACGGGCCGGCGCCGCCGCGGCGGCTCGGCGCGCCCGCGCCCGGATCCGCCAGCCGCAGGCCGAGCGATTGCAGTTCGGTGGCGAGCACGGCGTCGCCCGCGGAAGAAGCGGGGGTCGATTCGATCATGGGCGGGTTCCGGATGACACGGTGGGTATGGTGGATGCGGCAGGTGTGATGGATACGGTGGATGCGACGGGCACGGTGGGCGTAACGGGTGCGCCGGGCCCGACGGGCGCGGGTTGCATGGGTACGTGCGCGCGCGTGTCGATCACCAGGCGCAGCAGTTCGGGGCGCGCGTAATGGCCGACGGAATCCATCATCCGCTTGCGCTTGGTGACCAGCGACATGTCGAGATCCGCGATCACCATCCCCTCGCCCTCGGTGAGCGGCGTGCCGAGCAGCGCGCCCTCGGGCGAGACGATCGCGGTGAAACAGCCGCCGCGCAGCGGTTTCTGCAGGGCGGGGTCCGGGGTGATGGAGGCGATCTGCGGTTCGGTCAGCCAGCCCGTCGCGTTGATGACGAAACAGCCCGATTCCAGCGCGTGGTGCCGGACGGTCACCGCCATCTGGTCGGCGAAGATCTGCCCGACCAGCGAGCCCGGAAACTGCGCGCAGTGGATCTCCTCGTGCTGCGTCATCAGCGCGTAGCGCGCCAGCGGGTTGTAGTGCTCCCAGCAGGCGAGCGCGCCCACCCGGCCCACCGCCGTGTCGACCACCTTCAACCCGCTCGCGTCGCCCTGCCCCCAGATCATCCGCTCGTGATAGGTGGGCGTGATCTTGCGCCGCCTGAGCCGCAACGCGCCATCGGCGTCGAATACCAGTTGCGTGTTGTACAGCGTGCCGTGGTCGCGCTCGTTCACGCCGAGCACCACCACGATGCCGGCGGCGCGCGCGGCATCCGCCACCATGTCGGTGGCGGGTCCGGGCACCGTCACCGCGTGCTCGTAGAGGCGCAGGTGATCCGCGCCGATCGCGAAAGGCGGCTTGATGAAGGAGAAATAGGGGTAGTAGGGAACGCAGGTTTCCGGAAAGACGACGATCCGCACGCCCTGCGCCGCGGCCGCGCGAATCGTTTCGCAGACCTTGTCGATGGTCGCGTCCGGCCGGTCCAGATCGGGCGAGATCTGGACCGCCGCCGCGCGCACGATGCGGTGCGTGCCGGAGGATGTCGTCATCGCGCCCTCACACGGTCCAGGTATCCAGGATGAAGGCGTTGTCGCGCCGGTGCAGCAGCACGATGTCGAGCACATCGAGCGGGCTGATCGGCCGGATGCCTTCGATCAGCGAGGGCTCGCCATGACCGTACAGCGCCTGCAGCGCGAAACGGCACGCGTAGACCTTGCCGCCCTCCTCCATGAATTTCTTGATCTGCTTGTTGACCGCGAGATGCCCCGGGAACGCTTCGTCGCCGAGCGTGGGGAAACCGCGCTGGATGCCCAGGGTCACGCCGGGGCCGTACAGCAGGATCGACGTCTCGAAGCCCTTGCGCTGCAAACGCGTGGCCTGCAGCATGTTCACCAGGCCGATCGAGCCCTCGAACGCCACCGTATGAAAGGTCACCAGCGCTTTCTCGCCGGGCTCGGCCTTCACGTCTTCGAATACCTTTTCTTCGTAATCGACGAAGAAATCACCGGCCTTGTGCGCGGGCTTGTCCACTGCGGGCATGTCAGTCTCCTGGGGAGGATGGAGGAGGGAACGGGAACAC
>JBPBQT010000348.1:0-2578 GCA_050955065.1 Janthinobacterium lividum | reverse complement strand
GGAGCCGGACATCGCGCGCGTGCCGATCATGATCGACTCGTCGAAGTGGGACGTCATCGAAGCCGGCCTGCAATGCGTGCAGGGCAAGCCGATCGTCAACTCGATCTCGCTGAAGGAAGGCGACGCGGCCTTCATCCACCATGCGCGGCTGGTGCGCCGCTACGGCGCCGCCGCGGTGGTGATGGCGTTCGACGAACAGGGCCAGGCCGACACGTTCGCGCGCAAGACCGAGATCTGCCGGCGCAGCTACGACGTGCTGGTCAACGAGGTGGGCTTCCTGCCGGAAGACATCATCTTCGACCCGAACATCTTCGCGATCGCGACCGGCATCGAGGAGCACAACAACTACGCGGTCGACTTCATCAACGCGACGCGCTGGATCAAGGAAAACCTGCCGTACGCGAAGGTGAGCGGCGGCGTGTCGAACGTGTCGTTCTCGTTTCGCGGCAACGACGCGGTGCGCGAGGCCATCCACACGGTCTTCCTGTACCACGCGATCGCCGCGGGCATGGACATGGGCATCGTCAACGCCGGGCAGCTGGGCGTCTACGCGAACCTGGACCCGGAGCTGCGCGAACGCGTCGAGGACGTCGTCCTGAACCGCCGCGAGGACGGCACCGAACGGCTGCTGGAGATCGCCGACCGCTTCAAGGGCGGCGGCGGCGCGAAGCGGGAGGAGAACCTGGAGTGGCGCCAGCAGCCGGTCGAGCAGCGGCTCGCGCATGCGCTGGTGCAGGGCGTCACCACCTTCATCGTCGAGGACACCGAGGAATCGCGCGCGAAGATCGCCGCGGCCGGCGGGCGCCCGATCCAGGTCATCGAAGGGCCGTTGATGGACGGCATGAACATCGTCGGCGACCTCTTCGGCGCGGGCAAGATGTTCCTGCCGCAGGTGGTGAAGTCCGCGCGCGTGATGAAGCAGGCGGTCGCGCACCTGATCCCCTTCATCGAGGAGGAAAAGGCGCGGATGGCCGCCGCCGGCGCCGACGTGCGCGCGAAGGGCAAGATCGTGATCGCCACCGTCAAGGGCGACGTCCACGACATCGGCAAGAACATCGTCTCGGTGGTGCTGCAGTGCAATAACTTCGA
The DNA here is from genome assembly GCA_050955065.1 of Janthinobacterium lividum. Taxonomy (GTDB): domain Bacteria; phylum Pseudomonadota; class Gammaproteobacteria; order Burkholderiales; family Burkholderiaceae; genus Robbsia. The sequence continues at coordinate 1,489 of JBPBQT010000348.1, read as the reverse complement.
AGTGGTCAACATGGGCGTGATGGTGTCGTGCGCCGACATCCTCAAGAAAGCCCGCGAGGAGAACGCCGACATCATCGGGCTGTCCGGACTGATCACGCCGAGCCTGGAGGAGATGGCGTACGTGGCGTCGGAGATGCAGCGCGACGACTATTTCCGCGAACGGCAGGTGCCGTTGCTGATCGGCGGCGCGACCACGTCGCGCGTGCATACCGCGGTGAAGATCGCCCCGCACTACGACGGCCCGGTGGTGTACGTGCCGGACGCGTCGCGCTCGGTGTCGGTGGCGTCGAGCCTGCTGTCCGACGACGGCGTCGCGGTCTACCTGGCAGGCATCCGCACCGATTACGAACGCATCCGCCAGCAGCACGCGAACAAGAAGGCGCAGCCGATGGTCACGCTGCAGCAGGCGCGCGACAACCGGCACCAGGTGGACTGGCAACGCTACACGCCGCCCGCGCCGCGTTTCATCGGCCGGCGCGTGTTCAAGAACTACGACCTCGCGCAACTGGCCGAATACATCGACTGGGGCCCGTTCTTCCAGACCTGGGACCTGGCCGGCCCCTATCCCGCGATCCTCGACGACGAGGTGGTCGGCGACGCCGCGCGGCGCGTGATGGCCGACGGCCGGAAGATGCTCACGCAGATCATCCAGAGCCGCTGGCTGAGCGCGAACGGCGTGATCGCGCTGCTGCCGGCGAACACGGTGAACGGCGACGACATCGAGATCTACACCGACGAGAGCCGGCAGCAGGTCGCGCTGACCTGGCGCAACCTGCGCCAGCAGAGCGAGCGTCCGGTGGTCGACGGCGTGCGCCGGCCGAACCGGTGCCTGGCGGATTTCGTCGCGCCGAAGGAATCGGGCGTGGCCGACTACATCGGCCTGTTCGCGGTGACGGCGGGACTGGGCGTGGACGTGCGGGAGAAACGCTTCGAGGACGCGCACGACGACTACAGCGCGATCATGCTCAAGGCGCTCGCCGACCGTTTCGCGGAGGCGTTCGCCGAGCATCTGCACCAACGGGTGCGGCGCGAGCTATGGGGTTATGCGGCCGACGAGCAGTTGCCGAACGAGGCGCTGATTCAGGAAGCCTATCGGGGTATCCGCCCGGCACCGGGCTATCCGGCGTGTCCGGACCACCTCGTCAAGCGCGACATGTTCACGACGCTGCGCTGCGAGGAGATCGGCATGAGCGTGACCGAATCGCTGGCGATGCTGCCGGCGGCGAGCGTGTCGGGCTTCTACCTGTCGCACCCGGACAGCACCTATTTCTCGGTCGGCAAGATCGCGGCGGATCAGGCAAGCGATTTCGGCGCGCGGATGGGCATCGGCGAGGCCGATGCGCGGCGCGCGTTGGCGCCGCTGCTCTAGGCGGCCCCGGACCGCGGAGCGCGCCGGCGGTCGGGCATCCGGCCGGAGCGGGAAATACCGGACCGCAAGGTGTGAGACGGCCCCGCTCAGACGCCCCAGAGGATGTCGGCGTTCTGCTCG
>JBPBQT010000347.1:0-2629 GCA_050955065.1 Janthinobacterium lividum | reverse complement strand
TCGCACGCGAACGGCTGGGTTCGACCGGGCTGGGTGAAGGCGTCGCGATTCCACACGGGCGGATCAAGGGGCTGAAGCAGCCGCTCGCCGCGTTCGTGCGCCTCGAAGAACCAATTCCGTTCGAATCGCCGGACGGCCAGCCCGTGGCACTGCTGATCTTTCTGCTGGTGCCCGAGCAGGCCACGCAGCAGCATCTGGAGATCCTCTCCGAAATCGCGCAACTGCTGTCGGACCGGACCACGCGCAGCGCACTCGCGCTGGAGCCGGATGCCGTCACGGTGCACCGGTTATTAACGGAATGGCAAGGTTGAGTTGCTTGGAGCAAGCGGTTCATGGACATGTCCAGCATCAACGCGCAGAGCATCTTTGACGACAACGCCGCAGAGCTGAAGCTGGGCTGGCTGACCGGCCATGAGGGCTGGGAACGCGGCTTTTCCGCCGAGACGGTCGCGAACGCCACCTCCGGGGCGGATCTCGTCGGTCACCTGAACATGATCCATCCGAACCGGATCCAGGTGCTGGGCGACGCGGAGCTGCTGTATTACCAGCGCCAGACCGACGAAGCGCGGTCGCGGCACATGGCGGAGCTGATCGCGCTCGAGCCGCCGTTCCTGGTGGTCGCCGGCTCGACCGAGATCCCCGACGAACTAGTGCTGCGCTGCACGCGGTCCTCGACGCCGCTCTTCACGACGCCGCTTTCGTCGGCCGCGGTCATCGACACGTTGCGCCTCTACATGTCGCGCATCATCGCGCCGCGCGCGACGATGCATGGCGTGTTCCTCGATATTCTCGGGATGGGTGTGCTGCTCACCGGCGATTCGGGCCTCGGCAAAAGCGAGCTCGGACTGGAGCTGATCAGCCGCGGCAACGGGCTGGTCGCCGACGACGCCGTCGACTTCGTGCGTCTCGGCCCGGATTTCATCGAGGGGCGCTGCCCGCCGCTGCTGCAGAACCTGCTCGAGGTGCGGGGCCTGGGCCTGCTCGACATCAAGACGATCTTCGGCGAGACGGCGGTGCGGCGGAAGATGAAGCTCAAGCTGATCGTCCAGCTCGTGCGTCGTCCGGATGGCGAATTCCACCGGCTGCCGCTCGACGCGCAAACCGTGGACGTGCTCGGCCTGCCGATCTCGAAAGTCATCCTGCAGGTGGCGGCCGGCCGCAATCTGGCGGTGCTGGTCGAGGCGGCCGTGCGCAACACGATCCTGCAGTTGCGCGGCATCGACACGCTGCGCGATTTCATGGACCGGCAGCGCCAGGCGATGCAGGATCCGGACAGCCAGTATCCGGGCAAACTCCTCTGACGACCTGATCCATCCGCGCACCCGGGCACCCGCAGCGCGGCGGCATATGGCGGGGTATCATCCGGAAGAGCGGCATCACACCCCACAGGGATTGCGGACAGACCATCGCCATGCGGATCATTCTCATCACCGGTATTTCGGGCTCCGGCAAATCGGTGGCGCTGAATGCGCTCGAAGACATCGGTTACTACTGCGTCGACAATCTCCCGCCCCGCTTTCTGCCCGAACTCGCCGCTTTTCTCGCCAACGACGGCTGCAGCCGCCTGGCGGTCGCCATCGACGCGCGCTCCGGCAATTCGCTGCACGACATCGCGCGGATGCTCGACGAATTGCGCGTCAGCGGGCACACGACGCGCGTGCTGTTCCTCAATGCGAGCACCCAGTCGCTGATCGCGCGTTTCTCGGAAACACGCCGGCGCCATCCGCTGTCGGTATCCTCCGGCGAGGCCCTGCCGCGCAGCGAAGCGTCGCTTGCCGACGCGATCGAGGGGGAGCGTGAGCTGCTCAGCGGACTGACGGAACTGGGACATCAGCTGGACACCAGCAGCCTGCGGGCGAACACGCTGCGCGCCTGGGTCCGGACGTTCGCCGAGCACCAGAACGAAGGCCTGACGCTGATGTTCCAATCGTTCGGTTTCAAGAAAGGCCTGCCGCTCGACGCGGATTATGTGTTCGACGTCCGGTCGCTGCCGAATCCGTATTACGACACGACCCTGCGACCGTTGACCGGGCGCGACCAGCCGGTCATCGACTTCCTGTCGGACGTTCCGGAAGTCCACGAGATGATCGAGGACATCTCGTCGTTCCTGAAGAAGTGGCTGCAGAGTTTTCGCAACGACAATCGCAGCTACCTGACCGTGGCGATCGGTTGCACCGGGGGACAGCATCGCTCGGTCTTCATCGCCGAAACCCTGGCCCGGCGCTTTGGCGGCGCGGACCAGGTCATTCTCCGCCATCGCGAAATCGCTCCCCTCGACACCGCCGACACCGCTGTTCCCGCAGCGGGTCGCTGACCAGCCGGACCATCATGGATACCCCGTTCGCCGACCTGCCGCTGTTTCCCCTCGGAACCGTGCTCTTCCCGGACGGCCTGCTGCCGCTGCGGGTGTTCGAGGCGCGTTATGTCGATATGGTCGGCGAATGTCTGCGCAAGCACACGCCGTTCGGGGTCTGTCTGCTCAAGAGCGGCAGCGAGGTGGCGCAGCCCGGCCAGGTGCCGACATTGGAAGCGGTCGGCTGCCTGGCGGAAATCGTCGATTGCGATGTCGAGCAACTCGGCGTGATCCTGGTGCGCTGTCACGGCACCCGGCGCTTTCGCCTGCTGTCGT
>JBPBQT010000346.1:0-2644 GCA_050955065.1 Janthinobacterium lividum | reverse complement strand
CGAACACTTCGATCTGGTTCGCATAGGCGGCCGCGGCGATCAGTTGCCGGTCGGTCATGCCGCGCAATTGCCAGTTCCACTCACGATTGCCCTCGAGCCGCAGGTTCATCGAATAGAAGCGTTGCGCGAGCGCGAAACCGGGGTTCTGCGCCGCCTGCCGCATGTCGGCCGCGCTCGCCGTCACGCGCGGCGGAATCGTGATCGGCTGGCCGAGCGCCTCGGTGGCGAGCTGGCCGTAGAAGTTGTACTGGTCCGCAATCGACCGGAACAGCGTCGCCGCGCCCACCGCATCGCCCGCCTGCGCGAGCGCGCGGCCGCGCCAGTAGATCCAGCTCGGCTGGTTGCGCAGCGCCGGCGGCATCGCCTCGATCGACCAGCGCACCATCGTCCAGTCCTGCGCGGCGAGCGCGGCGCGCGTACGCCATTCATAGGCGTTGTTCGACATCGGCGCGTCCACCGACAGGCGATACCAGTCGACCGCCGACGGCAGCTGTCTGAGCGCCGCGCGGTACGCGATCGCGGCCCAGCCGATGCCGCGTTCCTGCGCCGTCAGCCGGGGCTCGACGCCCGCGTAGGCGATGGCCGCCTGGGCCGGGTCGTTCGCCGCCATCCGGGTGATCGCGAGCAGTGCCAGTTGATGCGCGCCGGCATTGGTGCGGATCGGGCCGGCGAGATAGAGGGGCGGCTTGTCGGTCGCCATCGACAGCGTCGCGTCGCTCGGCTTGTCGCTGCCGAGCGCGTCGGTGAGCCGGTAGCCCAGCGACGGGTAATTGCCTTCGTAGGCGAGGCGGATCTGCGCCCAGACGTCGTCCGACGTAAACTGTCCGGACGCCGCCAGCGCGCCGATCAGATCGACGCAGCCTTCGCCGTACCAGCGCGGCTCGATCAGCAGCGCCCGGGCCGCGTCGCCGACGTTCTCGCCTTTGGACACGCGGGCCTCGAGCGCGTAGCACTTGACCTGGGTGTCGTCGTTCAGCGCGAAGCGCGGATATTCGGCGAGGAACTGGCGCCAGTCGTGGCGCCCGCCCAGCACGACGAGATAATCGTTGCGCATCCGGTCGGCGATCGCCGTGCCGTCGTAGCGGCTCAGGAAGGCCTGGATCTGATCGTCGGGGACGTCGAGCCGCGCGCGTCCCGTCGCGTCGAACATCGTCGACTTGATCCGGTAGTAATCCACATAACCGGGCGCGGGATAGTCGGGGATCTGCGCGGCGAGCCGCGCGGCGGCGGCCGCATCGTTGCGGCGTGCCGCATCGCGCAGCGAGAGAAAAACCTGATCCGCATCGTTTGGCGCGGTTTGCGCCTGCACCGCCCCCGGGGAACTGCATGCTGCCAGCACGAGCGCCGCCAGTGACGCGGCAACCACGCGATATACTCGAACCATCGTTTATGCCATGTTTTCGGTGGAATCAGATGAAGGAGAGCATATCACGCGACCATCGGGGTTTCGCCGCTGACGCCGCAACCCGTGCGCCCGCGGCGCAGGCGAAACGTGCGTGGCGCGAGCGGCTGCGCGCCATGCGTGCCTGTCTGGCGCGGGACCCGGACGCCGTTGCGCAGTTGAATCAGCGGCTTGCGCGCTGGCTCGGCGAGCAGGACGCGCGCTGCCTCGCGTTTTACTGGCCGATGCAGGACGAACCCGATCTGCGTACGACCATCGCCGCGTGGCTGGCGCACGACACCCGGCGTCGCGCCGCGCTGCCGGTGATCGACGATGCGCGTGGTCCCCTGGCGTTTCACCGCTGGACGCCCGACGCGCCGATGCGTGCCGGACGCTACGGTATCGCGGTGCCGGCCACCGCCGAACCGCTGACGCCGACGCTGCTGCTGATCCCGTGCGTCGGCTTCGACGCATGCGGCTACCGGCTGGGATACGGCGGCGGCTTCTACGACCGCACGCTCGCGGCGGCCGCGCCCCGCCCGCGCACGCTCGGCATCGCGTTCGACGGTTGTCGCGTCGCCGCGTTGCCGCATGAGGCGCACGATCTGCCGCTCGACCGGATCCTGACCGAGGCCGGCGTCTTCGACACCCCCCCTTCTAAGTAGGCCCCGAGCCCGGGCCGCGCGGCGCGTCCGACGTTTCCCGCGCGTCTTCGGTGGACAATTCGTCGGATAGCACCGTCGCTGTCCCCTGGAGGGTTCCGATGCGCCTGCCGAATTTCGATCTGACCGTGCTGGCGGTTCACTACCTGTTCGCCGCCACCGACGGGAGCATGCGCCCGCCTGTCGCCGCGCCGCAGCCGCGTCGCGCCCCCGAACGAATCCACGAGGCGACGGCGCTCGCGAACGCGACGCGCGCCGGTTTGATCGACCGCCACGTGCTGGCATCGGTACACGTCGCCCGCCATGCACCTACATCGGCGCACGTCGTTCGCCACCCCTCCGCATCGGCGCACGTCGTCCGTTATGCACGCGCATCGGCGCACATTGCCCGACACGCCGCCGCATCGGCGCGCGGCGCCCGCCACGCACGCCGGCATGCCCGGGAAGCCGGACCGGCAGCGCATGCGGGTGCGTCGCGCACGACGCTTGCCAAATGGTCGCGCGCATGGGACACCCTTCCCGCCTGCCAGAAAGCGGAACTGGCGCAAGCGATCACCGCGGCACACAGCGCGGGCGCCGACATCGATGCGCATGTGGCGTC
>JBPBQT010000345.1:0-2747 GCA_050955065.1 Janthinobacterium lividum | reverse complement strand
CATCGCCTTGCCGGTTGGCTGATGGCGGATCGTCTCCGCCATCTGCACGGCGCCCGCCGCCCATTCGCCGCCGAAACCGAAACCCTGCAGCGCTTTCAGGACGATAAACTGGGAAAAATTTTGAGAAAAAGCGGAAATCAATGTAAACAACGAGAACCATACGATCGTGATCTGCAGCACCTTGACCCGGCCGTAGCGGTCGGCCGCCGCGCCGCAAATCCAGCCGCCCAGCGCGGACGCGATCAGGGTCACGGCACTGACCAGGCCCGCCTGTGTCTTGCTGATGCCCCATTCCGCGATAATCGCGGGAATGACCAGACTGAACATCTGCACATCGAGCGCATCCAGCGCCCATCCACCAAAACACGCCCAGAACGAGCGGCGCTCGGCGGCAGAGACTTCGCGATACCAGGAAAACATGACAACTCCGTCACCGCGCCAGCCAGATCTGGCATGAGAGGGTTGGCTGGTGAAAAATAAGGAAAATCGGCAAGGAGGCGTGGCTTGAGAAAGCGTCGAGCGTCAGTCCACCGGCTTCACCGGAGATCGATCGTGTACGAAAAATATCGGGCATTGCCACGCGAGCGGCGCCATTCCAGCGCACTGCCGTCCAGCCCATAGGCAACCCTGTCTATGACCACGACCGGTTCGTTCTTGTCGAGCTGCAGCGCCGCGGCGTCCGCCTCGGCGACCGTGTCGATGGTCAGATGCTCACTGGCACGGGCCACCACCTGTCCGCAAAGCCGCTCATAGAGCGGGTAGAGAAGATCGCCAAAATCGGCAATCGGCAACGTTTCCAGCAATCCGAACCGTTCGAGCGGCAACCATATTTCCTCGACGACCAGCGGCCGCGAATCGATCAGGCGCAGCCGCTTGAGCTGCAGCGCGTTTTCCGTGGCGGCGATGCCCAGCGCGCGTGCCACGGCGGCGGGGGGACGTTTCACGCGTCTCGACTGGATCTTTCCCTGCGGTACCTGATGCCGCCCTTCCCTGTCGAGAAAGCGGAAAAACCGCAGCAGCGACTGATCGAAACTGGGCCGCCGGATGAAAGTGCCCCGCCCCTGAAAGCGACTGAGCGCCCCTTCCTTTTCCAGCACGTCGATCGCTTTGCGCACCGTCCCCACCGCCAGGCCATACGATGTCGCCAATTCCTGCTCGGTCGGCAGCGGCTCGTCGACATTCCACTCGAACGCCGCAATGCGCGCGGCGAGGTCGTCACGCAACAACAGATAGCGCGGCAGTCGAAGGTCCATTACGTCAGGTCTCGATGTGTTTCATCAACTATTCATATATATCTTTATATAAATAACGCTTCAGGCCGATAGGTGTTTACCCCTTCGCGCGCGCTGCCCTGTGCCTTGCAAGGATCCCGGATCCGGAGAATTTTTCGAAAATGCCCCGCGGTGTCCAGGCGAGGCCCCCGGCACGCTCCGCTCGACCCCTGCCGCGCTTTGCGTCGTCGGACCCTGCATGGCGCGGAGTCGCGCGTCCCGATTCGCCTTCCTTCCAGATGAAGCATCCGGGATCCGATGCGATCGATGCGGCGACGCTTGAAATGGACATAACGGCAGGCGTCCGGCTTGCCGCCGGATGCATGCTTCGGCCCGGCGCTAGAGCGGCACGGAATCCAGATACGATTTCACGAACCGCACATCCTTGCTGAATGCGTGCTGAGCGGGCCAACCCTCCCGAGCAACACGCGAGCGTCAGCATCCACCGGCATCAGCGCCACGAACATGTGACGTTTGAGTGCCGCCGCGGAAAACGTCTTCACCACCGTGGCCGGACCGATTGCATTCTTGAAAACGAGATCCTTGTATTCCGCCCGACCCGCCTGCAGAACGAGCCGCGCGCCGTCCCATTCGAGTCGTTCCACGGTATGGACGATTTCGTTCCAGAGATTTCCGCCCAGGCGACGCTTCTCCGCTTTCCATACCGCTTCCCGCGCGTTCGGATACGATTCGTTATCCTTTGCAACAATGGCGCATCGATGCCGAATGTCGATGACCGGCTCGGTGTCGCCGACCGGACGGACCCAGGGTCGGTCCGGTTCCAATACCATCGGCTCGCCAGGTTTCAGGACCCGGGGGCCGGCTGACGGATTGGGTCGATCGTGCATGTTCCGTGTCCCGGACGATATCGAGATCTTACGCCGTCTGCCCCGAAGCGGCGAGCGTCCTCACTGAAAGAGGCCGCCGTCCGCATCGTCCGGAAAATACTAGGCAACCTTGATGACGACCTTCCCGAACGGCCCGCGAGCCAGATGTTCATAAGCCTGCACGGCTTCGTCGAAGGCGTACACCTGGTCGATCACCGGCTCGATCCGATGTTTGTCGAGGAAAGGATTCATCCGCTCGAACGAGGCGCGGGGCGCAACGGCGATGCCGCGAATGGTCGTCTGCCGGAAGATCAACGGCATCAGATTCAATGCGGTCGTCTGTCCCGTCAGGAAGCCGACCTGTGCCACGACGCCCGCCGCCCTGGTGGCTGCGACGGACTGGTTCAGGCCGTTTCCGCCGGCGACATCGATCGTGATGTCCACGCCTTTGCCGTCGGTCAGGTCCAGAACGTTTTTTTCCCAATCGGGATGCGTCTTGTAATTGATGCCGGCGCTGACGCCGAGCGCCTGCACTTTTGCGAGATTCGCATCGCTGCTCGACGTCGCGATCACGCGCGCGCCATGCGCCACCGCGATTTGCGCCGCGAAGATCGAAACGCCGCCGGTCCCCTGTACCAGCACCGTCTGC
>JBPBQT010000344.1:0-2861 GCA_050955065.1 Janthinobacterium lividum | reverse complement strand
CGCGACGGCCTTTCAATTAACTGATGGTATATCAGTTAATGGCATTTCTCAAGGCTTGCCTGCGGCCGTCGGCCGTGCGCCGCCGCTGGGAAAAACCATGCAAAAGTGATATACAGTCATTTATACAAACCACCACGCAGGGGAGACAGCGATGACCACAGCGTCGAACACGGGGTTGAATGCAGGGTCGAACACGGAAGCGGGCCAGGACCCCTTCCACGAACTCCGGCTCTATTACGTCGCGCCGGGCCGTATCGATGACATGGAAGCGCGCGCGGAAAACGATCTGCGCGGCCTGTTCGCGCGGCATGGCGTGCATCCGCTGGGCATGTGGAGCGTGGTCGCCGGGCCGACGGTGCCGGTGCTCGCCTATCTGACGCCCTGGCAATCCATGCCGCAGCGCACGAAAAGCTGGGCGGGGTTCTACGCGGACCCGGAATGGGCCAGCGCGCGCACCCGCACCAATGCGGGCGGCGAACTGGTCGAGCGCTACGAGGTGCTGCTGCTGCGGTCGGTGATCGATTGGCAGCCCTTCACCGTGCCGGACGACCATGTCGGCCGGGTGCCGGTGGTCGAAATGGTGATCCAGTCGGTGGCGGTCGGGCGCGCGGCCGACGTGCGCACCGCGCTGCTCGAACAGAAGCTGCCCGCGCTGCGCGCCGCCGGCGCGACGGTGCATGGCGTGTTCGACATCATGAGCGGCCGGATGCTGCCCAGCATCGTCTACATCATCAGCTGGCCGGGCGGCGACAAGCGCTTCGCCAATGTCGTCCAGCCAGCGGGCGGCAGCGCCCGCGCGTCGACCACGTCGGCGACCGGCACGGCCGGTGCGCACGCGGTGCCGCCCCTGCTGGACCGGGCCGATCACTATCTGATGCGCACGGTGCCGATCGCATGGTTCTGAGCGGACGCGACCCGGACTGAACGGGCGGAAGCGGGCGCCGGCCGGTCCCCACCCGGCCGGCCCGGATCAACGGGTGCCGATGCCGGATGCGACCGGTGTCAGATGGGACCGACCACCGGGTTCGGCGCGCGCAACCCGTCGCTGGCCGCCTGCAGGCGCATCGCGAGCAGGTGTTCGCGCTGTCCCGCGGGCATCTCGTAGAGGCGATCGTGCCCCCACAGGCTCGGGCCGCCGAACGTTTCATGCGGCTGCCAGACCGTCGGGTCGATCACCAGCCCGCCCCAGCCGTACTCGATGAAGAAGCCCGACGGCGTGTTGACGTAGAACGACGTGACCTGATCGTTCAGGTGCCGGCCCAGGGTATAGGCCACCAGCCCGGTGTTCTGCTGCGCCAGATCGTACGCCTGCCCGACATCGTCGAGGCTGCTCATCTCGATCATGAAATGGTGGAAGCCGGTCCGGCCCGAGCCCACCATCGCGAAGCTGTGATGCCGCCCGTTCAGATGGAAGAAATACAGCTTGTACGGCGTCACGCCATAGTCGGTCACGCGAAAGCCCAGCACATCGCAATAAAACGGCAGCAGCGCGTCGACATCCTGCACGTGCAGCACGACGTGCCCCATGCCCAGCGAGCCGGTGCGGAATCCCGACAGCGCGCGCCCCGGCACGAACGGCGCGGCATCGACCTGCGCGCCCCAGAACGCTTCGAGGCGCGTGCCCACGGGATCGTGAAAGACGATGACGTCGGCGACATGACGCTGCTCGCACAGGTCCCGGCTGCCATGTTCGACCCGCGTGCCGGCGGCCTCCAGACGCGCGGCGAGCGTGTCGAGATCCGCGGCGCCGGCGACCTCCCAGCCGATGAAGCCGAGCTCGTCGCGCGCCGCGTCCGCCACCATGAAGCGGTGCGCGCGGTCGTCCATGCGGTACACGTTCGAGCCGCCGCCGCCATCGACGCGCTGCATGCCCAGTATCTTCGTGGTCAGCGTATTCCATTCGTCGAGCTTCGGCGATCGCACGCCGACATAGCCCAGAGAGAGCAATTCCATATCCACCTCCAGCGGATCAGGGATGCGCCACGTGTGGCCGGTGGCGCGCGGCAGGCTGCGCGCGACGGACCGCGCGCGGCCAACTACAGGACTTCGTCGGCGATGCCGTTGCGCAGGATGCCGATCTGCGAGATCTCCACCTCGACGATATCGCCCGGCTTCATCCACAGCGGCGGATTGCGTTTCGCGCCCACGCCGCCCGGGGTGCCCGTCACCAGCACGTCGCCGGCTTCGAGCGGGATGATCGTCGAGAAATACGCGATCAGCGTGGGGATGTCGGTGATCATCAGATCGGTGGTGGTCTGCTGCACCGTCTCGCCGTTGAGCCGGGTACGCAGCGTCAGCACCGTCGGGTCGGGAATCTCGTCGCGGGTCACCATCCAGGGGCCGAAGCCGCCGGTCGAGGCGAAGGTCTTGCCCGGCAGAAACTGGCTGGTGTGCTGCTGCCAGTCGCGCACGCTGCCGTCGTTGTAGCAGCTGTAGCCGGCGACGTGCGCCAGCGCATCCGCGGCGGCGATATGGCGGCCGCCCTTGCCGATGATCACCGCCATCTCGCCTTCGAAGTCGAGGCGTTCGGACACCGACGGGCGGATGATGTTGCCGCCGTGACCTACCTGGCTGGCGGGCCAGCGCGCGAACAGCACCGGTTTCTCGGTCTGCACGCGGCCCGTCTCGGCGAGATGGTCGCGGTAGTTCAGGCCGACGCAGACGATCTTGCCGGGGTCCGGGATCACCGGGGCGAGGGTCACGCCGTCGAGTGCGATGTCGTCCTTGATCTGCGCCACCGCGCCCGCCGCCTCGTCGAGCAGACCGGCCGCGAGCAGCGCGCGCAGCGTCGGGGCGCGCGTGCCGAAATGACGGCCGAGGTCGACGATCCGGTCGCCCCGGAGCGCGCCGTAGCCAGGCTG
>JBPBQT010000343.1:0-2968 GCA_050955065.1 Janthinobacterium lividum | reverse complement strand
GAAGCTGCTGGTCGGCAACGTCGAGCTGACCTTCCCGTTGCCGGGTACCGGCTACGACCGTACGCTGCGCGTCTTCACCTTCATGGATGCGGGCAACGTCTGGGGCGATTCGCAGAACATCAACTTCGGCGACCTGCGCTACGGGTATGGTCTCGGTCTGGCCTGGATCTCGCCGATCGGTCCGTTGAAGATCAGTCTGGGTTTCCCGCTGATCAAGAAGGAAGGCGACAAATACCAGAAATTCCAGTTCCAGATCGGCACGGCATTTTGATCGCGGCGTGCGGGGGCAGCCTGTGCCGCCCGCACGCCTGGCATGAGAGAGGACTCGCTTGGTGACCCGTAAATTGATTCGATTCCCCGGCGCGTTCGCGACGCTCGGCAGGACCACCGGCGCGGCGGCATGCCTGCTGCCGGCACTGTGGCTGACGACGACGTCGGCGCACGCCCAGGAGCATATCGCGGCGGTCAATTCCGATCGGATCCTGCGCGAGTCCGCGCCGGCCAAGGTTGCGATGACGCGTATCGAGCAGGAATTCGCGAAGCGCAAGGCGGATCTCGACGGCGGCACGGCGAAGCTGCGCGCGTTGTCGGAGAAGATGGACCGTGACGGCGCGTCGATGAGCGACGCCGAACGTTCGAAGCAGCAACTGCTTCTTTCGCAGATGGATCTGGACCTGCAGCGCAAGCGACGCGAGTTCGGCGAGGATTTCAACCAGCGTCGCAACGAGGAATTGCAGTCGGTGCTCGACCGGGCCAATCGTGCGATCCGTCAGATCGCCGAGCAGAACAAGTACGACCTGATCGTCCAGGAAGCGGTGTACGTCAACCCGCGCATCGACATCACCGACAAGGTCCTCAAGCTCCTGGCCACATCCGGTAACTGAGGATCAAGCATGGCATTTACCGTCCAACAGCTGGTCGCCCGCTTTGGAGGCACGCTCCAGGGCGACGGTGCGCGGACGATCGACGGCCTCGCGCCGCTCGACCGCGCGCAGGCGAACCACCTGGCCTTTCTGGCCAATCCCAAATACCTGCCGCAGGTGGCAACCAGCACGGCGGGCGCCGTGCTGGTTACCGAAACGGATCTCGCGCGTCTGTCGCCCGAGGAGCGCGCCGCGAACACGGCCGCCTGGATCGTCACGCCCAAGCCGTATGCGTATTTCGCCCGCGTGGCGCAGCTATTCGTCGCGGCGGCGGAACCCGTCGTGCCGCCCGGCGTGCATCCGAGCGCGCAGGTGGACCCGACGGCGACGGTGGCCGCCAGCGCGACGCTCGGCGCGCATGTGGTGATCGAGGCGGGTGCGGTGATCGGCGAGCGTGTGCGGATCGACGCGAACACGGTGGTCGGCCGCGGCACGCGCCTCGGCGACGACACGCGACTCTACCCGAATGTCACGGTTTATCACGGTTGCGTGCTGGGGCAACGCGTGATCGTCCATTCGGGCGCGGTGATCGGCGGCGACGGTTTCGGCTTCGCGCCGGATTTCGCCGACGACACGCGGCCCGATATCGAGGGCGAGTGGGTCAAGATTCCGCAGGTCGGCGGCGTGCGCATCGGCGACGACGTGGAGATCGGCGCGAACACGACGATCGATCGCGGCGCGATGTCCGACACGGTGATCGCCCATGCGGTGAAGATCGACAACCTGGTGCAGATCGCCCATAACTGTCGCGTCGGCGCGTACACGGTGATCGCCGCCTGCGCGGGCATCGCCGGCAGCACGGTGATCGGCCGGCACTGCATGATCGGCGGGGCGGTGGGCATCGCCGGGCATGTGACGCTGGGCGACCGGGTCATCGTCACCGCCAAATCCGGCGTCTCGAAATCGTTGCCGCGGGCGGGGGTCTACACCAGCGCCTTCCCGGCGATCGACAACGCCGACTGGAACAAAAACGCAGCGGTCATGCGCAATCTCGACAAGATGCGCGATCGCGTCAAGCAACTGGAAGCGGCCGTCGCAGCGCTGCAAGCGGGCCCAAAAGCAGGGCAGTAGCCATGGAACTCAATAAAATCAATCTCGACATTCACAAGATCATGACGTTGCTGCCGCACCGTTATCCGATCCTGCTGGTCGACCGTGTGCTGGAACTGGTGCCGCACAAGTCGATCAAGGCATTGAAGAATGTCAGCATCAACGAGCCGTATTTCGTCGGCCATTTCCCGACGCGTCCGGTGATGCCGGGCGTGCTGATCCTCGAGGCGCTGGCCCAGGCGGCCGCGCTGCTGACCTTCGCCGAGGGCGACGAGCCGCACGATCCCGCCACCACGCTGTATTACTTCGTCGGCATCGACGGCGCGCGCTTCAAGCGTCCGGTCGAACCGGGCGACCAGCTGATCCTGGACGTCGATTTCGAGCGCTGCCGCAGCAATATCTGGAAATTCAAGGCGCGCGCGACGGTGGACGGTGTGCTGGCCGCCGAGGCGACGCTGATGTGCACGATCCAGCGTACGGACAAGCTGGCGGCTGCCGCGTCCCAGACGGTGGACGTTCCCCCTCAGGCAGAACGGACGGTATGACGCTATGACTTCCGCAACGAATCGGATTCACGCGACCGCGGTCGTGGAACCAGGCGCGGACATCGATCCTTCGGTCACGATCGGGCCGTTCGCGGTCATCGGTCCGAACGTGCGGATCGGCGCGGACTCGACGGTGGGTTCGCACACGGTCATCGAGGGGTACACGACGATCGGCCAGGGGAACCGGATCGGTCATTTCGCATCGGTCGGCGGCGCGCCGCAGGACATGAAGTACGCGGGCGAGCCGACCCGGCTGGAAATCGGCGACCGGAACGTCATCCGCGAGTTCACGACGATCCATACCGGCACCGCGCAGGACGATGGCGTCACCCGGATCGGCAACGACAACTGGATCATGGCCTATGTCCATATCGCGCACGACTGCACCGTGGGCAACCACACGGTATTCTCGAGCAATGCGCAGATCGCCGGTCATGTGAGCGTGGGCGA
>JBPBQT010000342.1:0-3090 GCA_050955065.1 Janthinobacterium lividum | reverse complement strand
GCGCGCCGGGGTCGCCCCACCGGGGCGCGCCGGCTGTCGCCGCATCAGAACGCGGGCGGCACGTCGGTGCGGCGCTCGCGTTCGCGGCGTTCCGCGGCGTCGATATCGGTGGCGACGACGCGTGGTTCGCGATACGTGCCGGACATGGTCGCGGCCGCCGGCGACAACGGATCGACCACGCCCGGGCCACCGGTGAACCGCGTTTCGGTGGCATCGCGCGGGACGCCCGCCTGCGCGGCGCCGACATACGGTTCGCCGTCGGCGCGGGCCTCGGCGCGCGAGGCCGATATCGCCCCCACCGCCTGCAGCCGCTCGCGCCGCATCACGGTGATGCCCAGGCGCGCCTGCACCAGACCGAGCAGCAACAGGGCGACCGCGAGCACGATGGCGAGCCGCTGCGTCTGCACCGGCAACACCGGCATGCCCAGCGCGATCAGCCAGACCAGGAACACGAGGGCGGCGACGCCCAGCGTGTAGCCGACGACCCGCGCGACCGGAGCGGTCAACGCGGGGTTCCCCGCCGCGCTGGCCTGCATCCATGCCAATCCGAGCAGCACGACGCCGAACAGCTGTCCGAAGACCGCGGGCGTGCTGGCAAAACCGGCCAGAAGCTCGACGTGCGTCAGCCAGGGGCCGGCGAAGAACAGGAGCCCGAACACCAGGACGACGATCGCATCGACGGCGAGAAGCGTGCGCAGCAAGGGCTTCATGGCTTACTCCGACTGGTAATTGGGCGCTTCCTTGGTGATCTGCACGTCGTGCACATGCGACTCGCGCATGCCGGCGGCGGTGATCTGCACGAATTCCGACTTGTCGTGCAGGTCGTCGATCGTCCGGCAGCCGCAATACCCCATGCTCGAGCGCACGCCGCCCGTCATCTGGAACAGGATCGCGTTGACCGAGCCCTTGTAGGCGACCCGGCCCTCGATGCCCTCGGGCACGAGCTTCTCGATGTTGGCCGAGCTGTCCTGGAAATAACGGTCGGCGGCGCCGTCCTTCATCGCGCCGACCGAACCCATGCCGCGGTACGATTTGAACGAACGTCCCTGGTACAGGAAGACCTCGCCCGGCGCTTCCTCGGTGCCGGCGAACACGCCGCCCATCATCACGCAGTGCGCGCCGGCGGCAAGCGCCTTCGAGACGTCGCCCGAATACCGCACGCCGCCGTCGGCGATCAGCGGCACGCCCGTGCCCTTGAGCGCCTCGGAGACGTTGGCGATCGCGGTGATCTGCGGCACGCCGACGCCGGCGACGATCCGCGTGGTGCAGATCGAGCCCGGGCCGATGCCGACCTTGACGCCGTCGGCGCCGTACTCGACCAGCGAGCGCGCGGCGGCGGCGGTGGCGATGTTGCCGCCGATGACGTCGACGCCCGGGTAGGTGTCCTTGACCCAGCGCACGCGTTCGAGCACGCCCTGGCTGTGGCCGTGCGCGGTGTCGACGATGATCACGTCGACGCCGGCCTTGACCAGATGATCGATGCGCTCGTCGCTGTCCGCGCCGACGCCCACCGCCGCGCCCACGCGCAGCTTGCCCTGGTCGTCCTTGCTCGCGACCGGATGCTCGGTGGCCTTGAAGATGTCCTTGACGGTCATCAGGCCGCGCAGTTCGAACGCGTCGTTGACGACCAGCACGCGCTCGAGCCGGTGCTCGTGCATCAGTTCCTTCGCCTTGCCCAGCGGCGCGCCTTCCTTGACGGTGATCAGCTTCTCGCGCGGCGTCATGATCGTGCGCACCTCGACATCGAGGCGCGACTCGAAACGCAGGTCGCGGTTGGTGACGATGCCGATCACCTTCGGGCCCTCGACCACCGGAAAGCCGGAAATGCCGTGCAGACGCGAGAGTTCGAGCACGTCGCGCACCTTCATGTCGCCGGTGACGGTGATCGGGTCGCGCACGACGCCGGACTCGTACCGCTTCACGCGCGAGACTTCGCGGGCCTGCTCGACCGCCGTCAGGTTCTTGTGCACGATTCCGATACCGCCGGCCTGGGCCATCGCGATCGCCAGGCGCGCCTCGGTCACCGTATCCATCGCCGCGGATACCAGCGGGATGTTCAGCGAGATGTTCCGGGTCAGCTTGGTTTTGAGATCGGTTTCTCGCGGCAGAACGCTGGAGAACGCGGGTACGAGGAGCACATCATCGAACGTGAGTGCGGTTTGGATTAGACGCATGGCGAATCCTATAGGCGCAAAAGCAGATTATACGCGAGGCGACCCATTCCCGATATGGGAGCCTCGTGTTATTCTTATTGACCTTTTTTTCAGGCAAAGGCCGTCGCGATGCGCCAGGGCATCTTCTACGGCGTATCCGCCGGGGCGCTGTGGGGCACCGTCTTCGTCGCGCCGCTGCTGCTGCCCGACTTCGCGTCGCTGCAGATGGCCGCCGGCCGCTATCTCGCCTACGGTCTGATCTCGCTGCTCATCGCGCTGCCGCGCGCCCGGACGCTGGCGCGCAAGGTGCGCGTCGCCGACCTCGCCTTGCTGGTACGGCTGGCGATCACCGGCAATCTCCTCTACTACTTTCTGCTGAGCGTCGGCGTCCAGCATGTCGGCATCGCGCCGACGTCGCTGATCATCGGCACGCTGCCGGTGACGATCACGCTCGCCAGCATGCCGGGCAGGCGTGCCCCCGGGCCGGGCGTTCCCACCCCGCACGCGCTGTCGTTCGCCCGCCTGGCGGCGCCCATGGCAGTGATCGTGGCCGGGATCCTGTGCATCAATATCGATGTCTTCCGCCACGGGCCCCTGGGCGTGAGCGGCGGCTGGGGCGCGCTCGTCGGCCTTGCCGCGGCACTGGGCGCGCTTGTCAGCTGGACGGCTTTCGCGGTCGCCAACGCGCGGGCGCTACAGGCGAACCCGCGGTTTTCCGGAAACGAATGGTCGTTGCTCTGGGGCGTCGTCAGCGGCGCGCTGGGCGCGCTCGTCTGGCTGACGCTCGCCTGCCTGCCCGAGCCGCTGGCGACGCTCATGGGCCTGAAAGCCATGCCCGCCGGGCGCTGGCAGATGTTCTGGTGCGTCAATATGGCGCTGGCGTTCGGCGCGTCGTGGCTGGGAAACGGGCTCTGGAACCTGGCGAGCCGCGCGCTGC
>JBPBQT010000341.1:0-3194 GCA_050955065.1 Janthinobacterium lividum | reverse complement strand
GTGTCACATGGCCGGCCCGGTGCGCGGGCCGGCGATCGCCAAAAAGATCGGGACCCGCGCGAAGCGGCAAAGCGACAGGGCCGTGCACGAATCTTGCTCATGGTTCGATTCGGCGATCCGGTCTTCGGATCGGAAAATGCTTTCCGGAAGACGGCGCGTTTGCCGGACAATCCACCGCGCCGTGCGGCCTGCCGTCACGGCGCCGCATTGTGGCGGATCGTCGCAACCCGCGCCACGGCGCCCACGACCTTGATGCATGCACGCCTTATACGAATCGACATTTCCGGAACACATGGCCGTGCCGGCCACGCCGACGGCGTCGTCCCCGCCACCCGACGACGCGCTGCGGCATGCGCTCGACGCGCTGACGGCGGGCGCGGATGGTCTGGCGCCGCCGTACGACGCGCATCGGGTCGGCGCGGCGCTGGCGTTTCTCGTCGACCGCGGGGTCGACCGGCCGCCTTTGCCCGGGTCCGTGCCCGGCGCGACGCTGATGCGCTGGCGCATGCTGGCCAGCGTCGCCGCGCACGACGTCGGCCTGGTCAAGCTATATGAGGGCCATACCGACGCGGTGGCGATCCTCGCAGAGCTGGAGGCTTCGCCCGCGCCGCACGGCACGCGGTGGGCCGTCTGGGCTTCGGAACCGCCGCAGGCCCGGCTTGTCGCCCGGCCCGTCACCGATCACGCGCCCGGGTGGCCGCAAAGCCTGACGCAGGCTCCCGTGGCAGGCACCGACATCGCACCGGGCCGCGTGTCCGGCGTGCGGCTGGATGGCCGCAAGGCCTGGTGCTCCGGCGCGGCCAACGTGACGCACGCGTTGATCACTGCCTGGCTCGACGACCGGACTTCCTGCCTGGTACAGGTGGCGCTCGATCAGCCGGGCGTGCGCGTGACCGGCGAAGGCTGGCACGCCCGGGGCATGGCGGCCACCGCGAGTGTCGACGTCGTGTTCGAGAACGCCGCGGCGACGCTGGTCGGCGCGCCAGGCGACTATCTGGCGCGTCCCGGGTTCTGGCACGGCGGCGCGGGCATCGGCGCGTGCTGGTTTGGCGCGGCGGCGGCGATCGGCCGATACACGACCGCGCGTCTCGCGATGCGCGCGGTGGACGGCGTGCTCGACGATTTCTCCGCGCTGTATGCCGCCGAACTGGATCTTGCGCTGGCCGCGGGCGTGACGCTGCTGCGCGAGACGGCGGCGCTGATCGACGCCGCCCCGCAGGCGCCCGCGCAGGCGCCGGCGATGCGGGTGCGGTTGGAGATCGAAGCGCTGGCGGAAAAAGTGCTGCGCACCGCCGGCCGGGCGTTGGGCGCCGGGCCGTTGTGCCGCGACGCCCGCTTTGCGGCATTGATGACGGACCTGCCTGTTTTTCTGCGGCAGAGCCATGCGGAACGTGACCTGGCGGCCTATGGCCGCGCGGGTATCCAGCAGCGAACGACGGGGGAGCAGGCATGGAGACTGTAAGCAAGGAGACGCCGTCGGCGGGTTTCGATCACGCGTATTTCGAGAACATGTTCGCCGCGAGCGACGACCCCTGGCAATTTCGTCAGCGCTGGTACGAGCGCCGCAAACGCGCGCTGACGCTGGCGATGCTGCCGAAGGCACGGTACACGAGCGGTTTCGAGCCCGGCTGCGCCAATGGCGAACTGGCCGCCGAGCTGGCCACGCGCTGCGACCGGCTGCTCGCGAGCGACGGCAGCCCCCGGGCGGCGGCCCTGGCCGAGCAGCGTCTCGCCGACGCCGCCCACGTCCGGGTCGAACGTCTGATCCTGCCGGAGCAGTGGCCCGCGGAGCGGTTCGACCTGGTGGTCATCAGCGAACTCGGCTATTACCTGGACGCCGCGCAACGCGAGGTGCTGGGCGCGCGGATCGCAGCGTCGCTGCTGCCGGGCGGCACGTTCCTGGCCTGTCACTGGCGCCATCCGATCGAAGGGTGGGACGCCAGCGGGGACGACGTGCATGCCGCCTTCGACGCGTGCGTCGGTCTGCACCGGCTGGGGCACTACGAGGACGCGGACCTGCTGCTCGACGTCTGGTCGAACGATCCGCGCTCGGTCGCGCAGTGCGAGGGCCTATGATCGGCATCGTCATCCCCGCACACAACGAACAGCGCTGCCTGCGCGACTGCCTGAAATCGGTCCAGCTCGCCGCGCGTCATCCGGAATTGCAGGGCGAGGAAGTCGCGATCCTGGTGGTGCTGGATTCCTGCACCGACGCCTCCGCGGCGATCGCGGCGTCGCTCGACGTCGCGACGCTGGCGATCGGCGCGCGCAACGTCGGCCGCGCGCGGGCAGCGGGCGCCGATCATCAGCTCGACGCCGGCGCGCGCTGGCTCGCGTTCACCGATGCCGATACCGTCGTGTCGCCGGACTGGCTGGTCGCGCAGCTCGGTCTGGGCGCCGAGGCGGTCTGCGGGACGGTATCGGTGCTCGACTGGTCGCCGCACGGCGTGCACCTGGAACGCGTGCGCCGGCATTTCGCCGAGCATTATCTCGACGCCGACGGACACCGTCATATCCATGGCGCAAACATGGGCGTCAGCGCGCTCGCGTACCGGCGCGCCGGCGGGTTCCCGCCGCTGGCGCTCAGCGAGGACGTCGCGCTGGTGGAAGCGTTGATGGCATGCGGCGCGAGCATCGCCTGGAGCGCGCTGCCGCGGGTGACCACGAGCGCGCGGGTGGACGCCCGGGCGGCGGGCGGCTTTGGCGATACCCTGCGCGGCTATGCCGCAGGGGCGCGCAGCGCAACCGTGCAATTCTCCACGAACTGATTCACGACGCGCGGACCCGGTGCCGCATGTCGTGAATCGACGCTGATCGCGCTTCGCCCCTTGCCGCCGGCCCATCGGTGGCATGGCCCGCCGGTTGGCCGGTTGGCCGGTTGGCTGGCGATCGTCCGGACAATGGCACGCCTGCGCGCGCGGTCCGATCCTGCGACAATATCCGCCGTCGGCGCCGTCGCGCGCGGGCATTGCCGCATGACCTGCCCGCGCGCCCGATGTGCCGGCCCGGATCTGGATAAATGGCGTAACAAATTAAACCATGAAGGCGGCGCGCGTCGTTTGACAGGCGCGGGCGGGTTGCGCAAACTGCCTTGCAGGCAGGCGGGCCGATCCCTTCATCGACTTGGCGCGAGGCACCGCGCCGCCGCAGGGCAGGACGCCTTGCGGCGGCGGGTTGCCATCCCGCGTGTGACG
>JBPBQT010000340.1:0-3251 GCA_050955065.1 Janthinobacterium lividum | reverse complement strand
GGCACGCCCTTCGTCTACATCGACTATTACCATGTGTCGCCGCAGCATTATGGTTTCTTCTTCGCCGCGAACATCGTCGGGCTGGTCGGCGGCAGTTTCCTGAATGCGAAACGGGTCGGCCGGTTGGGCACCTTGACGATGATCTCGTGGGCCTCCGCGATCTCGTGCATTGCCGCGCTCGCCACGGGACTGGCCTGCCTGACCGGCTGGGGCGGGCTGCCGGTACTGGCGACCGCGCTGTTTTTCGTGGTGAGCACGACGGGCGTGCTGGGCGCGAACTGCGTGACCGAGCTGATGCACCGCTATCCGCGCAACGCGGGCGCGGCCGCGGCGCTGTTCGGCGCGGTGCAGTTCGGGCTGGGCGCGCTGTCGGGCAGCGTGCTGGGGCTGCTGTCGAACGGCACGCCGCTGGCGCTGGGTGGCGTGATCGCCGTGTGCGGGGTCTGCGCGTTCCTGGGCCGGGGCCTGCTGATGCGGCTGCACGACCATCCGGTGAAGGCGTGAATGAAAATGGTCCGATACGCGCCGTGCGGGCGATTTGTCGGTAAACTGCGATAAGACGCTACATCCCAACCCACCAACGGGCGACGCAGTTATGCAAAGCGACAAAAAAAGCGATAAGCAGGCCGACAAGCAGAATGAGAAGTCAGGTGGCAAACAGGGCGACAAGCAGGCCGGCGGCCGCGACGAGACCACGTTCACGTTCGTGCTGTTCGGCGGCACCGGGGATCTCGCGATGCGCAAGATCCTGCCGGCCCTGTACCAGGCCCATCGCGACAAGCTGATCGATGCGTCGGGCCGCATCCTCGCGGTGGCGCGCGCCGCGCCCGATCTCCCCGGGTACCTGGAATGGGTCGAGGAGAACGTGAAGCCGAAGGTGCCGAAGGCCGAGTTCAACGACGACGACTGGCGCGGCTTCCTCGAACGCATCGCCTATGTCCGGCTGGATGCGACCAAGGAGGCCGATTTCGTCGCGCTCAAGGACACGCTCGAAACCTATGGCGGCACGCGCGTCTTCTACCTGGCGACCGGCCCGTCGCTGTTCGTGCCGATCTGCGAGGCGCTGGCCAAGCAGGCGCTGAACACGAACGCGCGCATCGTCCTGGAGAAGCCGCTCGGCTATGACCTGGAATCGTCGAAGGCGATCAACGACGCGGTGGGCGCGATCTTCCAGGAAGAGCAGATCTACCGGATCGACCACTATCTCGGCAAGGAACCGGTGCAGAATCTGCTCGCGCTGCGTTTCGGCAATGCGCTGTTCGAACCGCTGTGGCGCCGGGAATGGGTGGAGAGCATCCAGATCACGATCGCCGAGCAGCTGGGCGTGGAGGCGCGCGGCGACTTCTACGACCAGGTCGGCGCGTTGCGCGACATGGTGCAGAACCATCTGCTGCAACTGCTGGCGATCGTCGCGATGGAGCCGCCGCACGCGCTCGATTCCTCCGACAGCGTGCGCGACGAGAAGCTGCGCGTGCTGCGCTCGCTCAAGCCGCTGACCCCGGGCGACATCTCGAAAGTGGCCGTGCGCGGGCAGTACGCGTCGGGCGTGGTGCGCGGCGAATCGGTGCCGGCCTACGCGACCGAGAAGGGCGTGAAGGAAGGCAGCGAGACCGAAACCTTCGTCGCGCTCAAGGTCGAGATCGAGAACTGGCGCTGGGCGGGCGTGCCGTTCTTCCTGCGCACCGGCAAGCGGCTTGCCGAACGCACCGCGGAGATCGTCGTCAATTTCCGGCCGGTGCCGCATTCGGCGCTGGGCCCGGGCGCGTTGCGCGCCGGCGCGAACCGGATGGTGATCCGCCTGCAGCCGCACGAGTCGATCCGCCTGTACGTGCTGGCGAAGCAGCCGGGCGAGGGCATGCAGGTGCAGAACGTCCATCTGGACCTGGATTTCGACCAGTTCTTCAAGGGCAACCGGATGGAGGCGTACGAACGCCTGCTGCTCGACGTGATCCACGGGCGGCTCGCGCTGTTCGTGCGCCGCGACGAACAGGAAGCGGCCTGGCGCTGGGTCGAGCCGATCATCGACGAATGGGCGAACTCCGGCAAGAAGCCGAAAGCCTACGCCTCGGGTACCTGGGGGCCGGCGGCGGCGAGCGCGATGCTCGCGCAGCACGGCACGTACTGGTTCGAGGAAGAAAACTGAGGAGCACGCCGCATATGATCGATTTCCACGTATTCGACGACGCCGACGCGCAGGCCGAGGCGCTCGCGCAGGCGGTGGCGGCCGCGTTGCAGGACGCGCTGACGCAACGCGAGACGAAGGCCGGTGTGGGTGAAATCACGTCCGCGCGCGTTACCCTCGCGGTGTCCGGCGGCAAGAGTCCCGTGACCTTTTTCACGCATCTGTCCCGCACGCCGCTCGACTGGTCGCGGGTCGATGTGACGCTGGTGGACGACCGCTGGCTGCCCGAGACGGACGCCGACAGCAACGCGCGCATGGTGCGCGAGACATTGCTCCAGAACGCCGCGGCCGCCGCGAACTTCGTGCCGCTGGTGGACACGTCGCGCGACCCGGCGCAGGTCGCGGCCGCGCTGAACAAGGCCGGCGCGCCGGCGCTGCCGGACGTGGCGGTGCTCGGCATGGGGGAGGACGGTCACACCGCGTCGATCTTCGCGGATGCGCCGGAGTGGGAGCATGCGGCCACGACGCGCGAGCGCCTGGTCATCGTGCATCCCGGCAGCGCGCCGCATGCGCGGATCAGCTGGTCGCTGCATGCGCTGCGACATATCAATACACTATTTCTACAAATTGGCGGCGGGAAAAAACGTGCGGTCCTTGACGCGGCGGCAGCTTCGCCGCAGCGCAATGCGATCTCGCGTCTCGCCGTGGACGGGGGAGTCACAATCGATGTTTACTGGTACGCCTGAGGGTACGCCCGAACGCCCGGACGGGCAGGCAGCGGCAACGGGCACCCCGCACGGGGATGGTCCGCGCCTGCTGGCGGATATCGGCGGGACGAACGCCCGTTTTGCGCTGGAGAGCGGGCCGGGCGCGATCGGCGCGATCCGCATCTATTCGTGCACGGATTTTCCGGGCATCGTCGAGGCGATCCAGCAGTTCTATGCCGACACGGGCGTCAGCGCCGCGCAACCGGTGCTGCACGCGGCGGTGGCGATCGCGAACCCGATCGACGGCGATCTGGTGGCGATGACGAATCACGACTGGCGTTTCTCGATCGAGGAAACCCGTGGCGCGCTCGGGCTGCGGACGCTGAAAGTGGTCAACGATTTCGCCGCGCTGGCGCAGGCGG
>JBPBQT010000339.1:0-3289 GCA_050955065.1 Janthinobacterium lividum | reverse complement strand
GCAGGCGCTGCCGCTGCGCGCGTGCGGGCGCATCACGCGCGCGGCCGGGCTGGTGCTGGAGGCCACCGGTCTCACGCTGCCGATCGGCGCGAGCTGCCTGATCGAGCTGCCGGGGATGAGCGCCACCGCGCACGCCGAGGCCGAGGTGGTCGGCTTCAACGGCGACCGCCTCTACCTGATGCCCACCAGCGACCTGTCCGGGCTCGCGCCCAACGCGCGCGTCTATCCGGTCGAGAGCGCGCCGATCATCGGCGCCACGCTCAACGCGAAACGCCTGCCGGTCGGCATGGCGATGCTCGGCCGCGTGGTCGACGCGCAGGGCGTGCCGCTCGACGGCCTGGGGCCGCTGAACAACGAGGCGAGCGCGCCGCTGTCCTCGCCGGTGATCAACCCGCTGGAGCGCGAGCCGATCCACACGGTGCTCGACGTCGGCGTGCGCGCGATCAACGCGCTGCTGACCGTGGGGCGCGGTCAGCGCATGGGGCTGTTCGCCGGTTCCGGCGTGGGTAAATCGATGCTGCTCGGGATGATGGCGCGCTTCACCAGCGCGCAGGTCATCGTCGTCGGGCTGATCGGCGAGCGGGGGCGCGAAGTCAAGGAGTTCATCGAGGAGATTCTCGGCGAGGAAGGCCGCGCGCGCGCGGTGGTGGTGGCCGCGCCGGCAGACGTCTCGCCGCTGCTGCGCCTGCAGGGCGCGGCCTACGCGACCTCGCTCGCCGAGCATTTCCGCGAACTCGGGCTCGACGTGCTGCTGATCATGGACTCGCTGACCCGCTACGCGATGGCGCAACGCGAGATCGGTCTGGCGATCGGCGAGGCGCCGGCGACCAAGGGCTATCCGCCGTCGGTGTTCGCGAAGCTGCCGGCGCTGGTGGAGCGCACCGGCAACGGCCCGGTCGGCGGCGGCTCGATCACCGCGTTCTACACGGTGCTGACCGAGGGCGACGACCAGCAGGATCCGATCGCCGATTCGGCGCGGGCGATTCTCGACGGGCATATCGTCCTGTCGCGCACGCTCGCCGAGGCCGGACATTATCCGGCGATCGATATCGAGGCATCGATCAGCCGCGTGATGTCGGCGCTGGTCAGCGACGACGAATTCGACCGCATCCGCCTGTTCAAGCAGATGCTCTCGCGCTACCAGCGCAACCGCGACCTGATCAACGTCGGCGCGTACCAGTCGGGGCGCGATCCGATGCTCGACCGCACCATCGCGCTGTATCCGCGCATGGAAGCCTTCCTGCAACAGCGCGTACGCGAGCGCTGCGGCCACGACATGGCGGTCGCGCAGCTCGACGCGCTGCTCGGCACCTGACACCGGAACCCGCGATGAGCAAAAAGCTGCCGTACACGACGCTGATCGAACTCGCCCAGAAGGACGTCGACGACGCGAGCCGGGCACTGGGCGCGCTGCAGCGCCGGCGCGACGACATGCTGGGCAAGCGGCAGGACCTGGACGGCTACCGCGGCGAGTACGAGAACCGGCTCGCGGCGGCGTCCCGGGAAGGCATGACGATGCTGGAACGGCGCAACTTCGACGCGTTCCTCGGCACGCTGGGCACGGCGATCCATCAGCAGCAGGCGCAGGTCGTCGCGCTGGACCAGGCGCTGGAAACCGCGCGGCGGCAGTGGCAGATCAAGAAGCAGAAACTCAGTTCGTACGAAACGCTGGAAAAACGGGCCGCCGCGGCGCAGCAGCAGCGCGAGGCGAAGAGCGAGCAGCGCGCGTCCGACGAATTCGCCGCGCGGCGCGCGCGCGACCGCGCCGCCGCGGCCTGACGCGTCCGTTGCTTGAAGTACCCGTTGCTTGAAGCACCCGTTGTCCGATGCATCCGTTGTCCGATACGCCATTCACCACCGTGTTCACTTGAAGGACTGTCCCATGCGACCCGACGCTGTTTCCGCGAATGCCGCCGCGACGGTGCAGGCCACCCGGCCCGTGCCGTCGGCGCTCGATCAGAACACGGCGATCACCGACGCCGGCACGCGCTTCCAGGACGCGCTCGCCGCGCAACGGCGCTCCGCCACGGCGGACCGGGCAAGCGTCGCGACGGTCCAGAACCATGCGGACACGGCCGCGCGCGCGAAAGCCAGTCTCGACCAGGCGGCCCGCACCCAGAGCCGGATCGCCCACGACAGCGCGTGGACGGCGAATCAGGCGCAGCGGCAGGCGCAGACCCGGGCGCAGGCGTCGGCCGACACGCGGCGCATGGCGGCGGATGCGACGGACGCGGCGGCGAAAACCACGGCACCGTCCGCTGCCGCGCAGCAGGACATGGCAGACGCGGCGGCCAGAACCGAGACGGCCGCCGCCGCGGATGCGCGGCAAGCGTCGCAGGCGGCCGAAACCGGTGATGCCGCGCGGACCTCCGGCGCCGCACGCACGGCGAAAGCCGGCGACACCGCCGAACGTGCCGCAACGACCCCTGCCGGCGCCGCGGCCGCGCAGGCCGCAACCCAGACCACGACGCAGGCCGCGGCCGACGCCGCCGTCGCGCAACAGGCGCGCATCGCGCAACGCGATGACGACGCGGCGCGGGACGACACGACGTCGACGCTCGCCGGCGCCACGGCATCCGCGACGGGCGCAAGGCGTTCGGGCGGCGACCGCGCCGATGGTGCGGATGGGACCGATGGAGCGGACGATACCGACGCGGCACGGAATGCCGGTGTCGCGGATCCGGCGTTGGCCGCACAGCAGGCGGCACAACAGGCGACCCAGCAGGCGACCCAGCAAGCGGCCGGCGCGGCGGCGCTTCAGCAGGCCGCAACGCCGGCCGATGGCGATGCCTCGGCCGATGCTGCGGCGGGCGGCGCGGCGACCGGCGCGTTGTCGGGGGTGGGATCGTCGGGCGGCAGCCTCGCGGCCCGGGGCACCGATGCCGGAGACGATGCCACGGGCGGCGGCCCGGGCGCGGCCGACGGATCGGCCGGGGGCACGGCGGCCGATGCGGCCTCGCCATTCGGCGCGGCGTTGGCTTTCGGCAACGAGCGCGCGGCCGGCGGTGTCGCGGGCGCGGGCCCGAGCGAAGGCGTCGGCCTGCAGAACGTCGGCAATACGAACGCAGCGTCGAACGCGGCATCGAATACGGCCGGCGCGGCCGGGCCCGACGCGGGTGGCGTGTCTGCGCGGCGCGGCGGCGACGCCGATCCGGCCGGCTTTGGCGTCGCCATGCGCCGGGCGGGCGACACGACGGGGGACACGACGGGCGCCGCAGGCATCCAGGGCGCCGCAGGCATCCAGGGCGACGCCGGCGTCAACGCCAACCCGAATCCAAACGCACCGGCG
>JBPBQT010000338.1:0-3358 GCA_050955065.1 Janthinobacterium lividum | reverse complement strand
GTTCCCGCCTGTGCGCCAGCGGTGCCGCCCGACACCGGCGCGTCGATCAGGCTGTTGCCCTGTTCGGCGGCGAGCGCCGCGAACGCCTTGACGCTCGCCGGATCGATCGTGCTCGAATCCGCGATCGGCACGCCGCGCGCGATGCCCGCGAACACGCCGTCGGCGCCGCACAGCACGGTGCGCACATGCGCCGCGGCCGGCAGCATCGTCATCACGAATTCGGCGTCCGCGACGGCGTCCCGGGGCGAGGCGGCCGCCCGCGCGCCGGCTTCCACGAGCGCCCGTACCGCCGTCTCGTTCAGATCGAACACGCTGAGCGCGTGCCCCGCCTTCAGCAGGTTGCGGGCCATCGGCGCGCCCATGTTGCCCAGACCGATAAAAGCGATCTTCATCTCGATATCCGTTTTCAGCGCAGGGTGATGGTCGTGTTGACGCCGTCGTCGGTCGTCGCGTCGTCGAACCAGCGGGCGGTGACGGTCTTGGTCTGCGTGTAGAACTGCACGACCTGCTTGCCGTAAGGACCGAGGTCGCCCAGCTTCGAGCCGCGCGAGCCCGTGAAGCTGAAATACGGCACCGGCACCGGGATCGGGATGTTGATGCCCACCTGACCGACATCGATCTCGCTCTGGAACCTGCGCGCCGCCGCGCCGCTTTGCGTGAAGAGGCCGACGCCGTTGCCGAACGGATTGCGGTTCACGAGCGCGATCGCCTCGTCGAGCGTGGCCGCGCTCAGCACCACCAGTACCGGCCCGAAGATCTCCTCGCGGTAGATCCGCATTTCGGGCGTCACGTCGGCGAAGATCGTCGGGCCGATGAAATTGCCTTTCTCGTGGCCCTTGACCTCGATCCCCCGGCCGTCGAGCAGCAGCGTCGCGCCCTCGGTCACGCCGCTGTCGATCAGCTTGACGATGCGTTCCTTCGACGCGCGCGAGATGACCGGACCGACGTCGGTGCCCGGCACCGCCCCGGCGTTCACCTTCAGGCGTTTCGCCCGCGCGACCAGTTCCGGCAGCCAGTCCCGCGACGCGCCCACCAGCACCACCGCCGACGTCGCCATGCAGCGCTGGCCGGCCGCGCCGAAGCCCGCCCCGGCAAGCGCGTTCAAGGTCTGCTCCTTGTTCGCGTCGGGCAGCACGACCGCGTGGTTCTTCGCGCCCATCATCGACTGCACGCGCTTGCCGTGTTCGCTGGCGAGCCGGTAGACGTGCGTGCCGACGGCGGTCGAGCCGACGAAGGAGATCGCCTTCACCAGTTCGTGCGTGCACAGCGCGTCGACGACCGATTTGCCGCCATGCACGACGTTGAGCACGCCCTTGGGCACGCCCGCTTCGAGCGCCAGTTCGACCAGCTGCATCGTCGACAGCGGGTCCTGCTCCGAGGGCTTGAGCACGAACGTGTTGCCGCAGACGATCGCCATCGGAAACATCCACAGCGGAATCATCGCCGGGAAGTTGAACGGCGTGATGCCCACGCACACGCCGATGGGTTGCCGCAGCGTGTACGTGTCGACGTTGCCGGCGACGTTCTCGGCGAATTCGCCCAGTTGCAGCGTGCCGATCGACGCGGCGTGTTCGACCACTTCCAGTCCGCGGAAGATGTCGCCCTCGGCGTCGGGAATCGTCTTGCCCTGTTCGTCGCTCAGGGTTTTCGCGATGCGCGGCGTGTGCTCGCGGATCAGCGCCTGCAGTTTCAGCATGATCCGCATCCGCGTGCCGATCGGCGTCGTCTTCCACGTGGCGAACGCCGCATGCGCGGAACGGACCGCGGCGTCGACTTCCGCGTCGGTCGCGAACGGCACCTGCGCGAGGACCTGCTGCGTGGCGGGATTGACCACGTCGCGCCACTCGGTGGTGCGCGATTCGACGAATTCGCCGTCGATCAGCAGTTTGGCGGTCGGCGTCCTGGCATGCGACGTGGAAGGGATGGCGTTCATGTCGGTCTGTCCTGTCTGAAGAAGAGGGGCGACACGCGGCGGCGGAAAATCCGTCGCGCCGGGTCGGTTCTGCTGCGGGGTTGTCTTGCGAATCCCGGGTGCGGGTGCTGCCGTGGCGAATCAGTCCGGTCGCACGCGCATGAACAGCGTGCAGACCAGTCCGATCAGACCCAGCGCGATGACATACGCGACCACGTAGTGCGGGTGGCCGCCGCCCACGCTCAGCAGGTAGGTGGCGATCATCGGCGCGATGCCGCCGCCCAGCACCCCGGCGATCTGCACCGACAGCGAAATGCCGCTGTAGCGGATCTCCGCGGGAAACTGCGAGGCGAAGAGCTGCGACTCCGGCGCGTACAGGATCGGGAAGACCACGCCCACGCCAAGCACCATCGCCCACCAGACGGCGGTGCCGTTGAGCGTGCCCAGCATCGCGAAAAAGGGTGCCGCGAACAGGCACATGATCACCAGGCCGATCAGGAACAGGCGCTTCTGGCCGATGCGGTCGCTGAGGTGGCCGCAGAACGGCATCGTGAACAGCGACAGCGCCGCGCCCGCCGTGATCGCGTGCAATACATCCAGCCGGGGAATCTTCAGCTGGTTCGCGGCGTATGCCAATGCGAAGGCGACGACCAGATAGAACCAGGTGTTTTCCGCGGAACGGGCGACGATGATCAGCAGCAGCGCGCGCGGGTGCTGTCGGATCACCTGCAGGACGGGCGCCTTCACCGCTTCGCCGCGCGCCTTCACGCGTTCGAAATCGGGCGACTCCGGCACGCGTGCGCGGATCACCCAGCCGACGATCACCAGCACGATGCTGGCGAGAAACGGCACGCGCCAGCCCCAGGAAAGCAGGTCCGCCTCGGGCAATTTCGAGACGGCGGTCATCGCCAGCGACGAGAGGATCAGGCCGAAACCGACGCCGGTCTGCGGCAGGCTGCCGAAAAACCCCTTGCGTCCGGCCGGCGCGTGTTCGACGGCCATCAACACCGCGCCGCCCCATTCGCCGCCCACGGCCATGCCCTGCAGGAAGCGCATCGCCACCAGCGAGCCGGCGGCCCAGTAGCCGATGCTCTGGTACGGCGGGATCAGGCCGATGATCACGCTGGGAATGCCCATCAGCAGCAGCGTGACCAGCAGCATCGCCTTGCGCCCGATGCGGTCGCCGAAATGTCCGAACACGATGCCGCCCATCGGCCGGCCGATGAACCCCACGCCGTAGGTCGCGAACGCGGCCAGCGTGCCGAGGATCGGGTCGAGCGTCGGGAAAAAGATCTTGTTGAAGACCAGGGCCGCGGCGGTGCCGTACAGGAAGAAGTCGTACCACTCGATGGTCGTGCCGGCCATGCTGGCCCATCCCGCTAATAAATAATCCTTAGCGTTTTTGGGGGCCGGCGCCCGCAGGGCGACGGCGCCGATCGTCGGTTT
>JBPBQT010000337.1:0-3566 GCA_050955065.1 Janthinobacterium lividum | reverse complement strand
ACTTCGCGTTTTCCAGCGTCCGCACGATCTCGCCCGCGACATCCGGACTCGCGCACACCGCGAGCGGACTGGGATGCGGCATATCCAGAATCGTGCATCCCGGCAACGACGCGCGCACGGTCGCCGTGGCGCGTTGCGCGATCCGCCCGGCGAGCACGACGACGCGCAGCGCGTCGAACAACCCGAGCAGGGGCGGCAGTTCCGCGATTCCCGACGCCAGTTCGGCCGCGCCGGGCCCGCGCCGCGATTCCCGCGAGGACGCGTCCGATGGCGCCGGCAGCCATGGAAACACGTTCCACAGCACCGTCGATTGCCGCGCCAGACCGGCCGCTTCCAGAAACCGCTTGAGGTTCCTCTGCGCCGGCACCGGGTTGTCTCGCGAGACGAATCGCGGCTGGCCGTCGAATCGCGCGGGCGACTGCAGCAGGATCATGACGCGCGCCTCGCCGCCGCCGTCGAGCGGGTCGAAATACGGCACCGCGCGTTGCGTGCGCCGGGCCAGTTCGTCCGCATAGCCGGTCAGACGCGCCATGTGCGGCGCCGTCAGCAGGCGCGCCCGGCGCAGACGGGCAGCGGGATCGGCGAGCGTTTCGGTCATCGGACATTCCATTGTCGGCCTGGCCATATCATCGGTATGCCCATTGTCCTCTTCCGCCCGCCTTCTTTTTCATTAGACTGGCGATACACAGGGAGAGGAAAACGCCATGAGGGAAAGCACGCGAGTGCGACGCGTGACCGCCAGCGAAGCGGAACGCCATGTGCCGGCGCTCGCCGACGTGTTGATCGACTGCGTCGAGGGCGGCGCATCGGTGAGCTTCATGCTGCCGCTGGCGCGGGAAAAGGCGGAGGCGTTCTGGCGCGGGGTCGCGGCGAGCGTCGCCCGGGACGAACGGGCGCTGCTGGTCGCGGAAGACGGCGACGGCGACATCGTCGGCACCGTGCAACTGGTGCTCGCGCAGCCCGACAATCAGCCGCACCGGGCCGATGTCGCGAAGATGCTGGTGCATCGCGCCGCCCGCCGCCGCGGCGTCGCGCAGCGCCTGATGGACGCGATCGATATGCTCGCGCGTGCAGAAGGCAGGACGGTCCTGGTGCTCGATACCGTGACCGGCGGCGACGCCGAGCGGCTCTACGATCGCGCCGGCTGGCAGCGGGCCGGGGTCGTGCCGAAATATGCGTTGCAGCCGGACGGCGAATTCTGCGCGACGACGTTCTACTACAAGCATCTGTGATTGCGCCCGCCCGCGGCGTAGTCGGTGAAGTGCGGGTAATCCTTCATGGGCGGCGGGATCAGCGGCGCTCGATCACCATCCCGCGCTTGCTGGAAAACCGCTCCAGCACGTCGTACGACATGGCGACGTCCGCCTGTTCGGGCGCGACGCCGGAGGGGTTGTGGAACCGGCAGCCGTTGCGGTCCGCGCTATGGATCAGGATGAGATGTCCGGCGTCGCGGATGTTTTTCTTCGCGGGGCGCCGTATCTCGGTACTGACCGACCAGATCAGGAAACCGTCCTCCGGCAGGACGCTTTCGATCTGCTGCACGTCGCAGTGCCGCAGCACCTGGCCCTTGAGCGGAAAATCCCGGGTGGCGAACGCGAGGAAGGGATCGTAGATCAGGCCCTCGACGCCGCCGTCCTCGCGCAGACGATAGGCGTCTTCCTCCAGCGCGCGTGCGAGCAGCGCCTTGTTGGAGAGCGCGGGGATGTCGTAGTACGCGAGAATCGCCTGGAAACACGCGAGGCCGCAGATCCGCCGCGCCCAGAAGCGGTAGTCGTCGGGGTCGGTGAACCCGGTGCTCCGCCACGACGGGTCCTCGCAGGGGTCCGTGCCCGCGGCGATCCGTTCGTTGAAGGCGGGGTCGGCCCACTGGCTGACATACGGCACCTGTTTCTTCATATCCACCTTTTGCCGTCGGCCCGGGGGCCGCCTGCGGGAAGTTGTCCGTGCCGTGCGGCACGCGCTTCCTGATGATAACGTCCGGATCGCATAAACTCATCGGGACGTCCCCTATGAACGATGAAGGATGCGATGAATTCAGGACATACCCAGGACACGCGGCGCGTGGTGGATTTCTCGGCGGCCGCGGACGTGGTGGCGCACGCGTTGATCGGCGCGACGCTGGTCGTCGATGGCGTGGGCGGACGCATCGTCGAGACCGAGGCCTATGACCGCGAGGACCCGGCGTCGCACAGTTTCGCGGGGCCGACCCCGCGCAACGCGGCGATGTTCGGGCCGCCCGGGCATGCGTACGTGTACCGCTCCTATGGCATCCATTGGTGCCTGAATTTCGTGTGCCGCGAAACGGGACATGGGGCCGGGGTGCTGATCCGCGCACTGGAGCCGCTCGTCGGCCTGGCCCGGATGGCCGAACGGCGCGGCCTGGACGACCCGCGTCTGCTGTGCTCGGGACCGGGGCGCCTGGGGCAGGCGCTGGGCATCACGCACGCGCTGAACGGCGTTGCCCTCGATGCGCCGCCTTTTACGGTGACGGCGGCCGAGGCCGAGGCGTCCGAAACGTCGGTGCTGGTCGGACCGCGCATCGGCATCACGCGCGCCGCGGACGTGCGCTGGCGCTTCGGACTGGCCGGTTCGCGGTTTCTGAGCCGGCCGTTCCGTTAGGCGACCCGGTTCCACCAGGGGCGCCGTTTCGCCAAGGCGGTATGCCACCCGGAATGCCGTTTCATCGGGCCGGGTCCCTGCCAGCGGGTATCGGCTATCGTCGTTGCAGCAAACGCCATTGCCGCCGGACGGTTCAGCCGGAATGATGCTCGTCGTTGTGATGTGGCGGATGCGCCTCGTCGTGCGGATGCGCCGCCTCCTTGACCACGGCGGGCGGGTTGGCGTGCGCCGCCGCATGCTCCGGCGCGCGGGCTGCCGGGGCATGGGTCTCGGCTGCCCGATGGTCCGGCGCCGGGACCGGCGTGGCGGATCGCGGCGCCGGATGCTCCACCGTATGCGGTGGACTGGCCGGCCGGGCGGGTTCGGCCCGGTGCGATGGCTCCGCCCCGCGCGCGGGTTCCGTCGCGGGTCTGGCGCCGGGCACGTGCGCAGGGGCCGCCAGCCGTTCCGGGGCGGTGATCGGTGCCGGGGCCATCGGCCGCACTGGCTGGGCCGGCTGGGCCGGCTGGGACGGATGCACGGGCGCGGCAGGCGCGGCAGGACGGGCGGTCGGTTCGATGCGGGCCGGCGCCACCGACTGCGCGGTCAATGGCCGGGCCGTCTGGCTTAGCGCCGTTCGACCCGCTGTGGGCGCACCCGACACGGCGCCGCCCGGCGTGGTCCTGACCTGGGCCGGGAACCCCGCGGCGGCGGGGCGCGCCCCGGCGGATGCGTCATGGGCGTTGAAATGCGGAACGGTCATGCCGACCGCCGGGCTGGCCGTCGTGCCCGTGACGGCATTGGCTGTCCGGCCGCCCGGGCTCGCCAGTGCCGCCGGCGCCGCCAATGTCGCTGGTGTCGCCAATGTCGCTGGTGTCGCCAATGTCGCTGGTGTCGCCAATGCCCCCGGTGCCGCCGGCGATGCTGACGCGACGCCACGGCCGCGATTGTCGTTGTTGACCGTGTTG
>JBPBQT010000336.1:0-3796 GCA_050955065.1 Janthinobacterium lividum | reverse complement strand
CGAATTGCTGGTTCTGCGGGCCGGTGGTGATCCAGCCGGAACGCAGCACGTCGGCGACGCCGGCGATGGTCGCGTCGTCGATTTCCGGACGCGTGAAGGGAAGGAATTCCGGTGTCTGGCTCATGGTGGGCAGGCTCAGGGGGACAGGCTCAAAGGGAGGACGACAGGCGCCGCGCGCGACGGCGCGACCCACCACGCGGCAGGGTGCGGATGCGGGGGGCGGATACGCACGCGCATCAGGTACGGGCCAGCACGTAGACGCCGACCAGGACGATGCCGATGCCGAGCAGGCGCTGCATCGTCAACGCTTCGCCGAACAGGTAGTACGCGGCCACGGCATTGACGACATAGCCAAGCGAAAGCATCGGGTAGGCGAGCGAGACATCGACGCGCGACAGCGCCATGATCCAGACCACGACGCTGACGACGTAACAGACGAGACCGCCGACGATCGGCCACTGCGTGGCCAGGCGCAGCGCGACGGGCCACAGGTTGGCGCGCGAGAATTCGAAATGACCGACCGCATTGGTGCCGGCCTTCAACAACAGCTGCGCGCAGGCGTTGAGCAACACGCCCGCGACGATCAATGCGAAAGCGATCGGGGTCATCAGGGCTTTTCCGGGGCGAGGGCAGGCGCCGCAACGGGCGAACGGGACACGACGACGCGGCGTTCGTCGCGCGCGACCACCGTCATCGGCAGCCCCGCGGCGGCGAGTTCCCTGTAGCGCGACGGCGCCATCACGGCGAGGCCGGTGTCGCTCGCGCGCCAGCGTGCCTGCCAGGCGGCCACGGTCGGTATCCACTTCCGCGGTTCGACACCGATGCCGAATGCAAGTTCATCCTGACGCTGGACCATGATCGTCGTGCGACCGGCGTAGAACGGCAAGGTGTGATCGAGCAGGTCGATCGAATAGAACGGGGTGTTCGCCGGCAGCCGCGCGAGCGTGGCCTTGACCGCGGGGGCCAGCAGGACCCCGGAGCTGGCGCGTCCGAAGATCTCGTGCGCGTTGCCGCCGATGCCGGCGAGCAGGAACCAGGCGGCGGCGAACACGACCGTGGCCTTCGCCGGCGCGGCCGGCAACGACGAACGATTGCACCACGCCGCCAGCGCCACGCCCAGGAGCGCCACGCCCAGCGCCACCCACAGCCAGATCTGGAATTGGCGGTACAGCGCGTTCGGGGTGCGGGCGTCGCCGAGGTTCGACAGGTAGACCACGCCGATCATCGCCGCGAGCAGGAACACCGCGTAGCCGGCGAGATGGCGCCGCCACTGTTCGCGGCTCAGCGTCGGCAGATAGCGGCCGATCAGCAGGGCCAGCGCCGGCGCCACCGGCAGCGTGTAC
Organism: Janthinobacterium lividum; assembly: GCA_050955065.1. GTDB lineage: Bacteria > Pseudomonadota > Gammaproteobacteria > Burkholderiales > Burkholderiaceae > Robbsia. Next base: position 2,453 of record JBPBQT010000336.1, on the reverse strand, counting down.
GACACCAGCTTCGACTTCGACAGGCTGAAGAAGAGGAAGATGAAGACCGCCCAGACGCAGATCATGATGACCGGCGAGAAATTGTTCGGCTGCCGCGGCAACCGCAGCGCCTGCCACACGCTCTGGCCGAAGACCGAGAGCCAGGGCAGGAAGCCGACGAGCAGCACCGGCACGAAGTAATAGGGCACCCCGGCGCGGTGATGGTCGGGCAGCAGGAAGCGGCGGAAGTGTTCGTTGATGAAGAAGAAGTCGAAGAATTCCGGATTGCGCGACTGCACCAGGAGGAACCACGGCGCGGCGATCACCAGGAAGATCAGCAGACCGCTGAACAGGTAGAGGCGGCGCCAGACGGCGCCGTCGCGCGCGAACGCCGAGTACAGCACCAGCACCGCGCCGGGCAGGACGATGCCGATCAGGCCCTTGCTCAGCACGGCCAGCGCCATCGACGCCCAGCACAGCCACATCCAGCCGCGCGCGGCGCCCCTCGACAGGCCGGGGCGCTGCGCGAGCAGCAGGCTGCACAGCGTGAGCGTCATCATCAACGACAGGCCCATGTCGAGCGCGTTGAAATGCCCCATCAGGTTCCAGTACGGGCTGGCGGCCAGCGCCACCGCGGCGAAGAAGCCGGCGGCGGGATTGAACACCCGCGCGCCCGTATAGCCGACCATCAGCACCGCGCCGTAGCCGCTCAACGCCGTCCACAGCCGCGCCTGCCAGTCGCCGATGCCGAAACCGGCGAAGGCGAGCGCGGTCATCCAGGTCTGCAGCGGCGGCTTCTCGAAATATTTGTAGCCGTTGTAGCGCGGCGTCACCCAGTCCTGGTTGACGAACATTTCCCGCGCCATTTCGGCATAGCGGCCTTCGTCGCTGGGAACCAGATGGCGGATGTCGAGCTGCCCGAACCACAGAACGGTGAAGGCGGCGACCAGCAGGAAGAACACGCCCCGGGACAGCGGCGACCAGGAATTTTGAGGATCCATGTGGACAGAATAGACAGAAGGCGACGGTGCGACAGTAAGGGTCCCGCAGCAGCCGGGACGACGGGCAACGGGTGACGAGGCAAGGCCCGGGCCGGCCCGCAGGCACCGCGCCGGTCCTGCCTGGCGCTAATCCGGTTCGATCAGCAGCGCGGCGGCGGCGCGGCGGCCCTCGCCGATCAGGATGTTGAAGGTCCGGCACGCGGCGCTCAGATCCATCGTCTCCACACCGATGCGTTGCGCCGACAGCGCGGCGAACAGACGCGGATGACCGAAACGCAGCCGTGCGCCGGTGCCGAACAGTACCAGTTCCGGCGACGCTTGCGCGAGCAGATCGAAATCCGCCGGGCGCAGGGTGTCGAACCCGCCCACCGGCCAGGGTACGACCGGGCCTTGCGGGAACAACACGATGCTGTGCGTGAAGCGTTCCTTGTTGACCTCGACGTAGCCCCTTCCGTACCCGGTGACGTTGTTCAGTTCCGCATTCGATTCCTGCTGTAGTTTCAAAACGATCTTCCGGTGGCGGCCGACGGCGCGGCGGTGTTCGGCATCGGCGCGGCGCGCGGCCCGATCCGGCCGATCTCCCGTTGCGGGGAGGGTCGGCGCGGGAATTCTGTCATAATCGCTCGAATTATAACTTTTCGAGGAAGCGGACTGCGCACTTTTGCTGGCGCGGTCCGAGCGGCGCAGCCGGCGGGGCGCCGGTGCGTCGCCGATGGGTGTTTCCGGGCGTCCCGCCGGAGAATCGCCGCGGGTCCCGCGGCCGTCGCCGCGCCTACCCGCGCGGCGGGCGCGAACCGGCAGCCTCACGAGGGTTGCCCCGACGCCCGACCCGTCTGGGCATCGCGCCTGCCGCATGCGTGCCACCGCATTGCCCGTGACGGCATGGCATGGCGTCACGGCGCCGCCACCCGGTCCGTCTTCCAGAGTGCAACGAATCCCATACCGTGTTGACGCCGTGAAATCCATCCTCAAATCGCACAAGCTGTCGAACGTCTGTTATGACATCCGCGGGCCGGTTCTCGACGAGGCGCGCCGCCTCGAGGACGAGGGGCAGCGCATCATCAAGCTGAACATCGGCAACCTCGCGCCGTTCGGTTTCGAGGCGCCCGACGAGATCGTCCAGGACATGATCCGCAACCTGCCGGCGTCGTCCGGCTATTCGGATTCGAAGGGCGTGTTCGCCGCGCGCAAGGCCGTGATGCACTACACGCAGAAACAGCGCGTGGCGGGCGTCGGGCTCGACGACATCTACATCGGCAACGGCGCGTCCGAACTGATCGTGATGGCGATGCAGGGTCTGCTCAACGAAGGCGACGAGGTGCTGGTGCCCGCGCCGGACTACCCGTTGTGGACCGCCGCGATCAGTCTCTCGGGCGGCACGCCGGTGCATTACCTGTGCGACGAGGGCAGCGGCTGGCTGCCGGACATCGACGACATGCGCGCGCGCATCACGCCGAACACGCGGGCGATCGT
>JBPBQT010000335.1:0-3803 GCA_050955065.1 Janthinobacterium lividum | reverse complement strand
ACGCCCGTCGCTGAAACCGTCGGCTGACCACGCCTGTCGCGGGTCGGCCGATTTGCATAAGCGGGGCGGCTGCCCGATGTGCGGCGTCGCTGTCTGATATGCGGCGATGCCGCCCGCTTTCCCACGTATTCCACCACGCCTACCAAAAGGTCCCGCCATGGCCGTGAATTTCCCGACGATTGATCCATCAACGCTGCATCCGGTCGCGGGCATGACCCTGGGCTGGGCCGAAGCGCATATCCGCAAGCCCAACCGCAAGGACGTACTGGTGATCGCGCTCGAGGAAGGCGCGAGCGTCTCCGGCGTCTTCACGCTGAACCGTTTCTGCGCCGCGCCGGTGACGGTCTGCCGCGCGCACCTGGCCGAACCCGGCGCGGGGATCCGCGCGCTGGTCGTCAACACCGGCAACGCGAATGCCGGCACCGGCGAGCCGGGTCTCGCGATGGCGCGGCAGACGTGCGCGGCGCTCGCGGACCTGATGGGCATCGCGCCGCAGCAGGTGCTGCCGTTTTCCACCGGCGTGATTCTCGAACCGCTGCCGATCGAGCGTCTCGTCGCCGGTTTGCCGGCGGCGCTCGCACAGCAGGACGCCGCGCATTGGGGCCAGGCCGCCGAGGCGATCATGACCACCGACACGCGCCCGAAAGCGGCGTCGCGCGAGGTGAACATCGACGGTCACCGGGTCGTCATGACCGGCATCAGCAAGGGCGCCGGCATGATCCGGCCGAACATGGCGACGATGCTGGGTTTCATCGGCACCGATGCCCGCGTCGCCCAGCCCGTGCTCGACGCGTTGATCCAGGACATCGCGGACCGCTCGTTCAACTGCATCACGATCGACGGCGACACGTCGACCAACGATTCCTTCATCGTCGCCGCCACCGGCCGCTCGACGCTGCCCGAGATCACCTCGACCACCGAGGCGGCGTACGTCGCTTTGCGCGAATCCCTGTTGGGTCTCGCGCAGGAGATCGCGCAACTGATCGTGCGCGACGGCGAAGGCGCGACCAAATTCATCACGATCCAGGTCGAAGGTGGCGCGAACGCCGAGGAGTGCCGCAAGGTTGGCTACGCGATCGGGCATTCGCCGCTCGTCAAGACCGCCTTCTTCGCCTCCGACCCGAACCTGGGGCGCATTCTCGCGGCGGTCGGCTACGCCGGCATCGACGACCTCGACGTCGGCGGCGTCGATCTGTATCTCGACGATGTCTGGGTCGCCAAGGCCGGCGGTCGCAACCCCGACTACCGGGAAGCCGACGGTCAGCGCGTCATGCAGCAAAGCGAGATCACGGTGCGCGTGCTGCTGGGCCGCGGCGACGCCCAGGCGACGATCTGGACCTGCGACCTGTCGCACGATTACGTGAGCATCAACGCGGACTACCGTTCCTGACATGGACAAACTCGAACACTTCCTCACGCGCGCCGAAGCGCTGCTCGGCCGCCTCGAAACCATGCTGCCGCCCGCCACGCCCCGGATCGAATGGGACAAGGCGGTGGCGTTTCGCTGGCGCACCCGGCAGGGGCGCGGCTATCTGCAACCGGTGCCGGGCCTGTCGTCGATCGCCCTCGACGATCTGCAGAACATCGCGCGGCAGAAAAGCGCCATCGAACGCAATACCCGGCAGTTCGTCGAGAAACGTCCGGCGAACAACGTGCTGCTGACCGGCGCGCGCGGCACCGGCAAGTCGTCGCTGATCAAGGCCTGCCTGAACGCCTATGCCGCGCAGGGCCTGCGCCTGATCGAGGTCGACAAGGACGATCTGCATGACCTGGGCGACATCGTCGACCTGGTGAGCGGCCGTCCCGAGCGGTTCGTGATCTTCTGCGACGATCTGTCGTTCGAGGACGGCGAATCCGGCTACAAGGCGCTGAAGGTCGCGCTCGACGGCTCGATCGCCGCGCAGTCGGACAATGTCCTGATCTACGCGACGTCGAACCGTCGGCACCTGATGCCGGAATACATGAAGGACAACGAGAGCTATCGGCATGCCGACGACGGCGAGATCCATCCCGGCGAAGTCATCGAGGAAAAAATCTCGCTGTCCGAGCGTTTCGGCCTGTGGGTCAGCTTCTACCCGTTCAAGCAGGACGACTATCTGACGATCGTCGGGCACTGGCTGCGGCATTTCGGCAGCGATGCGGCGGACGTCGACGCGGCACGGGGCGAGGCGCTGATCTGGGCGCTGGAGCGCGGTTCCCGCTCCGGACGGGTCGCCTTCCAGTTCGCGCGCGACTGGACCGGCAAGCGCGACGAGGGCGGTGCATGAGCGGGCCCACGAGCGATCCCGCGAGTGCGTCCATGAGCGAGTCCACGAGCGAGCCCACGCGTGGTGTGGCCAATACGGCCCGACGGCCCGTCACCGAAGTCGCGGTCGGCATCCTGCTGCAACCCGACGGCCGCTTTCTGCTGGCGCAACGGCCCGTCGGCAAACCGTATGCGGGTTATTGGGAGTTCCCCGGCGGCAAGCTCGAAACGGGGGAATCGGTCGAGGCCGCGCTGGCGCGCGAACTCCAGGAGGAGCTGGGGATCGATATCGCGGCGAGCGAAGCCTGGCGGGTGCTGGAGCACGACTATCCGCATGCCTACGTGCGGCTGTATTTCCACAAGATCCGGGTATGGCGCGGCGAACCCAGCGGACGGGAGGGCCAGGCCTTTCTCTGGCAGCGCGCGCCGGTCGACGTCGCGCCGCTCCTGCCCGCGGCCCTGCCGGTCATCGAATGGCTGGCAGCGGAGCAGCCCTGACGCGGTGTAAAATGGGAAAGCGTGTACTGGCCGTAGCGGCTGCGCGTGCCTTCCCGAAGCGCTCCCTGACATCGGGCAGGTCAAGAAAAGGAAAATCACATGGCGCCCCACGCCATCATCAGCGGGGGATCGAGTGGAATCGGTTTGGCCCTTGCGCAGAAGCTGGTGGAGAACGGTCATCATCTGACGATCATCGCCCGCGATCCCGATCGTCTCGCCGCAGCGCGTCTCGTGCTCGAGGGCGCGCGCCGGCGCAACGACCAGCGTATCCTCGTCCTGAGCGTGGATGTCTGCGACGCGCCGGCGGTCAAGGCCGCAGTCGCGCGGGGCATCGTGGAGAACGGCGCGCCGACGCTGGTCGTGGCGAACGCCGGCATCGTCATTCCCGACACCTTTGCCGACCTTGCGCCGGAGGCGTTCGAGAAGACGATGGACGTCAACTACCTGGGCAGCGTCTATCTCGTACATGCGGCGCTTCCCGCGATGCAGGCGGCGGGCCGAGGCCACATCGTCCTGGTATCGTCCGGCGCAGGGCTGCTGGGCATCTATGGACTGTCCGCGTATACACCGACCAAATTCGCATTGCGCGGACTTGGCGAGGTATTGCGGGCTGAACTGAAGCCGCATGGCATCGGGGTATCGGTGGCGTATCCTCCGGACACGGACACCCCGATGCTGCGCGAGGAGATCAAGGTGCGGCCGATGATCACCAGTCGCATTGCGGCGACCGCCAAGGTCGCCACCGCGCAGGAAGTGGCGGATGCCATCCTGAAGGGTGTCGCCAACCAGCGTTTCACGATCGCGCCCGGTCTGACGCTGGGCGCGCTGGCGTGTCTGGGCAGCCTGATCGCTCCCCTGATCAACCGGCTGTATTTCGATCCGCTGATCGCGCGTTTGCTCAAGCGCCGGTAACGCTACGGAATGCCTGCACGAGGGGCGCCGCCCGTCACGTGGTCCGTGGAAAAATAGTCGAATGCATGCCGCCGTATGTGTGGCACAGGAACCCTTCATGTCATCTGTTGCGCCCTCTATCGCGTCCGATTCGAGCGAATCGTCGAAT
>JBPBQT010000334.1:0-3833 GCA_050955065.1 Janthinobacterium lividum | reverse complement strand
ATGCACATTTGGTGGAGCCGGGGGGAATCGAACCCCCGTCCGAAGCGCACCAACATGGCAGTCTTTGTACGACTATGCCGCTAGTTTATCACGACTTCGAGTCGGTCAGGCCACGCAGCAGGGTGGTCAGCGCCTCGGGCGAGTCGATCAGCAGATCCGCGCCCCATTCCGCGGGCGGCAGATCGTTGCCGCAGTAGCCGTAGGCGGCGGCCACGGTATACATGCCCGCGGCGTGACCGGCCTGGATGTCGCGCAGGTCGTCGCCGACATACAGGATGTCGGCCGGTGCGACGCCGATCAGCTCGGCGGCGTGGAGCAGCGGCGCCGGGTGCGGTTTCGCATGCGCGGTGGTGTCGCCGCCGACGACGCAGCCGTTGGTGGGCCGCAGCACCAGTTGCTCCACCAGCGGCCGCGCCAGCCGTTCCACCTTGTTCGTGACGATGCCCCAGCGGATGTCGCGCTCGACGAGCGTCGCGAGCAATGCGTCGATGCCCGGAAACAGCGTCGTCTCGACGCAGAGGTCCGCGGTGTAATTGGCGAGGAATTCATCGCGCATCGCCGGGTAATCGGGGTGATCCGGCGTGATGCCGAACGCCACGCCCAGCAGGCCGCGTGCGCCGGAAGACGCCACTTTGCGCAAGTCCTCGAGCGGCACCAGCGGCAATCCCCGGTCGCGCAGCATGGTATTGGCCGCGGCCGCCAGATCCGGCGCGGTATCGGCCAGCGTGCCGTCGAGATCGAACAGGACGGCCTTCGCCAGGCCGATGGACTTTTCGCTTATCGCTTCGGCCTCGGGCACCTGCATCAGGTCGGCATCGGACATGTCAGGCGCTCCGTTGGCAGGCGAACATGTAATTGATGCTGGTATCGTCCGACAGCGAGAAACGCTGGCTGACCGGGCGGTAGGTGATGCCCTTGAACCCGTGGGCCGTCAGGCCCGCGGCGCGCGCGAAGCCGGCCAGCTCGGACGGGCGGATGAAGCGTTCGTAATCGTGCGTGCCGCGCGGCAGTAGCCGGGCGACGTATTCGGCGCCGATCACCGCGAGCAGATAGGCCTTCGGATTGCGGTTCAGCGTCGAGAAAAAGACCCAGCCGCCCGGGCGCACCAGGGTGGCGCAGGCCTGGACGATGGCGGCGGGGTGCGGCACGTGCTCGAGCATCTCCATGCAGGTGACCATGTCGAAACTGCCCGGCTCGCGTGCGGCCAGCGCCTCGGCGGCAATCTCTTCGTAGTCGACCGAGACCCCGGTCTCCAGCGTGTGAAGGTCCGCCACGCCGAGGGCTTCGGACGACAGGTCGATGCCCTTGACGCGCGCGCCCGCGACCGCCATCGATTCGGACAGGATGCCGCCGCCGCAGCCGATGTCGAGCACCCGCTTGCCGGCCAGGGGCGCAAGCGCGTCGATCCAGCCGAGGCGCAGCGGGTTGAGTTCATGGAGCGGACGGAATTCGGCGCGGGGATCCCACCAGCGGGAAGCGATGTCGCTGAATTTCTGCAGTTCGTGGGGATCGGCGTTCATGGTGTCTGGAGAATTCACAATACGTCCAGTATATCGCCAGGCAGGCCGGAGATTCGCGCGGGCAGGTGGAGAAGGCGCCGAAAACGCGTCCGGGACCGTTGCAGGACGACGCGACGGGGGCGCCTGCCGTATAAAAAGCGGACGAAAAAAAACCCTGCCGAGGCAGGGTTTTTCGACGTCCTACCGCTGATTACTGCTGAGCGGGCTGCGTCGTTTGCTGCGTGCCGACCACTTCCACTTCCACGCGGCGGTTCGGTGCCAGGCAGGAGACCAGTGCCTTGTGGTTCTTCTGGTTGCAGTTCGTCACGACCGGGTTGCGCTTGCCCTTGCCTTCCGTGTAGATCCGGTTGGCTTCGACGCCCTTGCTGACCAGATAGGCCTTCACGGCTTGCGCACGACGCTGCGACAGACGATCGTTGTAGCGATCCGAGCCGATACGGTCGGTGTAGCCGGTCGCGACCACGACTTCCAGATTCAGACCCTGGATCTTCGTCGCGAGGTCGTCGATGGCGCGCTTGCCTGCCGGCTTGAGCACAGCCTTGTCGAAGTCGAACAGCGCGTCGGCCTGGTACGTCACCTTCTGGCTGGTGATGACCGGCGCCGGTGCCGCTTCGACCGGCGGTGCCGGCGGCGTCGGTGCTTGCGCAACCAGGGCACCGTCGCACTTCGCGTTCGCGGTCGCCGGGGTCCAGAACGCATCGCGCCAGCACAGTTCGTTCGTGCCGTTCATCCAGACGTATTCGCCCGTGCCGTTCACCCAGTTGTCATTCGTCGCTTGGCGCGAAGCCGGCACCGATTGCGCGAATGCCGATGCTGCCGTCACGGCGGAAGCTGCGATGAAGGCGAGCTTTGAAAATTTATTCATATTTCTCCTCTCGAAAATGAGATTACCGCAGCTTTCCTGCGAGCCTGATCACGTAGACAAGTCTTAGACCGCCCGGAGTATAACACTGCTCCCAACCGGGGATAGACCGGGAACATGCCGAGAAAAGTCTGACTTCTGCGACGCATTTTGCCATACGGTGCTGCCCCTTTCGATAAAAATATGGAACCTTTATCGGCGGTGTTGGTCGGGGCTGTGGTACGTTTGCAACATTGCGAAATATCCTGTGGCGACCCTTGCGCGAAAGCACGTTCTGGGGTTTGCGGCGCAATCGCGCAAATCGCTTCTGTCGGCCTGGAAGACGGGTCGTGTAGGTCCCTATGAGCGGGGCGGTCGAAAGGCGCCAGGGACCGGTCTGCGCCATGTTAAAATCATGGCCTGTGGTTCACCAGGGCGGGCGCCACGGCGTCTGTTCCGTCAATGATACGGACAATGGATCAATTCGCGAAAGAGACTATTCCCATCTCCCTTGAAGAGGAAATGCGCCGTTCGTATCTCGATTACGCGATGAGCGTGATCGTGGGACGCGCGCTTCCGGACGTACGCGACGGGCTGAAACCGGTGCACCGCCGGGTGCTCTACGCGATGCACGAACTGAACAACGACTGGAACCGCGCGTACAAGAAGTCCGCCCGTATCGTCGGCGACGTGATCGGTAAATACCATCCGCACGGCGACACGGCGGCGTACGACACGATCGTGCGCATGGCGCAGGATTTCTCTCTGCGCTACATGCTGGTCGACGGTCAGGGCAACTTCGGCTCGGTCGACGGCGACAGCGCCGCGGCGATGCGGTACACCGAAATCCGGATGGCGAAGATCGGGCACGAACTGCTCGCCGACCTGGACAAGGAAACCGTCGACTTCGCGCCGAACTACGACGGTGCGGAACGCGAGCCGGTCGTGATGCCGGCGCGCGTGCCGAACCTGCTGATCAACGGCTCGACCGGCATCGCGGTCGGCATGGCGACGAACATCGCGCCGCACAATCTGAACGAGGTGGTCAACGCGTGCCTGCACCTGTTGCAGCACCCGGACGCGACCATCGACGATCTGATCGACTTCATCCCGGCGCCCGACTTCCCGACGGCCGGCATCATCTATGGCATCACCGGGGTGCGCGAAGGCTACCGGACCGGGCGCGGCCGCGTCGTGATGCGCGCGAAGACGCACTTCGAGGACATCGACCGCGGTCAGCGCGAATCGATCATCGTCGACGAGCTGCCGTATCAGGTCAACAAGCGCACGCTGCTCGAACGCATCGCCGAACTGGTGCGCGAGAAGAAGATCGAGGGCATTTCCGACATCCGCGACGAGTCCGACAAGAGCGGCATGCGCGTCGTGATCGAGCTCAAGCGCGGCGAAGTGCCGGAAGTGATTCTGAACAATCTGTATAAACAGACGCAGCTGCAGGACACGTTCGGGATGAA
>JBPBQT010000333.1:0-3875 GCA_050955065.1 Janthinobacterium lividum | reverse complement strand
CACGCCATGGTGGCCGACGACATCGGCCTGGACCTTCAGCGTATCGGTCACCGCGAAACGCGCGAGATCGGTCGACAGCACCCCCAGGTCGCCCACCTGACCGCCGGATTCCGCGTAGAACGGCGTATGGTCGAGAACGATCACCGCGTCCTGCCCGGCGCCGATGCGCGCCACCGCGGTACCGTCCGCGTACAGCGCGACGATGCGGGCATCGTCGGCGACGATCGCGTCGTAACCGAGGAAGGCCGTCTTCGCGCCGTTGTATTCGAGCGCGCTGGCCATCTTGAACTTGCCGGCCGCGCGCGCCTGCTGCCGCTGACGCGCCATCGCCGCGTCGAACGCCACCTCGTCGACGGTGATGCCGCGCTCGCGGCAGACGTCGGCGGTCAGGTCCAGCGGAAAACCATAGGTGTCGTGCAGCTTGAACGCGATGTCGCCGGAGAGCACCCGCGTCGGGGCTGTCCCGCCAGCACCGTCGCCGGCGCCCTTGTCAGCGCCCTCGCCTGCCGGACCACGCGCCGCTGGTTGCTGCGCCTCCAGCTCGCCGATCGTCGTCTCGAGGATTTCCATCCCGTTCTCGATCGTTTCGAAGAACCGCTCCTCTTCCTGGCGCAGGATGTCCGTGACGCGCGTGCGCGCCTCGACCAGCTCGGGGTACGCGGTGCCCATTTCCTCGACCAGGTCGCCCACCAGGCGATGGAAGAACGCTTCCCGCCGGCCCAGCTTGTAGCCATGGCGGATCGCGCGGCGCACGATGCGACGCAACACGTAGCCGCGCCCCTCGTTGCCCGGGATCACGCCGTCGACGATCAGGAAGGCGCAGGCGCGGATATGGTCGGCGATCACCTTCAGCGAATTGTTGCCCAGGTCGCTGATACCGGTTTCGCGGCCCGCGGCCTTGATCAGCGCCTGGAACAGATCGATCTCGTAGTTGCTGTGCACGTGCTGCAGCACGGCCGCCACCCGTTCGAGACCCATGCCCGTGTCCACGCACTGCTTGGGCAGCGGGGTCATGTTGCCCCGGGCGTCGCGGTTGTACTGCATGAAGACCAGATTCCAGATCTCGATGTAGCGGTCGCCGTCCTCGTCGGGCGACCCCGGCGGCCCGCCCCAGACCTCGGGGCCGTGATCGTAGAAGATTTCCGAGCACGGCCCGCACGGGCCGGTATCGCCCATCTGCCAGAAATTGTCCGACGCGTAGCGCGCGCCCTTGTTGTCGCCGATGCGGATGATCCGTTCGACCGGCACGCCCACGTCGTTTGCCCAGATCGCGTAGGCCTCGTCGTCCTCGTGATAGACGGTGACCCAGAGCTTGTCGGCGGGCAACGCGTAGACCTGCGTCAGCAGTTCCCACGCGTAGCGGATCGCGTCGCGCTTGAAATAATCACCGAACGAGAAATTGCCCAGCATCTCGAAGAAGGTGTGGTGACGCGCCGTATAGCCGACGTTTTCGAGATCGTTGTGCTTGCCGCCCGCCCGCACGCTGCGCTGCGCGCTGGTCGCGCGCGAGTACGGACGCGGGTCGGTGCCGAGGAACACGTCCTTGAACTGCACCATCCCGGAATTGGTGAACAGCAGGGTCGGGTCGTTCGTCGGCACCAGGCTCGACGAACGCACGATCGTGTGCCCTTTCGACTCGAAGAAGCGGAGAAACTTGCTGCGGATATCGGCGGCTTTCATGGCGTGGAATGCTGGAGTGCGAAGCGTGGAATGCAATACGACCGGCGGGGGCGGCGCGAACGCCGCGACACCACCACGAAGTCACGATCGCGCGGGAAGACGGGCGCCGCAGCGGCCGCTCCCACGCGGATACGCGAAGCGTGGGCCCGCGTCCGACTGCAAACCGCTGATTATACAGGCACCCCCGCAGGCACGGGCGGGCCTCGTGCCGTGCCACGCGGCGAGTGAACCGTGTGCTGAAACAAGACGCCCGGCCATGCCTTCGGCCGGGGCCCGGGCCGACTTACTTGACGATCAGCGTGACCCCGCGCCCACGCGGATCGGCCATCGGCGTCGGGGTACGGCCTTCGATCTGAATCGCCTGGATATCGCCGTTGAACGGCTGGGATTGCAGCTTGTAGCCCATCGCCTCCACCTGCTTCGCCAGTTCCCCGTCGAGCGGCGCGTAGGGCTCCCAGAAAATGGTGTTTTCCGGCAACAGCTGATGGTGGAAACGCATCTGCGCGACCGCGCTGTCCAACGGCATGTGGAAGGTGTAGAGGTTCTCGATCACCTGGAAGATCGTCGTGAAGATGCGCGAACCGCCCGGCGTGCCGATGACCAGCGCCACCTTGCCGTCCCGCGTCAGGATCGTCGGCGACATCGAGGACAGCGGCCGTTTGCCGGGCGCGATCGCGTTCGCGTCGCTGCCCACCACGCCGAACATGTTGGCGACGCCGGGCTTCGCCGCGAAGTCATCCATCTCGTCGTTCAGCAGGAAGCCCGCCCCCGGCACCACGACGCCGGAACCGAAATAGCCATTGATCGTATAGGTGTTCGACACCGCGTTGCCCCATTTGTCGACGACCGCGTAATGGGTGGTCTCGGCCTTCTCGGGCATCGATGCCGCGACGTCGGCGTTACCGCCGGACGACGCGCCGGCGTCTGCGCCGTCGAGGCCCGCCGCATCGGTGCCCGCCGCATCGAGGGCCGCCTTACCGAGGCCCGGACGGATGTCCTTCGTGACCGAGATATGGTCCGGGTTCACGTCGGCGGCGCGCTTCTGCAGATAGGCGGGATCGATCAACCGCGCGACCGGCACCTTGTAGAAGTCGGGGTCGCCCAGGTATTCGGCGCGATCGGCGAATACGCGCTTCTCGATCTCCGCGACCAGATGGATGTACTTCGGCGAATTGGCCGGCACGCCGTCGAAGGCCGGCGCCAGATCGGACTGCATCCTGAGCAGCTGCACCAGCCCGACGCCGCCGGAACTGGGCGGCGGCGCGGTGATGACCCGGTACCCGTTCCAATCGGCCTGCACCGGTTCGCGCCAGACCGCGCGATAGGCGCTCAGATCGTCCTTCGAGATCAGGCCGTGACCCCGCATCGCGTCGGCGATCAGGTCCGCGGTCTGGCCGGCGTAGAACCCGGCCGCGCCGTCGTCGGCGATACGCGTGAGCGTGGCGGCGAGCTCGGGTTGCCGGAACGTCGCGCCCCGGTTCAGCCCGGAAAAGTACGCATCGAAATTGGTCTTGCCGGCGAACTCCGCCCGCGCCTTGTCGCGCCGCGACTGCAGCTGTTCGTCGACCTCGAAGCCGTTGCTCGCGTAGGCGATGGCCGGAGCGAGCACCTGCTTCCATTTGAGCTTGCCGAACCGGCGTTGCGCTTCCCACATGCCCGCCACGGTGCCCGGCACGCCGGCCGCGCGCCCGCCGATCAGACTCGCGCCCGGGACGACCTTGCCCTTGTTGTCCAGATACATTTCGCGCGTGGACGCCTGCGGCGCGCGTTCACGATAATCGAGGAAATACGGTTTGCCGTCGACGTAGAGCGTCATGAAGCCCCCGCCGCCGATGTTGCCGGCCTCGGGATAGGTCACCGCGAGCGTGAAGGCGATCGCGACCGCCGCATCGACGGCGTTGCCGCCGGCGCGCAGGATCTGCTCGGCGGCCTGCGCGCCGTAGCGGTCCGCGACCGCGACCGCCGCGCTGTCGAGCACCGGCGCGGGCGCGGGCTTGGCCAGCGCGGGCGCGGTGCCGACGAAGGCGCTGAAAGTCACCAGCAGCGCGGACGCGCACCATCGGGTGACGCCGGAAGGACGGGACAGGCGGTCGAGAATCATCGAAGACTCCATATTGCATCGAGCCGCCATCTTGCCGTGCGCGCTCACGGTTAGGCAAGCCTGTCCTGGCTTTTCGGCGAATACAGGAAAATTC
>JBPBQT010000332.1:0-4051 GCA_050955065.1 Janthinobacterium lividum | reverse complement strand
TAGGGGTCGTCGATCTCGTCGAAATGGCCGACCAGCATCGCGAGCTGCTCGGACAACGCCCACTCGGCGTTGTAGCGCCGGGTGCGGATCAGCTCCGCGGTGGCCTCGCTGAGCATCGCATCGCGCAGGATCAGCGAATGGACGTTCAGGAACGCGTCCATCTCCCCGGGCGCGTCGGGCGGCAGTTCGCGCCGCAGCGTGTCGAGTTCCTCGTGCACCACTTCCTGGGCGGCGGCGAAACGGGCCACTTCGGCCGCGATGTCGGCGCTGTCCACCAGATAATGGTCGACATCGACCGCCGCCGGACCGATCAGATAGGCGCGACCGATCGCGATGCCTTTCGAAACAGGGATGCCATGCAGGGTGAACGACACGGGCGCGCTCCTACGAGATAGTGTTCTGATTCGGTCGCAGGTGACGCTGCTGCCCGCCCGCGCTCACTGGCCTTCGCCGAACTTGTCGGCGATCAGCGCTTTCAGCCCGGTCATGGCCTCGCCCTCGTCCGCGCCCTCGGTTTCCAGCACGACCTTGCTGCCGATGCCGGCGGCCAGCATCATGACGCCCATGATGCTCTTCGCATTGATGCGGCGGCCGTTGCGCGACAGCCAGATCTCGGATTGATACTTGCCGGCGAGTTGCGTGAGCTTCGCGGACGCGCGGGCGTGCAGGCCCAGCTTATTGACGATGGTGAGTTCTTCGCGCAGCATGATGCTCGGTCGTGCAGGGGACGGGGGGAACGGGGAAGACGCATGGCGCGGCCGCGGTGACGGCCTGGATACCATTGGCGCCGCCCGCCAGCGTTTTCTCGACCAGCATGTCGAGAGGGGTATTGCGATAACACACCGCGCGCAGCAACATCGGCAGATTGACGCCGGCCAGTACCCGCACGTCCGGCAGCGTGGCGAGCCGCGAGGCGATGTTCGCCGGCGTCGCGCCGTACAGGTCGGCGAGCACCAGCGTGCCGTTGCATTCCTTCAGACGGTCGATCTCGTCCCGGGCCAGCGCGGCGACCGTGGCGGGATCGGTATCCGGCAGGACGTCGATCGCCCCGATCCGCGAGGGCAACCCGCAATAGATATGCGTCAGGCAGTCCCGCAGCGCACTGGCCAGCGGGGCATGAGCGACAATCAGTATTCCGGCCATATCAGCTGAAGTCCCGGGGCTCGATGAATCCAGGAGCGACCACACGCGGGCGTCGGATGACCATTGCGCGCGGCTTCTGGAAGTAACAAGACGAACAGATGGACGGGCGAGCAGAAACCCGTGCACCTTCTGCCGGGCGATTGTAACAGTTTGTTGTGTTTCCGGTATCCGCCGGAACGAGGCCGGCGGATGCGGGAAATCAGTGCGGGGTAGTCGAAGACGCGCGCCCGGCCGCCTCTTCCAGCGCATCGATGAACATCCCGGCCACGTCGAAACCGGTCTGGTCCATGATCTCGCGAAAGCAAGTCGGACTGGTCACATTCACCTCGGTCAGCCATTCGCCGATCGAATCCAGACCGACGAGCAGGAGACCGCGATCCCGGAGGACCGGCGCGAGCGTCGCGGCAATGAGCTGGTCGCGCGCGTCGAGCGGCTGCGCGCGGCCCACGCCGCCGGCGGCGAGATTGCCGCGAATTTCCGTGCCCTGCGGCACCCGGGCCAGCGCGAACGGCACCGGCTTGCCGCCGATCAGCAGGATGCGCTTGTCGCCGTCCTTGATTTCCGGGATGAAGCGCTGCGCCATGATCGAGCGTCGGCCGTCCTCGCCCAGCGTCTCGATGATCGACCCCAGATTCATCGCGTCCTCGCGCACGCGGAAAATGCCCATGCCGCCCATGCCGTCGAGCGGCTTGAGGATCACGTCGCCGTGCTCCGCGTGAAAGCGCCGGATGCGCGCCGCGCTCTTCGTCACCAGCGTGGGCGCCACGAACTGCGGGAATTCGCCGATCGCGAGTTTCTCGGAATGGTCCCGGATGGCCTGCGGTTTGTTGAAGACCCGCGCGCCCGCCCGTTCCGCCAGTTCCAGCAGCCAGGTGGACGTGACGTACTCCATGTCGAACGGCGGATCCTGGCGCATCAGCACCGCGTCGAAGCCGGTCAGCGCCCGTTCCTGCGCCACCTCGCGGCGGAACCACATCTTCTGATCGCTGCCGACGATTTCGATGCGCGACACCAGGGCGGACACCGTGCCGGCCTCGTAGGCCAGCTCGCGCGCCTCGCATGCGAACACCTGGTGCCCGCGCGCGGCCGCCTCGGACATCATCGTGTACGTGGTGTCCTTGTAGATCTTGAAGCTCTCGAGCGGGTCCGCGATAAACAGGATTTTCATCGTTCAGCCTAGAGGGTGTTATGTACTTTTACCGGCCTGGGATCATACCTGGATCGCCTCGGGGTCGGTCTTTTCCAGTTCGATCGATGCCGCCAGCAGCGACAGACGCGCGACCACGCCGTACAGGTAGAAACGGTTCGGCGGCGTGATACCCGGCTTGGCATGCGAATCCGGCAGTGCCGCGTGCTCGAACGACAGGGGCACGAACTGCATGCCCGGGGCGTTCAGGTTCTGGTCGCGCTCGCGTCCGTGATGCACGCGGTAGAAACCGCCCACCACGTAGCGGTCGATCATGTAGACGACCGGCTCGGCCACCGCATCCTGCACCCGTTCGAAGGTCGGCACGCCTTCCTGGACGATCACGTCGTGGACCGCGACGCCTTCCTTGCCGATGCTCATCTTGTTGCGTTCGCGCTTGTTGAGCCCGGCCACCTCGGCGGCGTCGTGAACGGTCATGACGCCCATCCCGTACGTGCCGGACGCGGACTTCACGACCACGTACGGCTTCTCGCTGATGCCGTACTCACGATATTTCTTCGCCACCTTCTTCAGCACCGCGTCGATGCTGTCCGCCAGCCGCTCCTCGCCGATGCGTTCCTGGAAGTCCACCTCGTCGACATGCGCGAAATACGGGTTCAGCATCCAGGGGTCGACGTCGACGCTTTTCGCGAACCGCTTGGCGACATCGTCATAACAGGCGAAATGGTTCGACTTGCGGCGCACCGCCCAGCCCGCGTGCAGCGGCGGCAGCAGGTACTGCTCGTTCAAGTGACCGAGCACCTTCGGGATGCCCGTCGAGAGGTCGTTGTTCAGCAGAATCGAACACGGATCGAAGTTGCGCAGGCCGAGGCGGCGCGGCGTGCGTTCGAGCGGCTCGAATATCAGTTGCTGACCGTCCGGCAGGGTCACCGTGACGGGGTCCTCGAGCTCCTCGTCGAGCGAGCCGATGCGCACGTTCAGCCCGGCCTGGCGCATGATAGACGACAGCCTCGCCAGATTTTCGAGATAAGAACGGCTGGGATTGCCGGCCTCGGGAATCAGCAGCAGGTTCTTCGCATCGGGACAGATCTTCTCGATCGCGGCCATGGCCGCCTGGATCGCGAGCGGCATGACCTCGGCCGGCAGGTTGTTGAAGCCGCCCGGAAACAGGTTCGCGTCGACGGGCGCCAGCTTGAATCCCGCATTGCGAAGATCGACCGAACAATAGAACGGTGGCGTGTGCTCCTGCCACTCCAGCCTGAACCAGCGCTCGATCGCCGGTGTGGCGTCGAGTATTTTCCGCTCGAGATCGAGCAGTGGGCCGTTCAGCGCGGTAACAAGATGCGGAACCATGAATTTCTCGCGGGCTTTCGAATTGCAGGATTGTAGAATGTCTGGCCACGCGGGAAGCCAGCGATGCTGTCGCATCTCCCCGCGTCGTACGGCCGCGGCCTGGCGTTGCCCGTATGCGCGCCCGGCGTGCTTGCCTGGTGCGCCATCCACCGTCAGCAAGCGGCGGACCCGCACCGCTCTGTTCGCTGGCGACGCGGCACGGCAGCGCGTAGTGCGCAGTCACGGCCGGCGGCATCGTGACCAGCGTCGTTCACGCATGCCCGGGCTGAGCATATTGGGATGGAAGCGGTTTATTTCAAGAGACCGTCGCGGGCGCCGGGACGAAAAAAGGCCCACCGGAGGCGGGCCAATGTCGCTGCTGTTATCGTTCGTCCGTCCACGACAGGCGGTTCCGACCGGTCGCCATGC
>JBPBQT010000331.1:0-4094 GCA_050955065.1 Janthinobacterium lividum | reverse complement strand
GACGGCGACGGCGACGGCGTAAGCGTTTGGGGCATTACGGGCGTTACGGGCGTTACGGGCGTTACGGGCGTTACGGGCGTTGGGATGGTCGCGCCCACGGCGTCGTGCGGCGTCACGATCCGCGCCGTCGACGTCGTCGCGAAGGCGATCGCCGCCACCGCGCCGAACGACAGCCAGAACCCGGCGGCCGTCACCGCCCAGGGGTCGACCACGAGCACCGCCAGCAGCGCCCACGCGAGCACCCGCGACGGCGCCGGCGCGCGACCGGCGAACGCGGCCGCGCAAACCACCGCCAGCATCCAGAACGCGCGTTGCGCGGGAATGCCGAAACCGGCCAGCGCCACGAACCACGCCGCCGCCAGCACCGCGCAGACGGCGGCGACGCGCGGCGCCGGCCACCATAACGGCAACGCGCGTGCGCGCCAGACGCCGCGCCGCCAGAATCCCCCGCCCAACAGCGCGGCGAAACCCGCGACCAGCCCGACATGCAGGCCCGACACCGCCACCAGATGGTTGGTGCCGGTGCGGCTGAAGCGCATCCAGTCCGCCCGCGTGATCGCTCCCTGATGACCGATCGCCAGCGCGGTCACCACGCCCGCATGAGGCTGCTGCGGCAATACCGCGTCGATACGCCGCGCAATGCCGGCGCGCACGCGGTCGATCCGAGCCCGCGCGTCGAACAGCCTGTCATTCGCAGGGAAAGGCCTGTCCGCCGCCACCGCCGGTTGTCCGGCGCGGACGTGGCCCGTTGCGCGTATGCCGCGGTGCAGAAGCCACGCCTCGGTGTCGAAACCCCCGAAATTCGCGTTGCCGTGGGGGCGTTTCAGGCGCACCGTCAACGTCCAGCGCTGCCCGGCCTCCAGCAACGGCACCGCGCCATCGCGGCGGTACGCCTTCGACCACGAAAGACGCACCCGCGCCGGAAAGGTCGCGGCGCTCGCCCCGGCCGGCAACGCCGAGTGCACCGCATCGACGCGCAGGACGAACCGCGCCCCGTCCTTGTCCTGCTCGGGCAATCCCTCTATCCGTCCGCTCAGGCGAACGTCGCGTTGTTCGAGCGCCTCGGGCAACACGGTCGCCAGCCGTGCATGCGCGCGCCACGCAGCCCAGTCGTAACCGGCGAGCAGCGCAGCGCCTGCCGTCAGGAGCGGCGGTATCCACCCGAGCATTCGGCGGCGTTGGAACAGGGGTTTCCGCGAAAAATCGCCAGGCCGTACCGGCCACGCCGGCGATGGCGGCAATGACCATGACGGCGACGCCGCCAGCCGCGCGCGACACCGCCATGCGCACAGCAGCAGCGCACACGCGAGCAGCGCCACCGCCGCCAGCGCGGTCGACGACGGCAAACTCGCCGCGCGCTGCAACGCGCACACCCCGAGCGCAAACGCCGGCGCAAGGATTTGCATCGACCTTCCCCACGATCCACTGGCGCACGCGCGCCGTTCGAACGGGAATTATCGCGGCACGTCGGTCAGTCGGGGCAAGGCGGCGAGCGCATTGGCCGTCGTGCATTCGGCCAGATGGCCGAGGGGCAGATCGCGCAGCTGCGCCAGCGTTTCGGCGATGCGCGGCACCTGGTCGGGACTGTTGCGCTGCTTGTAGCGCCACGCCGGCGCGATATCGGGCGCATCGGTCTCGACGACGATGGCCTCGAGCGGCAGCGCCTGCGCGAGCCGGCGGATCTGCAGCGCGCGCTCGAAGGTCATCGCGCCGCCGAAGCCGAGCTTGAACCCCTGGCGGATGAACCCGTCCGCCTGCTGGCGGCTGCCGTTGAACGCGTGCGCGATGCCCCGCGCGAGGCCGAAACGCCGCAGCCCGTGGAGCACCTGGTCCTGCGAGCGCCGCACATGGCAGATCACCGGCAGATCGAACTCCCTCGCCAGACGCAGTTGCGCGTCGAAGACGAAGCGCTGACGCGCGTCGTCGAGCCCGGGAACGAAATAATCCAGACCGATCTCGCCGATGCCGACGAAGCGCGGATCGTCCAGACCGTCGATGATCGCCGCGCGCAGCGTCGCGATATCCGCGGCGTCGGCCGTGGCGGTGAACAACGGGTGAATGCCCAGCGCGTACGCGCCGCCTTCAATGCGATGGGCCAGCGCGCGCACGGTCGCGAAATTCGCCGGCGTCACCGCCGGAATGACGATCGTCGCGACGCCCGCCGTCCGCGCCGCGGCGGCGACCTGGTCCCGATCGGCGTCGAACTCGCCGGCATCGAGATGGCAGTGGGTATCGATCCACATCGGCGGCATCCCCATCGTCGGACCGTTCGATTCAGTATCCGGGCGGCGTGGCGCCAATGCCCGGTCGCGCCGGCGCTTCCCGCGACTTTTCCCATGAATCGCGCGCATCCAGCGGCTCCGCCGACGTCCCCGGACCCGCCGACGCCGGATGCAACCCCGTCTGCACGCCGAGCACCTCGGGGTGTTCGTCGAGCTTGCCCGCGCGCAGACGCAGCACCCGGTCGCACCGGCCCGCGATGTCGAGATCGTGGGTGACGATCACGAAACTGGTGGAGAGCGTCCGCGACAGCTCCATCATCATCGCGAACACGCCGTCGGCGGTATCGCTGTCGAGGTTGCCGGTCGGCTCGTCGGCGAGCACGCAGGCCGGATCGGTCACCAGCGCGCGCGCGATCGCCACGCGCTGCCGCTCGCCGCCCGACAGCTCGCCCGGACGATGATGCGAGCGGTGCGACAACCCGACCCGGTCGAGCAGCGCCGCCGCCTTCGCGCGCGCCGCGCTTTCCGACATCCGGCGGATCCGCAACGGCATCGCGACGTTGTCGAGCGCGCTGAATTCGGCGAGCAGGTGGTGGAACTGGTAGATGAAACCGAGCGACCGATTGCGCACCTGGTCGCGTTCCTTCTCGCTCAGCGTCGAGTACGGCCGGCCGAGCACCGCGACCACGCCGGAGGTCGCGTCGTCGAGTCCGCCGAGCACATGCAGCAACGTGCTCTTGCCCGAGCCGGACGCGCCGACGATCGCCACCTTCTCGCCGCGCGCGACGCTCATCGACGCGTTGCGCAGCACGTCCACGGCGACGCGCCCCTGCATGAAGCTTTTCGTCACGTCTCGCGCTTCGAGAACGAGCGACGGGTCGAGCGCCGGGGTGGATGTCTCGGGATGCTTACTCATAGCGCAGGGCCTCCGCGGGTTTGACGCGCGAGGCGCGCCAGCTGGGATAGAGCGTGGCGAGCGCCGACATCGCGAACGCGATCACGCCGATGCGCAGCACGTCGCGCGGCTCCAGTTGCGACGGCAGCTCGCTGATGAAGTACACCGACGGCGGCAGGAACTGCACCTGGAACACGTGTTCGATCGCCGGCACGATGACCGGGATGTAATAGGCGACCAGCGTGCCGAATCCCACGCCCAGCGCGGTGCCGATGAAACCGATCGTCACGCCCTGGATGAAGAAGATCTTCATGATCGAACGCCGCCCGGCGCCCAGCGTGCGCAGGATCGCGATGTCGGGCTGCTTGTCGGTGACCGTCATCACCAGCGACGACACCAGATTGAACGCGGCGACCGCGATGATCAGGGTCAGGATGATGAACATCATCCGCTTCTCGATCTGCACCGCCGAGAACCAGGTCTTGTTCTGCCGGGTCCAGTCGCGGATGTACAGGTCGCCCGAGAGCGACTTCGACAGGTCGTACGCGACCTGCGGCGCGCGTTCCATGTCGGTGAGCCTGAGCCGCACGCCCGACGGCGCCGGGCGCCGGAACAGCGCCTGCGCGTCGACGATGTCGATCAGCGCGAGGCCGCTGTCGTATTCGTAATGCCCGGACGAGAACACGCCGACCACCGTGAACTGCTTGAGCCGCGGCAGCACGCCCGCCGGCGTCATCGTGCCCTCGGGCGCGACCAGCGTCACCTTGTCGCCCAGCCCCACGTCGAGGTTGCTGGCCAGTTCCTTGCCGAGCACGATGCCGAAACCGCCCGGCGTCAGATTCGCCAGGCGGCCCGCCGTCATCTCGTTGGCGATATCCTCGACCTTCGACTCGGCGCCCGGTTCGACGCCGCGCAGCGCGACGCCGGAGACGGTTTCGCCGCGCGTGAGCAACGCCTGCGCATCGATGTACGGCGCG
>JBPBQT010000330.1:0-4701 GCA_050955065.1 Janthinobacterium lividum | reverse complement strand
TGACGGTGGCGGGCTGATAACGGCGCAGCGCGGCCGCGACGGCCCGGACGATCCCGGCGTTGGCGAGCATGCCCACTTTCACCGCGTCGATGCGCAGGTCCGTGAAGACCGCGTCGAGCTGGGCGGCGACGAAATCGGCCGGCGGCACGTGGATGGCGCCGACGCCCAGCGTGTTCTGGGCGGTCAGCGCGGTGACGACGCTCGCGCCATAGGCGCCCAGCGCGGAGAACGTCTTCAGATCGGCCTGGATGCCGGCGCCGCCGCTGGAGTCGGAACCGGCGATCGTCAGGACGTTGGGTGGGGGGCGAGACATGTGCGGATCTCCTCGTATCTCCTGGGTACCCGGCACCGCCCTGTGCAGGTTCGGTGCGGCGGATTCAGTGCCGTTCTTCCCCGATCAGCGCGACCGAGTCGAAGCGGCGTTGATTGAAGCGATGGCGCTGCATGACCAGCAGCATCATCAGGCTGACGAACAGCCCGAACAGCACGATCACGATCCAGATCGGCACGTTCAGCCAGATCAGCACGGCATACAGGCACAGCATCACGAGCACCGACAGATTCTCGTTGAAATTCTGCACGGCGATCGAATGGCCGGCCGACAACAGCACGTAGCCGCGATGCTGCAGCAGCGCGTTCATCGGCACGACGAAGAAGCCCGCCATCGATCCCACCGCGAGGAGGAAGACATAGGCAAGCAGCAGATAGGCCGGCAGCGCATGCTGCCCCAGGTGCAGCGCCCAGGTCGCGGGGAACAGGTCGCGGGTAAAGAACGCCATCATCGTCACGCCCGCGCCCATCGCCACGCCGACCGGCAGCACGGTGAGCGAGCGCCGCAGCGGCACGCGCGCGGCCGCGGCCATCGCGCCGACGGCCACGCCCACCGCGAAGATCGCCTGCAGCACCGCGCCCTGCGACAGCGTCATGCCCAGCGCCACTTCGGCCCATTTCAGCACGATGAACTGCAGCGTGGCGCCCGCCCCCCAGAACAGCGTGGTGACCGCCAGCGAGATCTGGCCGAGCTTGTCGTGCCAGAGCGTGACGAAGCAGTCGGCGAAATCGCTGATCAGCTTCAGCGGGTCGCTTTCCTGTTTGCGGTAGCGCGCCCCGGTGTCGGGGATGCGCAGATTGAAGACCGCGGCCAGGATATAGACGAAGGCGATGACCAGGATCGCCGCGCTGGCATTGGTGTGCACCCCCGGAATGCCCAGCCGGATGATGTGTCCGGCGATGACGGGACTGATCAGCGTGCCGCCGAGCACGGTGCCCAGGATGATCGAGGACACGGTCGTGCCCTCGATCCAGCCATTGGCGGCGACCAGTTTCTCCGGCGGCAGCAATTCGGTGAGAATGCCGTACTTGGCCGGCGAGTAGGCCGCCGCGCCGAAGCCGACGATGCCGTAGGCCAGCAGCGGGTGGGCGCCGAAGAGCATCACAAGGCAGCCAGCCACCTTGATCGTGTTGGTCACGAACATCACCCAGCCCTTGGGCCGGGAATCCGCGAAGGCGCCGACGAAGGCAGCCAGGACGACGTAGGACAACACGAAAAAGAGTTTCAGCAGCGGCGTCATCCATGCCGGCGCGTGATGATTGTTGAGCAATGCGATTGCCGCGATCAGCAAGGCGCTGTCGGCCAGCGACGAGAAAAACTGCGCGGCCATGATCGTGTAAAACCCTTTCTTCATCGGATAGCTTGCTGTCCTTTCCGGTCATGGGCGCCGCCACGCTGCATGCGACGCCGTATTGCGTCCGTATCGAGTCCGCCTCGAATTTTCGACTTGTGTATCGCTGCCCGAGAGGCATTGTCAGGCGTCGACAAAATCAATCATGCGCTCGGCTTTATAACACGAAAATGTTGCGTTTCGGGTACCGCGCCCGCATATGGAATACAGGGATTGCTTCTCGCGCAATGCTTTGCGGCGCGCCGTCCGGTTCGGCTCGTGGTTCACCCCGGACCTGCGGTCCGGGCCGCCGCGGCAAGGCGGGACGTGAGGCCGACTGCGAGGCCCGCCGTGGAGCCGCTATCATTCTATTCTGACATGCCCCGCATAAATTGATCGGACGGCGTGATGTCGACCGATCCGAAATCATGGAGTCAAGGTGGCAAAGTCCAAGACAGTCTTTACCTGCACCACGTGCGGCCAGCAGTCGCCCAAATGGACCGGGCAATGCCCGGGTTGCAACGCCTGGAACACGATGGTGGAGACCGTGGCCGACACCGCGGCGCCGAACCGTTTCCAGTCGCTCGCCAAGGCCTCGCCGGTGCGCTCGCTGCACGAGATCGAATCGGCCGACGTGCCGCGCTTCTCCACGGGCATCGGCGAGTTCGACCGGGTGCTGGGCGGGGGGCTGGTCTCGGGCGGGGTGGTGCTGATCGGCGGCGACCCCGGCATCGGCAAGTCGACGCTGCTGCTGCAGGCGCTCGCGAGCCTCGCGCAGACCCGGCGCGTGCTGTACGTGAGCGGCGAGGAGTCGGATGCGCAGATCGCGCTGCGCGCCGAGCGCCTCGGCCTGATGGAGGGCCGCGAGACCGGTGCGCGGCAGAGCGGGCCGATGGGCAAGGACCTGCGCCTCTACGCCGAGATCCAGCTGGAGAAGATCCAGGCGGCCATCGAGACCGAGCGGCCCTCGGTCGCGGTGATCGATTCGATCCAGACCGTGTATTCCGACGCGCTGACGTCGGCGCCGGGCTCGGTCGCGCAGGTGCGCGAATGCGCGGCGCAGCTCACGCGCCTGGCGAAGCAGACCGGCGTGACGATCATCCTGGTCGGGCACGTGACGAAGGAGGGGGCGCTCGCCGGGCCGCGCGTGCTCGAGCACATCGTCGACACGGTGCTGTACTTCGAGGGCGACACCCACTCGTCGTATCGTCTGATCCGCGCGTTCAAGAACCGCTTCGGGGCGGTCAACGAACTCGGCGTGTTCGCGATGACCGAGCGGGGCCTGCGCGGCGTGTCGAACCCGTCGGCGCTGTTCCTCTCGCAACACGAGCAGACGGTGCCGGGCTCGTGCGTGCTGGTGACGCAGGAGGGCACGCGGCCGCTGCTGGTCGAGGTCCAGGCGCTGGTGGATACCTCGCATGTGCCGAACCCGCGCCGCCTGACCGTGGGGCTCGATCAGAACCGGCTGGCGATGCTGCTCGCGGTGCTCAACCGCCACGCGGGCATCGCCTGTTTCGACCAGGACGTGTTCCTGAACGCGGTGGGCGGGGTCAAGATCACCGAGCCGGCGGTCGATCTCGCGGTGCTGATGGCCATCCACTCGTCGATGCGCAACAAGGCGTTGCTCAAGGGGCTGGTCACGTTCGGCGAAGTGGGGCTGGCAGGGGAGATCCGGCCGTCGCCGCGCGGTCAGGACCGCCTCAAGGAGGCGGCGAAGCTGGGATTCACCCATGCGATCGTGCCCAAGGCGAACGCGCCCAAGCAGCCGATCGACGGGATCAAGGTGATCGCCGTCGAGCGCATCGAGCAGGCGATCGACAAGGTGCGGGACCTGGAGTGAGGGGGACGCCGGCGTCGCTGTCGTGGCGCCGCTGTCGTGGCGCCGGCCTCAGGGTGATCGGCGTCAGGGTGATCGGCGACGTTGTCGCGGCATATCATCGGCGAGCGGGCCGGAGCCCGCGTCGGGTCGGCTCAGTGCGTGCTGCCCAGCACCGCGCCCGACAGTTCGCGCATCTCGCTGAAGGCGATCGCCGGGTAGGTTTCCTTCAGCGCCGCGATTTCCGAAGGGTGCGCGGCCAGCAGAGTCATCTGGTCGGCCGCATCGAACGCCATGCGCCCGGCGTTGAACTCGATGAAGCGCTTCATCGCCACCGCGTCGCCCGACGACACCCAGCGCGAGAGCCGGTAGCGCGACGGCGAGAAACGCACCTCCACCCGGTATTCGCCCGCCAGCCGGTGCGCGACGACCTCGAACTGCAGCGCGCCGACCGCGCCCAGCAGCGTCGGGCCGCCACGCATCGGCCGGAACACCTGGATCGCGCCTTCCTCGCTCAGATGCCGCAGCGCCTCGCTCAACTGCTTCGCGCGCATCGGGTCGAGCGCCTCGACCGTCTGGAAGATTTCCGGCGAGAAGAAGGGCAGGCCCGAGAACGCCAGCATTTCGCCTTCGGTCAGCGTGTCGCCCAGGCACAGCGTGCCGTGGTTCGGGATGCCGATGATGTCGCCCGGATACGCTTCCTCGGTGATTTCGCGCCGTTGCGAGAGAAAGCTCACGACGTTGCTGGTCTTGATCTTCTTGCCGGTGCGGGTCACCGTCAGCGCCATGCCGCGGTCGAACTTGCCGGAACACACGCGTACGAAGGCCACCCGGTCGCGGTGCTGCTGGTCCATGTTCGCCTGGACCTTGAAGACCATGCCGGTGAAGCGCGGCTCGGCCGGGTCGACCGGGCGCTGCACCGCTTCGCGGACCTTCGGCGGCGGGGCGAGCTCGACGAGCGCGTCGAGGATCTCGCGAATGCCGAAGTTGTTGATCGCCGAGCCGAACAGCACCGGCGACTGCTTGCCGGCCAGGAAGAGCTCGCGGTCCAGCGCGGGCGTGGCGCCCGCGACCAGTTCGATCTCGTCCTTCGCGCGTAGCCAGGTCTCGCCGAACTGCTCGACCGCGCGCGGGTCGTCCAGGCCCTGCAGCGTTACCGAATCGTCGGGCCGCACCGCCGCGCCGGCGCGAAACGCGCGGATCTGCGAGCGCTGCAGGTCGTAG
>JBPBQT010000329.1:0-5245 GCA_050955065.1 Janthinobacterium lividum | reverse complement strand
TCGTGCAGCGCGTCGTAATCGAGATCCCTGCTGCTCGTGGTGAACTGGTCGATCAGCTGCGTCAGCGCTTTCCACCCGGTGTCCCGCCGCTGCGTGAAATGCAGCGTGGCGTTGATGGCGAGACCGACCGCCGTCACCGTCAACGGAATCACCAGGATGGGGGCCACGAGCGTCGCGCCGACGATCGCGCCGGCGATGGACACCACCGCCGTGGCCACGATCGCCAATGTGCGCAGCCTGAACCGGGTCTGTTCCTTCGGCATGCACCCCTTGACCTCTTCGAGCCCGCGAAAGATAGCGCGTTGCTTCTCGCGCAGATGGGTCAGGGCGGCGCCGTCCAGGGTGTCGGCGCCGCCTTGCGCGACCGCGTCGAGGTCCGCCGCCACGAGCGTCGCGGCGTCGGCGAGCGCGGCGAGGATGCGCGTCACGTTCCGCGCATGCTCACGCCGTGTCGCGAAGCAACGGGCCAACGGACCATTGCCGACCAGTCCCCCCAGGAACCCGGTACTGATCTTTTTCTGTACCTTCTCCAGCTTTTTTTCCAGATCGCCCAGTTCCAGCGACAACGCGCTCTGCGGATGCCGCGCCTGCAGCCGGCCCGCGGCGCGATGCAGGCGCTTGAACGCCGTGCCGATTCTGTCGATCTCCCGGCGCCAGGGAGGAAGCGCCGCCGACGCCACCGGCGCCGGCTCCCTGAAATTGGTCGATCGGGTCGCGAACCGTTGCAACGGAAAAGGAATACGGATGACCATTCGAACTCCGGATGTAAGGTGATACAGCAAGCCACCGCTACGGTCATCGATATTCGTGAAGGTAATGCGGCGGCACGTCGCAGGTTGAGAGAAAAAACCTTTTTCTCGGCCTGGCACATCTTCGTCGAGAGAAACGCCCGGTTCAATCGGACGCTGCCGAATAAAGCGCGAATGGTGAAAAAACTGGAATGGGGAAATTTGTCCGGCAATCATTCTCCCGGCAAGTCTCGCCATTCCCCACGAGGTCGCCATGCTCCAACGTTTTCGCCGCCGTCTCTCCTGCATCGCCGTGCTTGCCGTCGTTTCCGGCGCCGGCATCGCGCAGGCAGCCCCCGCCAGTCCGACGCTGGACGGCATCCGCAGTTCCGGGGTCGTCATCATCGGGGTCCGCGACAACTCCTTTCCCTTTTCCTATCTCGACAACGAAAACCACTATCTCGGATTTTCGGTGGACATCAGCAACGCGATCGTCGCCGCGATCAAGAAAAAACTCGCGATGCCCGGGCTGCATGTCCGGGAGCTGGCCGTGACCTCGCAGAACCGCATCCCGTTGATCCAGAACAACCAGGTGCAGTTCGAATGCAGTTCGACCACCCACAATGTCGAGCGCGCCAAGCAGGTGAATTTCAGCGATACCTTCTTCATCATCGGCACCCGCCTCATGGTGCCGAAGGGCTCCCCGATCAAGGGTTTCGCCGGGCTGAAGGACAGGACCGTGGTCACCGTCGCCGGTACCACCTCGGAGCGCATCCTGCGCGGGATGAACGAGCACGACGACATGCACATGCAGATCCTCAGTTCGGTCGATGCCGCCACCGCCTTCGTCACGCTGGAGACAGGACGCGCGCTCGCCTACATGATGGACGATGCCGTATTGGCCGGCGGCCGCGCCACCGCGCATGATCCCTCCGCCTGGGAGATCGTCGGCGAGCCCCGCTCGCGCGAGGCCTACGGCTGCATGCTGCCGAAGGACGACGCGGGCTTCAAGGAACTCGTCGATCAGGTGATGTCCGAACGTCAACGCGACGGCACCGAGACGGCGAACTACCGAAAATGGTTCCTTTCCCCCACGCCCCCCAAGAACGTCAATCTGCAATTCGACATGACGGACGACACCCGGAAGCTCTACGCGCATCCGGACGACAAGCCGTTCCAATAACGCACGGGCGCACGGCGATCTCCACGCACGGCATGGACCGTGCACGGAGAGAAAGGTGCGCCGCTCCGGCAAGCCGACGTCGGATGCTCCACCCCCGCGACATTAAGTACAACCAATTTCTTTTTTCGTGCGCGAAAAGGCATGACACTTGTTGCCTCCCTCCGGGCCACAGCCGCCAGGCCGAAGCCACCTCCGTGTCGCGGGTCCGGGTTCGGCCCGGGCGCGAAGGCACGGTCCCTGCTTTCCTTGCCTATCTTCCCTCGCGACCGTAAGGTCATGTGCCCGACAGCCATGCGTCGGGTACATCGCCCGTGTAAGTTGTACGCCATCGTGGCGAAAAATTTACACCCCGCCGCCCCACCTGGATCGACACCCGCCATGCGTCACTCCCGAAAAACATTCGTCCGCGCGCGATATGCGTTGTCCGGCGTCGCCTTCCTGGTGCTCGCGGGCTGTGGCGGCGGTCATGACGACAACAAGACCTCCTCGACCAGCACCGCCCCGGGCGGCGTGACCTTGCAGGTCGTTTCGTTCGGGGACAGTCTCTCCGATGTCGGCACCTACGCCGGCACCGGTTCGGCGACCTTCGTGCGCGGACGCTACACCACCAATCCGGGCGAAGTCTGGACGCAGAAGGTCGCCGAGTACTACGGCGGCACGCTCACGGCGGCCTACCTGGGCGGCTATGGTCAACCCCTGGTCGCCTCGACCGGTCTGGGCTACGCGCAAGGCGGCTCCCGCGTGACCGACCCCATCGGCGAAAGCCACGCCACGACATCCGCCGCCGATTACAGCGCCGCGACGACCGTGCCCATCACGACGCAGGTGCAGAATTACCTGAGCGCCCACGGCACGTTCAACGCCAACCAGCTCGTGCTGATCAACGGCGGCGCGAACGACATCTTCATACAGGCCACGACGCTGTCGCAGGCGGTGAAGGCCGACGTCGCCGCCGGCATGACGCTGCAGGCGGCCATCGCCCGGGAAACCGAGACCACGCTGGTGCCGGTCGCCACCGCCCTGGCCGCGCAGGTGGCGACCGTGCTGGCAGCGGGCGCCACCCACGTGGTGGTGTCGAGCGTGCCGGACATCGGGCAGACGCCGCTCGCGCTGGCATTGGGCGCGCAGGGCCAGGCGGTCGTGTCCGCGGTGACGCAGGCCTACAACGCCGCGCTGTATGCCGCCTTGCAGGCCGCCGGCAACCTGAGCAAGGTGGTCTACGTCGACGCCTACACTTGGCAGGACAGTCTGTCGGCGAACTATGTCGCCAACGGCTTCAGCGTGTCGAACACCGGGACCGCCTGCAACCTGACGGCGATGACCGCGGTGGCCGTCGCGGCCGGATTGTCCGATCCCACGGCGTATGCGTCGTCGCTGTACTGCACGGCCGCCACCCTGACGGTGGCCGGCGCCGACCAGAGCTATATCTTTGCCGACGACGTGCATCCGAGCACGCATACGCACGCGTTGTTCGCCGCTTACGTGGAGCAGCAGATCGCTGCCAGCGGGCTGGGGACCTGAGGCGGCGACGGACGCGCTTCAGCCGGCGGGCCGATTCCCGACCGCTGGCCTGGCGGCGGCTTGGCCGGAAGCCGGTCAGGGAGCGCGAGCAAACGCCTCCTGGAAATGAAACAATTCGCTCGGCGTGTGCACCAGCAGGGCGTTCCGTTCTTCCACGTCGATGGCAAGCATATCGAGAAGCGCACACGCGGTTGCATAATTTTCCGTGCTTTCGTATTGCGTGTGCGGCCAATCGCTGCCCCATAGCAACCGGTCCACGCCGCAGGCGTCCTTCAGCATCGCATAGGCCGTGCGCGCGGTCCTCAGCATCGCGCGGCGATCGGCCCCCGCGGCGCTGACGCGATAGGCGCCGGAAACCTTCACCCAGACCCGCCGGCTTTTCCCCAGATCGAGTACGTCCTGAAAATGCGGGTCATCCAGTCCCAGGTGGGGATCGAAACGGCCGAAGTGGTCCACCACCAGTCGTACCCCGGTCTGCAGGATCGGTTGCGCGACACTCGCAAGACGTCCGGCCTCGATCTGCACCTCCAGATGCCAATCCAGCAAACGCATGCGCTCGAGCAACGCGCGCCATGCAACGTGGTGGAAATCGGGAACGGGCTGGCCGATCAGATTCGCCCGCACGCCGACGACGCCTCGCGTGTGATAGTCGTCCAGCAATGCCGGGCCGGCGACGGGATCGATCACCACCACGCCGCGAAACTGCCGGGGATACCGCGCGAGACAGGCCAGAAGGTAGCGATTGTCGGTACCCAGAAAACTCGGCTGTACCAGCACGCCACGCGACATGCCGTGCGTCTCCAGCATCGCTCGATATCGCTCGACGGGAGCCGCATACGTGGGGGCATAACGACGGCCCTCCATCAGCGGCAGATCGGCTGGAAAGACATGCGCGTGGCCGTCGATACCAGCCGTCAAAGGAGTTTTATCTGACACGGAAAAAGCCGAAAATAGTGAATCCGGAAGCGTGTTTCAAGTCAGCACCCGCCCGCGGGTCTCGGGCAACATCAATACCGAGACCACGACGATGGCATAGGCGAACGCAGCGTCGACACCGATTGCAAAACCCAGCGAATACTTTGCGCTGAGATGTCCCACCATGACCGGAAATCCGGCGGACACCACCCGGCCGAAGTTATAGCAGAAACCGACGCCGGTACCCCGCATTCCTTGCGGATAGAGTTCATTGAACAGCGGGCCCATGCTTGCCGGAATGCCCGCAGCGAAGAACCCCAGCGGAAATCCGAGCACGAGCATGGCGTTGTTCGACAGGGGCACGAAGATGTAAACGATCACCGTGATCACGCAGCTGATCGCGAAGAACAGGATCGTCGCACGCCGGCCGATGCGGTCGAGCAATTGCGCGGCGACAAGACAGCCACAGAAAAAGGCGAAGATGATCACGGCGAGGTACGCGCCGGTGCCCAGCACCGAAAGATGGCGCTCCGTCTTCAGGAAAGTCGGCAACCAGGTGGTGAGGGCAGAGTAACCGCCATGCGCCCCCACGCCCAGCAGCCCCCCGATCAAGGTCATGCGCAGCACATCGGGCGCGAAGATGGCGAGCAAGGGAATCTTCCGGGCCGCGCCGCCGTCCTGCCGCTGCGCCGCAGGCGCCGGCTGACGCAACGGTTCCGGTATGTTGCGCCGCACATAGATCACCAGCAAACCCGGCAGAATGCCCAGGGCAAACATGAAACGCCAGCCGTACTGCGGCGACATCGTGGAGAACACCACCATATACAACAGGACCGCGGCAGCCCAGCCCACCGCCCAGGCGCTCTGCACGGCGCCCATCGCCTTGCCGCGATGCTGA
>JBPBQT010000328.1:0-5467 GCA_050955065.1 Janthinobacterium lividum | reverse complement strand
GATGCGTTCCGGTTCGAGCAGGTCGCTCGCGCGGCGCTGCGACGAATACCAGTCGTCGCGCTGCATCTGCCCCTGGTGACCGGCGATCGGCGCGCACGAAATGTAATGGCGCGACACCGGAAAGCCGCCCATGAAACCGCGGCTGGTCGCCAGCACGAACTGCGAGTGCTGGGCCGACACGCTCGCGCCGTCGGAATTCTCGATATGCGCGTCGGTCTCGAACGCCGCGCGCTCGGCGCGGCGCGCCAGTTCGACCGCCTGGTCCGCGGTCAGGTCCCACGGATGGAACAGATCCAGGTCGCGTGGATCGCGTTCGAGCAGTTCCGCCTCGGCCAGGCCGGCGCAGTCGTCGTCGGCGGTGAAGCGCGCGATGTTGTGCGCGGCCGCCACGGTGTCGCGGATCGCTTTCGTCGAAAAATCGGACGTGCTCGCATTGCCGCGCTTGTTCCCGACGAAGACCGTCACGCCGACGGTCTTGTCGCGGTTGTGTTCGATCGTCTCGACTTCATCGCGCCGCACGGTGACGGACAGGCCGTCGCCTTCGGAGATTTCGGTGGCCGCGTCGGTCGCGCCGAGTTCGCGCGCGTACTTCAGGATGTCGTTCGCGATGTCCTTGAGCTGGTCTTGAGAATGGGGAAAAAGACGCGAATGGGCGGGCATGGGGAATCGGTTCTCCTGGGACGGCGTTCTAGCGCTCGATCATAGCAACAGTTCCTGCTCGCCGCTCGCACGATCGGGTGCATCGGGGGTGCCCGGCGGGCCGCCGGGTCTGTACAATTCGCCCATGACGCGAAAAAGACATTTGGACCGGGCCGGCATCGCCGAGCCCGCTGCGGACGACGCTCCCGAAGCGCCGCTCTACGACCGCCCGAGCAAATCGCAGCTCAAGCGCGACATGCTTGCGCTGCAGGTGCTGGGCAAGGAACTCGCCGAACTGCCGAAGGAGGCGTTTCGCAAGCTGCCGCTGCCCGAGGCGCTGTTCGACGCGCTGACCGACGTGCGCAAGATCACCGACCACGAGGGCCGACGCCGGCAGATGCAGTTCGTCGGCAAGGTGATGCGGCGCCTGACGGAAGAGGAAGTGGCGGCATTGCACGCCGTGCTCGACGTCATCAAGGGGCTGAGCCGCTCGGAGACCGTGAAACTGCACACGATCGAACGCTGGCGCGATCAGCTGATCGCCTCCGACGACGCCCTGACCGACTTCCTGCAGCGCTATCCCGGCATGGATGTCCAGGAAGGCCGGACGTTGATCCGCAATGCGCGACGCGAGGCCGAGCAGAAACGCTCGCCACGGTATTACCGTGAACTGTTCCAGTGGGTGAAGAGCGCGGTGGCGCCGACGGCCGGCAAAGACGGCGCCGCGGATGCCGACGCGCACGACGACGACGAGACGGACGACGAGCATGAACCCTTCGACAACTGACCTCCCCGCGCACGACGGTGCGGACACGCTGGTCGTCGGCCTGGTGTCGATCAGCGACCGGGCCAGCGGCGGCGTGTACGCCGATGCCGGCATCCCCGCGCTCGAGAGCTGGCTGGGCACGGCGCTGGCGAGCCCGTGGCGCATCGAGACGCGGCTGATCGCCGACGACGCGCCGACGATCTCGGCGACGCTGATCGAACTGGTCGATCAGGCGCACTGCGATCTGATCCTGACGACCGGCGGCACCGGTCCGGCGCGCCGCGACGTGACGCCCGAGGCGACGCTGGAGGTGGCCAGCCGGGAGATGCCCGGCTTTGGCGAGCAGATGCGCCAGATCAGCCTGCATTTCGTGCCGACGGCGGTTCTCTCGCGGCAGGTCGCGGTGATCCGCGACACCGGCGACCATGCCGCGCTGATCGTCAACCTGCCGGGACAGCCGAAGTCGATCCGGGAAACGCTCGAGGGCGCCCGGGATGCATCCGGCGCGTTGACCGTACCCGGCATCTTCGCGGCGATTCCGTACTGCATCGATCTGATCGGCGGGCCGTATGTGGAGACGGTCACGGCGGTGGTCGACGCCTTCCGGCCGAAAAGCGCGCGGCGTCCGACGCCTGCCGGCGGGCGCTAGGCCAACCCGCGCTTCGGAACCGCCCCACGGCGTTCGGTCCGGACTACACCGCCGCGTCTGCCGCCGGCCCACCCGCCTCGGTGCGGATGAAGTGCTCGCGGTAGTACTTCAATTCCTCGATCGATTCGACGATGTCGGCCAGCGCCGTGTGCGCGGCGCGCTTCTGGAAACCCTTCACCAGCTCCGGGC
Source organism: Janthinobacterium lividum (assembly GCA_050955065.1). GTDB lineage: Bacteria > Pseudomonadota > Gammaproteobacteria > Burkholderiales > Burkholderiaceae > Robbsia. The sequence continues at coordinate 3,224 of JBPBQT010000328.1, read as the reverse complement.
GCCAGCGCCGGCACAATTCCTTGAGCGTGCTGACGTCCAGGTTCCGGTAGTGAAAGAACGCTTCCAGCTCCGGCATCCAGCGCGCCATGAAGCGGCGGTCCTGGCAGATCGAGTTGCCGCACATCGGGGATTTGCCCGGTGGCACGTACTGTCCGGCGAATGCCCGGATCTGTTCGATCGCATCCTGTTCGGTGAACGTCGACGCCCGCACCCGATCGATCAGGCCGGAGCGCCCATGCGTGTTCTTGTTCCAGCTGTCCATCGCGTCGAGCGCGGCGTCGGACTGGTGGATCGCGATGACCGGGCCCTGCACCTGGACGTTCAGGTGCAGATCGGTGATCACGACCGCGATCTCGATGATGCGGTCGGTGTCCGGCAGCAGGCCGGTCATCTCCATGTCGACCCAGATGAGATTGAATTCGCTGCGGGCAAGCGCCGGCGCCGCTCCCGCGCCCGGCGATGCGGCGGATTCAGCGGCGATGGACGAGGCGGAAGACGAGGCGGCGGATTCGATGGACATGATGGCGTTCGACGGAAATGACGCGGAAGAAACTATAATTCTCGCATAGTCCGGGGAGGATACTTTCATGTTCACGTATTTGTTTGCTTTCGCGCTCGTCGCCATGGTGGCGACCAAGCTCTGGCTCGGCCAGCGGCAGGTGCGTCATGTTCTCGCGCATCGCGACGCGGTGCCGACGCGCTTCGCCGATTCGATCTCGCTGCACTCGCATCAGCGCGCCGCCGACTACACGGTCGCGCGGCTGCGGCTGACGGTGGGGGAAGTGCTGGTGGCCGCGGCGGTGCTCGCCGCGCTCACGCTGTTCGGCGGTGCCGGCGCGATCGACGCGGGTCTCGCCCATTACCTGGGCCGGGGCTACCTGCAGGAGATCGCGCTGATCGCGATCGTCGTCGGCATCACCAGCCTGGTGGACCTGCCCTTCGACTACGCACGGCATTTCGTCGTCGAGGCGCGTTTCGGCTTCAACAAGATGACACGCGCGCTGTTCTTCGCCGACCTGGCGAAATCGACCGCGATCGGCATCGTGTTCGCGGCGCCGCTGCTGTTCGCGGTGCTCTGGTTGATGACCCGGGCCGGCGCGCTCTGGTGGTGGTATGCGTGGCTGCTCTGGGTCGGCTTCAATGTGCTGGTGCTGGTGCTCTATCCGACCCTGATCGCGCCGCTGTTCAACAAGTTCCAGCCGCTCGAGGACGTCGCGCTGCGTACCCGGATCGAGGCGCTGATGCGCCGTTGCGGTTTCGCCGCGAAAGGCCTGTTCGTGATGGACGGCAGCCGCCGCTCGGCGCATGGCAACGCCTACTTCACCGGTTTCGGCGCGGCAAAGCGGATCGTGTTCTTCGATACGCTGATCGAGCGTCTGGACGGCGCGGAGATCGAGGCGGTGCTCGCGCACGAACTCGGCCATTTCAAGCGCCGGCACGTGATGAAGCGGATGGTGACGGTCTTCGGCATCAGCCTGGCGATGCTGGCGCTGCTCGGCTGGCTCATGCAGCAGTCGTGGTTCTACACGGGGTTGGGGACCGCGCCCGCGCCGACGGGGGGGAACGAAGGGCTGGCATTGCTGCTATTCTTCCTGATCATGCCGGTCTTCCTGTTTTTCGCCGGTCCGCTCAGCGCGCTGACCTCGCGCAAGCACGAGTTCGAGGCCGATGCCTTCGCCGCCGCCCAGACGCATCCGCAGAATCTGGTCAGCGCGCTCGTCAAGCTCTATCAGGACAACGCGTCGACACTGACGCCCGATCCGCTCTACTCGGCCTTTTATTATTCCCACCCGCCCGCCTCGCAACGGATCGACCGGTTGCTGCTCGCACCCGCGCCCCTGTCCACCCCTGCCGCCGCATGACACGTTCTAAGTCCGATCCCGACCTCGATCTCGATCCCTCGCCGGAAAACGCCCGCACCCGCCCCCGCGCGCCCCGCCGGAGCGCCGCCGCGAGGGCCGACGCCGACGTCCAGGCCGCCGCACCGCAGGTGCCGGACGGCACGGCCGATCCGGAAACCGCGGCTGCGCCGGCCCATCCGGACAGCCTGCCGACAGTCACCGCCGAGGGCATCGTCATCGCCGCGCACGGCCGCCATTACGTCGTTGCGCCGGATGACGCCGCACCGGTGCTGCAATGCTTTCCGCGTGGCAAGAAAAGCGAGATCGCCGTGGGCGACCGGGTGCGTTTCGCCGCGCGCTCCGCGAACCAGGGGGTCATTCTGGACATCCTGCCGCGGCGCAATCTGCTGTACCGGTCGGACCAGTACAAGTCCAAGCTGTTCGCCGCGAATCTCGACCAGCTGATGATCGTGCTCGCCACCGAGCCGCATTTCAGCGAGGACCTGATCGGCCGCGCGATGGTGGCGGCCGACGCCCACGGGCTGGGCGTGCTGATCATCCTGAACAAGGTCGACGTGACCGCCGCGCTGCCGCTCGCGCGCGCGCGTCTGGCGCCGTACCAGGCACTGGGCTATCCGGTGATCGAGACGTCGGCAGGCAGCGCGCCGGACGCCACCGCGGCGTTGCTCGCGCCGCATCTGGCGGGACGCTCGACCCTGCTGCTGGGTCAATCGGGCATGGGGAAATCGACGCTGGTCAACGCGCTGGTGCCCGGCGCGCTGGCCGCCACGCGCGAAATCTCGGCGGCGCTGCATTCCGGCAAGCACACCACCACCTTCACGCGGCGCTATGCGCTGGCCGATGGCGGCAGCCTGCTCGACTCTCCGGGCTTCCAGGAATTCGGCCTGCACCATCTGAGCGAAGGCGAACTGGAACGGGCCTTCGCCGAGTTCCGGCCCTTGCTGGGGAAATGCCGCTTCTACAACTGCCGGCATCTGCACGAACCGGGTTGCGCGATACTCGAGGCGGTCGCCGACGGCCGCATCGCGCCGGCGCGGCATGCGCTGTATGCGCAGCTGGTGCACGAGGCGGGACAGATCGTCCGCTAGGCGACACCCGCGGGAGAGTGAGCGTCAGGCGATCCAGACCGACAGGGTGACCATCAGCAGCAGGATCATCCAGAGGATCATCGCGCGCCATCCCAGCCCCACCGCCGATTGCAGCATGCGCGGCGTACAGTCCTCGCCAACGGGCGCCGCCGCGGCACCGTTCTCCGCGTGGGCCGCGGCCAGCGTGTCGAGGGTAGCCGGCGCGGCGAGCGGACCGATCAGACGGGCACCCAGCGCACCGCTGCCCACGGCGAGCAACGTGCCTTCGTTCGTG
>JBPBQT010000327.1:0-5492 GCA_050955065.1 Janthinobacterium lividum | reverse complement strand
GCAGGTACAGCTCGGGGAGCGAGCCCCATATCTCGATCAGGCGCTGCGAGAAAAGGTCGATCCGCCCGCCGAAGAAACCCTGCAGCGCGCCGGCGGCGATGCCGAGCACGGTGCCGACCGCCGTCAACACCAATGCGAACACCACCGAGACGCGGAAACCGAACAACAGCCGCGCGAACACGTCACGGCCGCGGTCGTCGGTACCCAGCCAGTTGTCGCGCGACGGCGGCGCCGGGTCGGGCTGCTTCGCGAAATAGTTCAGCGTGTTCGCCGAATACCGGTTCGGCGCGTACAACGTGAAATTGCCCGGTGCGGCGAGACGCGCGCGGATGAACGGGTCGAGATAGTCGGTCGGCGTCTCGAAATCCCCGCCGAAGGTGCGCTCGGGATAGGTCGTCACCATCGGGAAATACCACTGTCCCTGGTATTCGACGACGAGCGGATGCTCGTTCGACAGCAGATCGCCGGCCAAGCTCACCGCGAACATCGCCATGAAGACCACGAAACTGGCGAAGCCCAGACGCTGCCGGCGAAAACGCCGCCAGGTGGCGCGCGCGGGATGCGCGTCGCGCACGACGCCGTCGCCCGGCGCATTGCGCGCCACCCCGTCGCGCGCCACGCCGTCGCCCGGCTCCCGCCCCGTGCCGCCGCGCTTCGCCCTCCTCGCCGCCCGAACCCGGAAACGCCATGTCATGTCAGCGCTCCATCGCGTCGAAACGGATCCGCGGATCCACCCAGACATAGCAGAGATCCGACACCAGCTTGGTCGCGAGGCCGATCAGCGTGAACAGATAAAGCGTGCCGAGCACCACCGGATAGTCGCGCCGGATCACCGCCTCGTACGAGAGCAGGCCGAGCCCGTCCAGCGAAAACAGCGTCTCGATCAACAGGCTGCCGGTGAAGAACGCACCGATGAAGGCGCCGGGAAAACCCGTCACCAGCGGCAGCAGCGCGTTGCGAAAGACGTGCCGGAACAGCACGCGCCGTTCCGGCAGCCCCTTGGCCCGGGCGGTGATCACGTATTGCTTGCCGATCTCCTCCAGGAACGCGTTCTTCGTCAGGATCGTGAGCACCGCGAACGCGCCCAGCACCGACGCGGTCACCGGCAGCGCGATGTGCCACAGATAATCGCGCACCTTGCCGCCGGCGCTCAGCGACGCCCAGTTGTCCGAGGTCAGGCCGCGCAGCGGGAAGAGCTGCCAGAACGAACCACCGCCGAAGAGCACGAGCAGCAGCACGCCCAGCACGAAGCCCGGGATCGCATAGCCGACCAGCACGATCACGCTCGTCACCGCGTCGAAACGCGAGCCGTCGCGTACCGCCTTGACGATGCCCAGCGGCACCGATATCAGGTAGCTCAGGAAAAAGGTCCAGAGCCCGATGCTCATCGACACGGGTAATTTCGAGATGATCAGCGACGTGACGCTCTGGTGGTAAAAGTAGCTCTGCCCGAGGTCGAAGCGCGCGAAGCGCTTGAGCATCGTCCAGTAGCGTTCGAGCGGCGGCCGGTCGAAACCGTACAACGCGCGCAGTTCCGCGACCTGCTTCTCGTCCATGCCGCGGCGCGCGTCATAGGCGCTGGACGCGGTGCCGCCCGACGCCTCGACGCCGGGCGCGCCGCGATGCAGCTGCGCCATCATCTGCTCGACCGGGCCGCCGGGCACGAACTGGATCACGACGAAGGTCAGCGTCACGACGCCCAGCAGCGTCGGAATCATCAGCAGAAGTCGTCTCAAAATATACGGCCAGATCATCCGGGACAGGCTCCGGTCGGAATTAATTTGAGATAAGCGGCGCCGGGAACGGCGCGGTCGCGTGCGGGCGGCGGGACCGATCCGGTGTGCCGGCCCCGGCGAACCGGACCCGGTGGATCGGACCCGGTGGATCGGACCCGGTGGATCGGACCCGGTGGATCGGGTCCGATGAATCAGACCCGGTGGGTCAGGACACGGCGGACGCAATCGGCGGGCCGACCCGGCCGGCCAACGCGGGTCGACCTAGCGGCTCACCGCGCGCGATGTCCCTGAAACGCCCGGCGCATCCGGCGCCTCCCACCAGGTCGACAGAATCCAGTTCGCCGCGCTGTAGTAGCGCGGCAGTGTCGGCGGATAGGCCAGACCGCGCCGGTAGGCCACGCGATGCTCCGCCGAATACCACTGCGGCACCACATAGTACCCGTGCATCAGCACGCGGTCGAGCGCCCGCGCGGCGTCGACGAGCGCCGGCCGGGTGCGCGCCGCGAGCGCCGCCCCGACCAGCGCGTCGACTGCCGGGGAACGGATGCCGGCGAGATTCCCGGAGCCGGGAATGCCGGCCGCGGCGCTGCCGACATAGTCGCGCAGGTCGTTGCCCGGGCTCTGCCCACCGGGCATCGACAACGTCGTCATGTCGAAATCGAAATTCTGCAGACGTTGCTGCAGGAGCGCGAAATCGATGGCGTGGAAATTCACGGTGACGCCCAGTTTCGCGAGATTGCGCGCATACGACGCGACCACCGCGCCGAACGCGCTGCCGCTGTCGTCCAGTATCTCGAAAACGAACGGCTGGCCCGCGCGGTTGCGCAGCGCGCCGTCGCGATAGGTCCAGCCGGCCGCGGCCAGCAGCGTGCGGGCCTGGCGCAGGTTGTCGCGCAGCGACCCCGGCGGCGCGGTGTCGGGCTGCACCACCATCGGACCGAAGACGGCGGGGTCGAGCGTCGCGCGCAGCGGTTCGAGCAGCGCGCGCTCGCCCGGACCCGGCAGCCCGTGGGCGGCCAGCTCGCTGTTGGTGAAGAAGCTGTCGCTGCGGGTGTACTGGTTGTAGAACATCTGCCGGTTCAGATAGGGAAAATCGAGCGCGAGGTCGAGCGCCTGGCGCACGCGCACGTCCTGGAACAGCGGCCGGCGGGTATTCATGAAAAAGCCCTGCAGGCCGGCGCCGTTCGAATGCCTGAAGACGCGCTTGACCAGTTCGCCATCGCTGAAGCGCCGGCCGATATAGCCGCGCACCCAGGCGCGCGCGCGATACTCCACGCTCGCGTCGAACTCTCCGGCCTTGAACGCCTCGAGCTGCGCGGTGGGGTCGCCGTACAGCTTGTAGACGATCCGGTCGAAATTGAACATGCCGCGCCGCACCGGCAGACCGGCCGCCCAGTAATGCGGGTTGCGCTGCAGCACGATCTGCGTGCCGCCGCTGTGACGTGCGATCGTATACGGCCCGCTGGCGACCGGCACGTCAAGGGCGATCGCGTCGAACGACGGGTGGCTGCCGTCGGCGCGTTGCCCCCACTTCGGCGAGAACACCGGCAACGCGCCGATCAGCAGCGGCAACTCGCGTCCGGCATGCCGGAAGTCGAACCGCACGGTCTGGCGATCGATCACGGTGGCGCGCGCGACGTCCTGCCACACGGTGCGGTAACTCGGCGCCGCGGCCGGACTCATCAGCGTATCGAACGAATACTTGACGTCCGCCGCCGTCACCGGGTCGCCATTCACGAAGCGCGCCGCCGGATCGACATGAAAACGCACCGACAGGCCGTCCGCGGCCACCGCGATGTCGTCGGCCAGCAGGCCGTAGGCGCTCGACGCCTCGTCGCTGCTCTCCGTGGTGAGCGTGTCGAACAGCAGGTCGATGCCCGGTGCAGGGTTGCCGCGCAGGATGAAGGGATTGAACGTGTCGAAGCGCGTGATGCGGCCCGGATTGGCCAGCGTCAGCGTGCCGCCCTTCGGGGCGTCGGGATTGACATAGTCGAAGTGCGTGAAACCCGGCGCGTAGCGGGGCTCGCCGTATTGCGCGATGGCCGGGACGGCCCGCGCCGCGCCGCACAGTCCGCCGCCCAGCCCGATCACGCAGGCGAGCGTTGTCAGTATCTTGAAAATCCCCGGCTCCTTGGAAGAATGGCGCGCGCCGATCGTCGACGCGTCGGGCCAGTCAGGCACAGTATGAGAGAATCGAGGCCGCGCGGCCCGTCCGTCGCCACCGCGGAGATTGCCGACGCGTGCGGCCGACGGGACCGACCGGCTCGACTCACCCGACCGACCGACCCGCTCGACTGACCCGATCAACTGACCAAAGTATACGGAGAATTCATGGGCTTCCTCGCTGGAAAACGCATTCTGCTCACCGGACTGTTGTCGAACCGCTCGATCGCCTACGGCATCGCCCAGGCGGCGAAGCGCGAAGGTGCCGAACTGGCCTTCACCTACGTGGGCGAGCGCTTCAAGGACCGGATCACCGACCTGGCGAAGGAATTCGACAGCACGCTCGTGTTCCCGTGCGACGTCGCCGACGACGCCGAGATCGACGCCCTCTTCGTTTCGCTCAAGGCGCACTGGCCCCAGCTCGACGGCATCGTCCACTCGATCGGCTTCGCGCCGCGCGAGGCGATCGCCGGCGATTTCCTCGACGGCTTCTCGCGCGAGGGCTTTCGCGTCGCGCATGACATCTCCGCCTACAGTTTCGGCGCACTTGCGAAGGCCGCGGGCGACATGCTAGCGCCGACGGCCGCGCTGCTGACGCTGACCTATCTGGGTGCGGAGCGCGTGGTGCCGAACTACAACACGATGGGCCTGGCGAAAGCGTCGCTGGAAGCCAGCGTGCGTTATCTCGCCGCGTCGCTGGGTCCGCGCGGCATCCGCGTGAACGGCATTTCCGCCGGCCCGATCAAGACGCTGGCCGCCAGCGGCATCAAAGGCTTCGGCCGCATCCTCGACTTCGTCGAGCACAACGCGCCGCTGCGCCGCAACGTGACGACCGATCAGGTCGGCAACGTCGCCGCCTTCCTGCTCTCGGATCTGTCCTCGGGCATGACCGGCGAGATCACCCACGTGGATTGCGGCTTCAGCACGGTGGTCGGCGGCATGATTCCCGACGTGACCGAATAAATGCGTTCGGCCGGATGCGTCCGGCCAGTGTGTCTGAAAGGCGCGTTTGACAAGCACATCCGACAGGCGCCTCTGGAAGGCATACCTAACCGTCGATCTGCGCCACCAGCGGCAGATGGTCCGACGCGACGCGCGCCATGGCGGTACGGTGCACGGCGACGCGCACCAGACGCGCCGCCGGCCGCACCCAGATGCGGTCCAGCGCGAACACCGGGAACCGGGACGGGAATGTCCGCAGCGCCCGGGTGTGCTGGAAATGCGTGACCAGCCAGCGCAACGGCCGCCCCCAGAGAAACCACTCGTTCAGATCGCCGGTGAGCACCACCGGCCTATCCCGCGTATCGAACGCCGCCAGCAGCCGCTGCACCTGGCTGCGCCGTTCGGCGGCGCTCAGGCCCAGATGCGTGGCGATGAACCGGATCGGGCGACCCTGGCAATCGATATCGGCATCGAGCGCTCCGCGCGGCTCGCGCGAACCGAAGGACAAGTCGATCGCGCGTTGCGAGATCACCGGATAACGGCTCAACACCGCGTTGCCGTAGCGGCGCGCGGGCGAACACAGCGTCGCGCCGGCCGCCGCGTGAAAACCCGTCCGCTGCGCCAGAAACGCGAGAACGTCGGGCGTCGTGT
>JBPBQT010000326.1:0-5811 GCA_050955065.1 Janthinobacterium lividum | reverse complement strand
CGCTCGAAGGTGTGCTCGGCGTTCGGGTCCGGAATCTCCTCGCGGCGCGCTTCGTCGTTGAAGGCGGCGAATTTCGCGAATTCCTTGCGGCGGCCCTCGCGCACCGCATCGGCGAGCTCGCCGGAATAGCCGGTGAAGAAGAAGAACGGTTCGCGCGCGCCGTTTTCCTCGCCCATGAACAGCATCGGGATCTGCGGCGAGAGCAGCATCAATGCGGTGGCGGCGCGCAGCGCATCGTCGTTGGTCAGGAGTCGCAAGCGTTCGCCGAACGCCCGGTTGCCCACCTGGTCGTGGTTCTGCAGAAAGAAGACGAATGCCGTGGACGGCAGCGAGCCGCTGGGTTCGCCGCGGGTCTCGCCGTCATGGATCGGCGAGGCCTGGCCCTGATAGACGAACCCCTCGCCGAGCAGGCGCGCGAGCTTGTGCAGCGGCTTTTCGGCGAACGCCTCGTAGTAGCTCTCGGTCTCGCCGGTCAGCAACACGTGCATCGTGTTGTGCGCGTCGTCGCTCCACTGGGCCTGGAAGTGCTGCACCAGCAGGCTCGACGTGTTGCGCTCGTTTTCCAGCACGAGATGCACGTGCCGGCCTTGCTCGACGCTGGACTGCACGCGCTCGGACAGCTCGCGCAGCCAGCCGTCGTTGTCGATGGCGTGAACGGCATCGAGGCGCAGGCCGTCGAAGCGGTACTCCATCAACCAGTACAGCGCGTTCTCGAAGAAGAAATCGCGCACTTCGGGGCGATCGAAATCGATCGCGGGTCCCCAGGGCGTATGGGTGCCGGCCTTGAAGAAGGGTTCGGCGTACGCATGCAGATAATTGCCGTCTGGGCCGAAGTGGTTGTACACCACGTCGAGGAACACCATCATGCCCAGACCGTGCGCGGCGTCGATCAGCGCCTTCAGTTCGTCGGGCGAGCCGTAGGTCGCGTCGGGCGCGAAGGGCAGCACGCCGTCATAGCCCCAGTTGCGCGCGCCCGGGAAGTCGTTCAGCGGCATCAGTTCGACCGCGGTGACGCCCAGCGCCTTCAGCGCAGGAAGTTTTTCCATCACGCCGCGGTAGCCGCCGCAGGCGCCCGTGTGCAACTCGTACAAAATCGTTTCTTCCCAGGGCAGGCCGTGCCAGCCGGGATGTTGCCAGGTATAGCCTTTCGGGTCCACGACCACGCTCGGGCCGTGCACGTCCTCGGGCTGGAAACGCGATGCCGGATCGGGGACGACGAGCGATTCGTCGAAGCGGTACTGGTAGCGTGCCCCGGCCTGGCAGTCGGTTTCGATTTCGAACCAGCCCTCGGCGCCGGCGGTCATCGCGCGCCCGCTCTGGCCTTCGATCTCCAGCGTGACCGCGTCGCGGCTGGGCGCCCACAGGCGAAAGCGCGCACGCTCCGCGCCGATCAACTGGGCGCCGAATGGCAGCGTGCGGGTGAAATGGTGACGGTTTGCGTCGATCGTATGTTCGGACATCCTCTTACTCCCTCGTTCGCGCCTAGTGTCCTGCGGGGCCCTGGCCGCCGCCTTGCGCACGTGGCGTCTCGGGGTTTGCACATTTCGTGCCCGCCCTGACGGATGGATGACGCATGCAGGATCATCAGGCGCCGGGCACGATGTCCGCCGTCCCGCTAGGTGCGCGCGGCGGCCGGCGTGGGGCCCGTGGCGGGGCGCAGCGCGCGCGCGGCCAGGATGGTCAGCGCGTGCGCATGCATGAAGCAGGTGTTGTCGACCGGGGGGGCCCAGGCGGGCGAGTCGGCGTGGGAACGGGAGGGCTCGGCGGTATCGAGCACGATCCGCCAGTCGCGGGCCGGCGACGGCAGCTGAAACACGCGGTCCGCCGCGCCGGCGTTGAACAGCAGCAACAGGATGTCGATCCGCCCGTTGGCCGATACGCCCACGCGCCGGCAGACGAAGGCGCGCCCTTCGGCATCGTTCCACGCGTCGATCGTCATCGTCCGCCCCTGGTCGTCGAACCAGTCGACGTCGTGCAGGCCGGGCGCCGGCTCGCGCGTGCCGGTCAGGAAATGCGCGTCGCGCAGCACCGGATAGGCGCGGCGCAACGCGGCCAGCTCGGCGACGAAGGCGGTGAGGGCGCGTTGCTCTGCGCCGGCCGCGGCCTGCCAGTCGACCCAGGACAGCGAATTGTCCTGGCAGTACGCATTGTTGTTGCCGTGCTGGCTGCGGCCGAATTCGTCGCCGGCGGCGAGCATCGGCGTGCCGAGCGAGATGAAGGGCATCGCCAGGATCGCGCGCAGCACGCGCGCGCGGCGCTGCACGATGGCGGGATCGTCGCTCGGTCCCTCGACGCCCCAGTTCGCGCTGCAGTTCTCGTTGTGCCCGTCGCGGTTGTCCTCGCCGTTCTCGCGGTTGTGCTTGTCGGCGTACGCCACCACGTCGGCCGCGGTGAAGCCGTCGTGCGAGGCGACATAGTTGATCGAGGCCCAGGGCCGCCGTTGCCGGCGCTGGAAGAGGTCGGCCGAGCCGGTCAGGCGGGCGGCGAACTCCGGACGCTGGCCCGCGTCGCCGCGCCACAGCCGCCGCGCGCCATCGCGAAAGCGGTCGTTCCATTCGCCGAACCCCGGCGGATGGCAGCCCAGCTGGTAGCCGCCGGGACCCAGGTCCCAGGGCTCGGAAATCAGTTTCAGCCGCGACAGTACGGGGTCCTGCTGAATCGCGTCGAAGAAACCCGAGCCGGGGTCGAAGCCCGTGCCTTCGCGCCCCAGCGTGACGCCGAGATCGAAACGGAAACCGTCGACGCGGAACGCCTCGGCCCAGTAGCGCAGCGAATCCATCACCATCTGCAGCACGCGCGGGTGCGAGATGTTGACCGTGTTGCCGCAGCCGGTGTCGTCGATATGGCGGCGTTCGTCGCCGGGGACGAGCCGGTAGTAGCTGGCGTTGTCCAGCCCGCGCCACGACAGCGTCGGCCCCAGTCCGCTGCCCTCGCACGTGTGGTTGTAGACGACGTCGAGAATGACCTCGATGCCCGCCGCGTGGAGCTTGCGGATCGCGATGCGCATTTCGTTGAGCGCCGACAGCGTCGACAGCGAGGCGTTCGACGCCGCGCCCGAACCCTGCGCGAGATAGGCGGGTTCCGGGGCGAAGAACGACAGCGTGCTGTAGCCCCAGTAATTGCGCAGGCGCTTCTCGACCAGAAACCGGTCCTGCAGGAACGCGTGCACCGGCATCAGCTCGAGCGCGGTGACGCCGATCGACAGCAGGTGATCGATGAAGGCGGGGTGCGCGAGCCCGGCGAAGGTGCCCCGCTGCGGCGGCAGGACTTCCGCGCGGCTGGCGGAGATGCCGCGCAGGTGCGCCTCGTAGATCACGGTGTCGGACCACGGCCGGGCGGGCCGGCGATCCTCGCTCCAGTCGAAATGGTCGTCGACGACCACGCACTTCGGCATGCCGGGCGCGCTGTCGCGCCGGTCGAACGACAAATCCTCGCGGTTGGAGTTGAGACGATAACCGTACAGCGCGTCGGACCAGCGCAACGGCCCCAGCAACTGCCTGGCATAGGGGTCGAGCAGCAGCTTGTTCGGGTTGAAGCGGTGACCGTGCTGCGGCTGGTAGGGGCCGTGCGCCCGATAGCCGTAGAGCAGGCCGGGATGGACGTCGGGGAGATAGCCGTGCCAGACTTCGTTGGTGCATTCGGGAAGCGTCAGGCGCGCGATCTGGCGCTTGCCGGACGGGTCGAAGATGCAGAGATCGATCGCCGCGGCGTTCGCGGAGAAGACCGCGAAGTTGGTGCCGAGGCCATCCCAGGTGGCACCCAGCGGGTAGGGCAGGCCGGGAAGCAAACGGTCCGGGATCATCGAACGCTCCTTGTCGGAGGCCGGACGCGCATGGCGCGCACATGGCGCGCGGCGCGCCCGGCAGAACGCATGAGGAACCGCACGCGACACGCCGCTGCGTGCGCGGCGGCCGTGGAGCACTTCAGGACACTGCGACGTGCTGCAATGTACCTCAGGGCGACGCGATGATCAGCGTCGCGAGCGGCGGCAGGGTCATCTCGGCCGACCAGGACTGACCATGCGACGGTTCGGCCGAGGCGCGCACGCCGCCGCCGTTGCCCAGGTCGGCGCCGCCGTAGAGCGCCGCGTCGGTGTTGAGCACCTCGCGCCAGTAACCTTCGTGCGGCAGGCCGATGCGGTAGTGCTCGCGCGGTACCGGCGTCAGATTCGTGATCGCGACCACGGTGGAGTCGCCCTCGCGACGCGCGAACGCCAGCACGCTGTTGGCGGTGTCATTCTCCACGAGCCAGAAGAAACCGTCCGGATCGCTGTCGGTCGCGTGCAGTGCCGGCTCTTTCGTATAGAGCCGGTTGAGGTCGCCCACCACGCGCTGGATGCCCGCGTTCAGTTCGTCGTCGAGCAGGTGCCAGTGCGGCATCGCGTCGTGATTCCACTCGGCGAGCTGGCCCAGTTCGCCGCCCATGAACAGCAGCTTCTTGCCGGGGTGCGCCCACATGAAACCCAGATAGGCGCGCAGGTTCGCGAAACGCTGCCAGCGGTCGCCCGGCATCTTGCCCAGCAGCGAGCCCTTGCCGTGCACCACCTCGTCGTGCGACAGCGGCAGCACGAAGTGCTCCGAGTACGCGTAGACCATGCCGAACGTCATCTCCTGCTGATGGAACGGGCGATAGAGCGGATCGGTCTGCATGAAGCTGAGCGTGTCGTGCATCCAGCCCATGTTCCACTTGAAGTCGAATCCCAGGCCGTTTTCGGCGACCGGCGCGGTCACGCCCGGCCAGGAGGTCGATTCCTCGGCGACCGTGATCGCGCCCGGCGCGTGCGCATGCACTTCCTCGTTCAGGCGACGCAGGAAGGTGATCGATTCGTAGTTCTCCCGGCCGCCGTCGCAGTTCGGCACCCACTCGCCGTGCTTGCGGCTGTAGTCGCGGTACAGCATCGAGGCGACCGCATCCACGCGCAGGCCGTCGACATGAAAGCGCTTGAGCCAGGACAGCGCCGAGGCGAGCATGAAGGCCGACACCTCGTTGCGCCCCAGGTTGTAGATCCAGGTGTTCCAGTCCGGGTGATAGCCTTCGCGCGGGTCGGCGTGCTCGTACAGCGGCGTGCCGTCGAACTCGATCATGCCGTGCGCATCGTTCGGGAAATGCGCGGGCACCCAGTCGACCAGCACCGCGAGCCCTTCGTTGTGCGCGCGGTCGACGAAGCGCGCGAACTGCTCGGGCGTGCCGAAGCGGGCCGAGGGCGCGAACTGTCCGAGCGGCTGATAGCCCCACGAACCGCCGAACGGGTACTCGGCCAGCGGCAGGAATTCCAGATGCGTGAAACCGAGCGACTTCGCGTACGGGATCAGCCGGTTGCCCAGTTCCTCCCAGTTCAGCGAGCGGTTCTGCTCGTCCGGCAGGCGCATCCACGATTCGGCGTGCACCTCGTAGATGGCGATCGGCGCGCGCGTGGTCTGCCGCGCGGCGCGCGTGGCCATCCAGTCGGCGTCGGTCCAGACGACGTCCGCGTCGCTGCCGGCGACGATCGAGGCGGTGGCCGGCGGACATTCGGTCTGGCGCGCGACCGGGTCGGCCTTGAGCGGCAGGACCCGGCCGTCGGCCGCGGCGATCTCGTACTTGTAGCGCGTGCCCGCGCCGATGTCCGGCACGAAGAGCTCCCAGACGCCGAAGCGTTGGCGCAGGCGCATCGGCTGCCGGCGGCCGTCCCAGCCGTTGAAGTCGCCGACCACCGAGACGCGCTTCGCGTTCGGCGCCCAGACGGCGAAGCGTACGCCGCGCACGCCGTCGATTGTCAGCACCCGGGCGCCCAGGCACAGGTCGACCGCCGCGGGGTCGCCCCACGACAGG
>JBPBQT010000325.1:0-5841 GCA_050955065.1 Janthinobacterium lividum | reverse complement strand
CGTGCTTGCCTGGCTGATGCTGGTCGCGAACGTGTTCTGGGCCATCGCCTACGATACCGAATACGCGATGGTGGATCGCGAGGACGATCTCAAGATCGGCATGCGCACCTCGGCGATCACCTTCGGCCGCTACGACGTGGGCGCGGTGATGGCGTGCTACGTGATCTTTCTGGCGATGATGGCCGGGGTGGGGGCGGCGCTCGCCTATTCCTGGGTGTACTGGCTCGGCTGGCTGGGCGCCTGCGCCTGTGCCGTCTATCACTACACGCTGATTTCCCGGCGTGATCGCGCGGGCTGTTTCGCCGCGTTCCGGCACAACAACTGGCTGGGGGGACTGCTGTTCGCCGGCATCGCTGCACAGTATCTCTGGGTCGGCCGCTGACGGAGAAAGTTAAAAATTATTTTCAATCTTCGCCGTGCCGCGGTCGTTGTACCCGAATGACGAAGCGCGATGCGATTCGTCGTTATTGCAGTAATAAGCCTACAGCGCTACGATGGCGGAAACGCAACGTGGCCGCACTGCCGTGAACCAGGTGAGACGAGATGAGCGAAAATAATTTTCATTCCGACGGGTTGCATGGCCTGACCAAAGGGCTGGGCCGTCCGACGCATTCGGCCGGAACGCCGAACGGGGACGGCGACACGCCGCGCGTGGAGGGCATGCGCGCGAGCGACATCGCCGCGCAAGGCTGGGAACTGCTGCGCGAGGACGTGAGCCTGCCGGTGGCGGTACTGCGGGAATCGCGCATCGAGCACAATCTGCGCTGGATGCAGACGTTCATCGACCGCTACGGCGTCAAGCTCGCGCCGCATGGCAAGACGACGATGAGTCCGGCGCTGTTCCAGCGGCAACTCGCGCACGGCGCCTGGGGCATCACGCTGGCAACCGCGCCGCAGGTCGCGGCGGCGTTCGCTCATGGCATCCGTCGGGTGCTGATGGCGAACCAGCTGGTGGGGCGCGCCAACATGGCGATCATCGCCGACCTCCAGGCGCGCGATGAGGCGTCGCGCCGGCAGTCCGGCCCGGACGCGAATGCGGATGCGAAGTCGGACGCTGACTCGGACGCCGGCTTGAATGCCGGCTCGAATGCCGGCTCGAACCCGGCCTTCGACTTCTGTTGCATCGTCGATTCCGCGGCCAATGTCGATGCGCTCGGCGCCTATTTCCTGAGCCGGGGCCAGCGGCTCAAGGTGTTGATCGAATACGGCGTGATGGGCGGGCGTACCGGGGTGCGCGACGACGCGCAGGAAGCGCACGTGCTGGCGGCCATCCGGCGCTGGCCCGATTCGCTGGCGCTGGTGGGCGTGGAGCTGTACGAGGGCGTGCTGCGCGAGGAGGCGGAGATTCGGGCATTCCTGGCGCGCGTGCGCGGCTGTGCGCAACGTATCGCCGATGCGCGGGGCTTCGCCGTGCGGCGGCCCATCCTCTCGGGCGCGGGCTCGGCCTGGTACGACGTGGTCGCCGAGGAATTCACGGCCGGCGATGCAAGCCGGCAGTTCGACGTGATCCTGCGGCCCGGCTGTTATCTGACGCACGACGTCGGCATCTATCGCCAGGCCAACGAGCGCATCCAGGCCGACAACCCGGTGGCCCGCGAGATGCGGCGCAGCCTGCTGCCGGCGTTGCAGGTCTGGGCCTATGTGCAGTCGGTGCCCGAGCCGGGACGGGCGATCATCGCGCTCGGCAAGCGCGACGCCGCCTTCGACGCGGGTTTCCCGACGGCGTCGCTGCATTACCGGCCGCTGACCGGGCAGCCTGCGGCGGCGCCCGAAGGGGCGCCGAGGGCGGGATCGGATGCGGGGTCGGCGGCTGTCGCACCGCCCGCGCCCGTGCCGTCGGGGTGGGAGATCACCACGATGTTCGACCAGCATGCATTCCTGTCGATGCCGGCCGACACGGATCTGCAGGTCGGCGACATGATCGGGTTCGAGATCTCGCACCCCTGCCTGACCTTCGATAAGTGGCGCAATCTGTTGTTGGTCGACGATGCGTACCGGGTGACGGGCGCGGTGGCGACCTTCTTCTAGAGAGCGTCATGCACCTGGACATCGTCCACCAGTTGCGTTCGCGCGCGGCCCGGTTCAGTCCCACCGAAAAGCGCATCGCCGACGCCTGTCTGGGCGACATCGCCTTCGCCGCCTCGGCGACGATCGACCAGCTCGCCGCGCGCGCGGGCGTGAGCCGCTCGGCGCTGTCGCGCTTCGCGAAAACCATGGGGTGCGGCGACATCCGCGAACTGCGCACGCAGCTCGCGCAGGCGGGGGCGGTCGGCGCGCGCTTTTTCGAAACACCGGCCACCGCCTCGGCCGCCTCAGCTGCCGCCTCGGCCGCCTCAGCTGCCGCCTCGGCCGCGGGCGCGCCGCCCGCGCTGCTGGGCGGCATCCTGCACGACATCGAGCGCACGCTGCAACGGCAGCTGCAGGCGGTCGACGCCCGGACGTTGCAGGCGGCCGTCGATTTGCTCGCCGCCGCGCCGATGATCTACGCATACGGGATGGGCGGGGCGTCGACGATCGCCGCGCTGGAACTGCAGTACCGGCTGGTGCGGCTCGGACGGCCGGTCGCGGCGTACCATGACCCGGTGCTGATGCGCGTCGCGAGCGCGGCGCTGGACGCCGGACAGGTGATCGTCGCGATGTCGTTGAGCGGCATCACGCCGGAACTGCTCGACGCGGTGCGCGTGGCGCAGCGCTATGGCGCGCGCGTGCTCGCCTTCGCGCCGGCCGCCTCGCCGCTGGCGGCGCTGGCGGACGTCACGCTGCCGATCATCGTCGACGAGACGGATTTCATCTACAAACCGACCGCGGCGCGCTACGGCATCCTGCTGACGATCGACCTGCTCGTCACGGAACTCGCGCTGCACGCCGCGCCCGACAGCCAGGAGCGCCTGCGTCGCGTCAAGCTCGCCCTCGACGACTACCGGCGCGGCGACGCGCGGCTGCCGTTGGGCGATTGACACGCCGTTGCCGCCGGGCGATTGACGGCCATTGCCGCCGGGCGATTGACCCGCCATTGCCGCCGATATGCGATGCGGGCGGCGCCGCATCGCATCGACCCGGCATCGCGCTGCATTGATTTGCACTGATCCGCAGCGATTTGAAGGAACGAGACCATGTCCGACCGAATGCAGTCCCCCCGGCAGTCCCGGCGGCATGCCGCCGACCCCAGCCCGCCGACCCCGCGCCGGTCCCGCGCCGCACACCGGACGCTCGCGCACGCCCTCTACGACACGGTGATTCGCCGCGTCCGGGTGGAGGACGGCAGCGGCGCGCCGGGCTATCTCGCCGACGTGGGGCTGCGCGACGGCCGGATCGCCGAGATCGCCGAGGCCGGCGCGCTGGCCGCCGCGCGCGCCGCCGACGAGGTCGACGGCCAGGGACTGGTGCTGGCCCCCGGCTTCATCGACGCGCACACGCATGACGATACCGTGGTGGTGCGTCACCCGGACATGCTGCCGAAGATCTCGCAGGGCGTCACGACCGTGATCGTCGGCAACTGCGGCATCAGCGCGTCGCCGGTGCGCCTGCGCGGCGCGCCGCCCGATCCGATGAACCTGCTGGGCGACGCGGCGGCCTTCCGGTATCCGCGCTTCGCCGATTACCGCGCCGCCGTCGCTGCCGCCGCGCCCGCGGTCAATGTCGCGGCGCTGGTGGGACACACCGCGCTGCGCAGCAACTGGATGGACCGGCTGGACCGGCCCGCCACCGCGGGCGAGATCGCCGCGATGCGCGACGAACTCGCCGACAGCCTCGCCCACGGCGCGCTCGGCCTGAGCACCGGGCTCGCCTACGCGAGCGCCTTCGCGTCGACGACCGACGAGGTGAAAGCGCTGGCCGGCGCGCTCGACGCGGCCGGCGCGCTCTACACCACGCACCTGCGCAGCGAATTCGAACCGATCGTCGCGGCGCTGGGGGAGGCGTTCGACGTCGGCCGTCACGCGCGCGCGCCGGTGATCGTCTCGCATCTGAAATGCGCGGGCGCCGGCAACTGGGGGCGCGGCGCCGAAGTGCTGGGCGTGGTGGAGAACGCCGCCCGGTATCAGCTGGTCGGCTGCGACTGCTACCCGTATTCGGCGAGTTCGTCGACGCTGGACCTCAAGCAGGTGACCGCCGATTTTCCGATCACCATCACCTGGTCGACGCCGCATCCGGAACAGGCCGGGCGCGCGCTGGCCGACATCGCCACGGACTGGGGCCTGCCGCTGCGCGACGCCGCGCGCCGCCTGCAGCCGGCCGGCGCGGTCTATTACGGGATGGACGAGCGCGACGTGCAGCGCATCCTCGCGCATCCGCTGACGATGATCGGTTCCGACGGCCTGCCGGACGACCCGTTGCCGCACCCGCGCCTGTGGGGCGCGTTCCCGCGCGTGCTCGGGCATTACAGCCGGGATCTGGGCCTGTTCCCGCTGGGCGTCGCGATCCACAAGATGACCGGACTGAGCGCCGCGCGCTTCGGTCTGCGCGAGCGCGGCGCGGTCCGCTCCGGCTACTGGGCCGACCTGACGCTGTTCGATCCCGCGACGGTGATCGACACCGCGACGTTCGACGCGCCGCGCCAGGCCGCGACCGGCATCGTCTCGGTCTGGGTCAACGGCGCGCTGGCGTATCGCGACGGCGCGGCGCAGCCGGTGCGCGCCGGCCGTTTCCTCGCGCGCGAGGGCGACCTGCGCGCGGGGTTCGGCACGGGCGCCGCCGACACGCCGACCTGACAATTTTTTTTCACGCAAAAGGAGCAACACCGATGAGCATCAAACGCTATGGCGCCGAGGGCGGCACCGGCACGGGGGGCCAGCGCCTGCCGTTTTCCCGCGCGGTCGAGGCCGACGGCTGGCTGTATGTATCGGGCCAGACGCCGATGGTCGACGGCGAGGTGGTGGAAGGGGGCATCGTCACCCAGTCGCACCAAACGATCCGGAACCTCTTCGCGATCCTCGCGGAGGCCGGCTACGGGCCCGAGCATGTCGTGCGCTGCGGCGTCTGGCTCGACGATGCGCGCGACTTCATGTCGTTCAACCGCGTCTTCGCCGGTTATTTCGGCGAGCATCCGCCGGCGCGCGCCTGCGTGACGTCGAGCATGGTGATCGATTGCAAGGTCGAGGTCGATTGCGTCGCGTACAAGGCGCCGGCGAAGACCTCGGCGTAAACCTCCGGAACCTTCCCCCGATAGAACAGGAATATGCGGTCGTTCGAGCGACGTAGTACGCTTCACGCGACGCAATGTCACTACAATACGCGACAAAATCACGGGGGAGAGGATATGACGCCGGTTCATGGTGGGATGTTGCTGGTTTACGCGCTGGTCGCCGTCGCGGCGCTGATCGTGTTGATCGCCCGGTTCAAGCTGAACCCGTTCATCACGCTGATGATCGTGTCGGTGGCGCTGGCCCTGGCGGTCGGCATGCCGATGACGACCATCGTCAAGTCGTTCGAGACGGGGGTGGGCGGGACGCTCGGCCACATCGCGATCGTCATCGGCCTGGGGACGATGCTGGGCAAGATGATGGCGGAATCGGGCGGCGCCGAGCGCATCGCCCGCACGCTGATCGGCGTCTTCGGGCCGAAACACGTCGACTGGGCGATGATGTGCATCGCCTTTCTGGTCGGCCTGCCGGTGTTCTTCGAGGTGGGCTTCGTGCTGCTGGTGCCGATCGCCTTCAACGTCGCGAAACGCACCGGCACGTCGATGATCCGGGTCGGCATTCCGATGGTGGCGGGCCTGTCGGTCGTGCACGGGCTGATTCCGCCGCACCCGGCCGCGCTGCTGGCGGTGACGGCCTACAACGCCGACATCGGCCGGACGATCGCCTACGCGCTGATCGTCGGCATTCCGACCGCCATCGT
>JBPBQT010000324.1:0-5879 GCA_050955065.1 Janthinobacterium lividum | reverse complement strand
ATGGCAGCACCAATTTTGATTCGGCTGCGGCGCGTATATTCCGCGCGCGAATACCACATCTTGCGGAAAAATAAATAGTTGACCCCGCGAGAAACGCCCGCTATCTTGACGGACTCGCCGCTGTCGCTCGAAAACGTCACATCGTTCGGGCGCGCGGCGAAGGTAAATGCTTTCTGCTCCGCTTACGCTCTTATCGAAGCTCTGTCTCATCGAGGGTTGTACCTATCCGGTCACCCTGTCGCTGGACGCATCGCTCAACCCCGTGCCACAAGTGCGAGGAGAGAGCAACCAATCAATTTTTTGCCGAAAATTGTCAAGGCCGATCATGAACATGCCACGCGCGGAACTTCCGCCGCACGATGCCAACGCTCCCGTGTCAAGCACCCCCCGCCCCGATTCCCTTCCCGCCGCCACCACGACGCCCGTGCCGCCGTCCGTGCACGTCTCGTCGACCACGCCCGACGTTCCCGATGAGTCGATCGGCGCGACCGTGCTCATGCGAGCACTGCAGGAAGAGAACGTCGAATACCTGTGGGGCTACCCCGGCGGTTCGGTGCTGTACATCTACGACGAGCTGTACAAGCAGGACAAGATTCACCACATTCTGGTGCGTCACGAGCAGGCCGCCGTGCATGCCGCGGACGCCTACGCGCGGTCCACCGGCAATGTCGGCGTCTGCCTCGTGACCTCGGGTCCGGGCGTCACCAACGCGGTGACCGGCATCGCGACGGCCTATATGGACTCGATTCCGCTGGTCGTGCTCTGCGGTCAGGTGCCCACCGGTTCGATCGGCCAGGACGCGTTCCAGGAGTGCGACACGGTCGGCATCACGCGTCCGTGCGTCAAGCACAATTTCCTCGTCAAGGACGTGCGCGATCTCGCGGCCACCGTGCGCCGCGCGTTCTACATCGCGCGTACCGGCCGGCCGGGTCCGGTGCTGATCGACATTCCGAAAGACGTGTCGCGCGCGGCGTGCGAGTACGTGCTGACGAAAAATGTCGCGCTGCGTTCGTACAACCCGGTGCTCAAGGGCCATTCCGGCCAGATCCGCAAGGCGCTCGCACTGTTGATGTCGGCCAAGCGCCCGTACATCTACAGCGGCGGCGGCGTGATCCTGGCCGATGCGGCGCGCGAACTGAACCAGTTCGCCGACCTGCTCGGCTTTCCGGTCACGAACACGCTGATGGGGCTGGGCGGCTATCGCGCGAGCAGCGAGCAGTTCCTCGGCATGCTGGGCATGCACGGCACGTACGAAGCCAACATGGCGATGCAGAACTGCGACGTGCTGATCGCCATCGGCGCGCGTTTCGACGACCGCGTGATCGGCAATGTCGAACATTTCGCGTCGGCCGCGCGCAAGATCATCCATATCGATGTCGACCCCTCGTCGATCTCCAAGCGCGTCAAGGTGGACATCCCGATCGTCGGCGACGTGCGCGAGGTGTTGAAGGACATGCTCGAGCAGTTGCAGACCGCCAGCGAGGGTCCGGACACCGCGGCGCTCGCCGACTGGTGGGCGCAGATCGAGGCCTGGCGCAGCATCGACTGCATGAAGTACGACCGCAACAGCGAGATCATCAAGCCGCAATATGTGGTCGAAACGCTGCATCGCCTGACGAAGGGCGAGGCGTTCGTCTGCTCGGACGTCGGCCAGCACCAGATGTGGGCCGCGCAGTACTACCCGTTCGAGAAGCCGCGGCGCTGGATCAACTCCGGCGGCCTGGGCACGATGGGTTTCGGTCTGCCGGCGGCGATGGGCGTGAAGATGGCGCATCCGGACGACGACGTCGTGTGCATCACCGGCGAGGGCTCGATCCAGATGTGCATCCAGGAGCTGTCGACCTGCAAGCAGCACAACACGCCGATCAAGATCGTCTCGCTGAACAACCGCTACCTCGGCATGGTGCGCCAGTGGCAGCAGATCGAATACAAGAAGCGCTATTCCCATTCCTATATGGACGCGCTGCCGGACTTCGTGAAGCTGGCGGAGGCCTACGGGCACGTGGGCATGCGCATCGAGCGCAGCGCAGACGTCGAGGGCGCGCTGATCGAGGCGCTGCGCCTGAAGGACCGCACCGTCTTCCTCGATTTCCAGACCGATCCGACCGAGAACGTCTGGCCGATGGTGCAGTCCGGCAAGGGCATCACGGAAATGCTGCTCGGGTCCGAGGATCTGGCCTAGTCCCCGGCCGCGCGTCCCTGGGGCGCGCGCCGGGCGATGTTCGATGCACCGCTGGCCCCGCCGCCGCTGATGCCGGCACGGGGACGGACAGGAAGACGACAGTTCACTATGAAACACATTATTTCGATATTGCTTGAGAACGAGCCGGGCGCGCTGTCGCGCGTGGTCGGCCTGTTTTCGGCCCGGGGATACAACATCGAATCGCTGACGGTCGCGCCGACGGAGGATCGCTCCCTGTCGCGCATGACCATCACCAGCATTGGCTCTGACGACGTGATCGAACAGATCACGAAGCATCTGAATCGCCTGATCGAGGTGGTCAAGGTGGTCGACCTGACCGAGGCCGGCCACGTGGAGCGCGAGTTGATGCTGATCAAGGTAAGGGCGGTCGGCAAGGAACGTGACGAGATGACCCGCATGGCGGATATCTTCCGCGGCCGGATCATCGACGTCACCGAAAAGACCTACACCATCGAGTTGACCGGCGACAGCGCGAAGCTCGACGCCTTCATGGGCACGCTCGATCCGGCGGCGATTCTCGAAACGGTCCGCACGGGCTGCTCGGGGATCGGCCGCGGCGAACGCATCCTGAAGGTGTAGTCTCTGAAGATCATCACCGGCCATGCCGGCCATGCCGCGGCCATGCCGGTTACGCACGCCATCACATCATTCGAAAGGAAGAACAACATGAAGGTTTTCTACGACAAAGACGCCGATCTCTCGCTCATCAAGGGCAAGCAGATCACCATCGTCGGCTATGGCTCGCAAGGCCACGCGCATGCGCTGAACCTGAAGGAAAGCGGCGTCAACGTCACCGTCGGCCTGCGCCGCAACGGGGCGTCGTGGAGCAAGGCCGAGGCCGCGGGCCTGCCGGTGAAGGAAGTCGCCGAAGCGGTCAAGGGCGCCGACGTCGTCATGATGCTGCTGCCCGACGAGCAGATCGCCGCGGTGTACCGCAACGACATCGAGCCGAACATCGCCGAAGGCGCCGCCCTCGCGTTCGCGCACGGCTTCAACGTGCATTACGGCCAGGTCGTGCCGCGCAAGGATCTCGACGTCATCATGATCGCGCCGAAGGCGCCGGGCCACACGGTGCGCTCGACGTACGCGCAGGGCGGCGGCGTGCCCCACCTGATCGCCGTGGCGCAGGACAAGTCCGGTGCGGCGCGCGACATCGCGCTGTCGTACGCGGCGGCGAACGGCGGCGGGCGCGCCGGCATCATCGAGACGAATTTCCGCGAAGAGACCGAGACCGACCTGTTCGGCGAGCAGGCCGTGCTGTGCGGCGGCACCGTCGACCTGATCAAGGCCGGTTTCGAGACGCTGGTGGAAGCCGGCTACGCGCCGGAAATGGCGTATTTCGAATGTCTGCACGAACTCAAGCTGATCGTCGACCTGATCTATGAGGGCGGCATCGCCAACATGAACTATTCGATCTCGAACAACGCCGAGTTCGGCGAGTACGTGACCGGCCCGCGGATCGTCACGTCGGCGACCAAGGACGCGATGCGCGCGGTGCTGAAGGACATCCAGACCGGCGAATACGCGAAGCAGTTCATCCTCGAGGACCGCGCCGGCCAGCCCACGCTGCAGTCGCGTCGCCGCCTGACGTCCGATCACCCGATCGAGCAGGTCGGCGAGAAGCTGCGCGCGATGATGCCGTGGATTGCGAAGAACAAGCTCGTCGACCAGTCGAAGAACTGACGATCGACGCCGCGTGCTGAGACAAATGCGCATAAGCACGCGCAAATGCGCTCAGTCGTGGCGGAAGATGGGAAAATAGCGCGCTGACGTGCCCAAGGGCATGTCGTTGAAAAAGCCGCGCCGGGTCATCGTGCCCGGCGCGGCTTTTGTTATCCTACGCAGCGCATTGATGCCATTCGCAGTTCGGCACCCGCAGTTCCGTCATCCGCAGTTCCGTCATTCTCAACCGTCCGTACGCATTTATGAATTATCCTCACCCGATCATCGCTCGCGAGGGCTGGCCGTTCATCGGCAGCGTCGCTGTTCTGGCGGTGCTGATCCAGTCGCTGCACGGTTTCGGCTGGGCCTGGCCGTTCTGGCTGCTGCTCGTTCTCATGGTGCCGTTCTTCCGGGATCCGCCGCGCACCATCCCGGCGCAGCCCAACGCGGTGCTGAGCCCGGCCGACGGCCGCATCGTCGCGGTCGAGACCGTGCACGACCAGTACGCCGATCGCGAGGCGCTGAAGATCAGCGTGTTCATGAACGTCTTCAACGCCCACTCGCAACGCTCGCCGGTGGACGGCACGGTCCGCAGGATCGAGTATTTCCCCGGGATCTTCCTGAACCCGACGCTCGACAAGGCGTCGCTGCGCAACGAGCGCAACGCGCTGGTTCTCGACCTGCCCGGCGGGCAGGTCGTCAGCTGCGTGCAGGTGGCGGGGCTGGTCGCCCGGCGTATCCTGTGCCATGCGCGGACCGGCGAGACGCTCGCGCGCGGTCAGCGCTACGGCTTCATCCGCTTCGGTTCGCGTCTGGACGTCTACCTGCCGACCGGCAGTCGCCCGCGCGTGGCGATCGGCGAGAAAGTCCTTGCGTCGTCGACGATCCTCGCCGATCTGGCCTGAGCATGGTATCCGCTGTCCAGGCCGGAAAGCGGCGTCGTCGCCGCTTTCCGGGATTCCGTTCATTCGTGCAGGAGAAGGTCCTTGGCCCTGAAGCCGCGACGTAACCGCCTCCAGAATTCGTCCCCGTCGTCGGTGCCGCGTCAGTTCCGGCGCCGGCCCAGGCTCATCGATCCGCTCGACGCCGACACGCCGCGCGCGCGCCGCCGGGCCGAACGTCAGCAATTGCTGCGCAAGCGCGGCATCTATCTGCTGCCGAACGCGTTCACCACCGCCGCGTTGTTCTGCGGCTTCTTCGCGATCGTCCAGGCGATGAACCTGCGCTTCGAGAGCGCCGCGATCGCGATCTTCGTCGCGATGGTGCTCGACGGCATGGACGGCCGGGTCGCGCGCATGACCAATACCCAGAGCGCGTTCGGCGAGCAGTACGACAGTCTCTCGGACATGGTGTCGTTCGGCCTCGCGCCGTCGCTGGTGGTGTATGAATGGGCGTTGCGCGACCTGGGCCGCTGGGGCTGGCTGGCGGCGTTCGTCTACTGCGCCAGCGCGGCGTTGCGTCTCGCGCGGTTCAACACCAACATCGGCACCGTGGACAAGCGTTTTTTCCAGGGCATCCCCAGCCCCGCGGCCGCCGCGCTGATCGCCGGCTTCGTCTGGCTCGCGATCGACAACCGCCTGCCGGTCAGTCTCTTCTGGTTGCCCTGGGTCGCGTTCGGCCTGACGATCTACGCCGGACTGACGATGGTGTCGAACGCCCCGTTCTACAGCGGCAAGGCGCTCGACGTGCGTTACCGGGTGCCGTTCGGGGTGATCGTGCTGCTGGTCGTCGGATTCATCGCCATCTCGTCCGATCCGCCGATCATGTTGTTCGGGCTGTTCGTGCTGTACGGTCTCTCGGGCTACGTTTTCTGGGCGTACCGGGCGCTGCGCGGACGGCGCAGCGTGCTGTCCGCGGGTCCGGCGGACAAGGCCTAGGTCCGCCGCCGCCCGCCACCCGCCACCCGCCGCCTGCCGCGGCCGGGCAGGCACCCCGGGCAGACCGCGGCACGCCGGCGGTTCGCGCTCAGAAGCCGCCGAAGTGGCGGTCCGGATCATGCAGCGGATCGGGCGTC
>JBPBQT010000323.1:0-6102 GCA_050955065.1 Janthinobacterium lividum | reverse complement strand
TGCTTGTTGTCGCTCGGGATCAGCGTCACGCGAATGCCCCCCAGCGCGAGGTTCGCCTGCAGCGCCTGGGCGATCTCCGCATACGGATAGTTGCTGCGCACATCCATCTTCACCGCGAAGCCGTCGGGCACGCCGGCCTTGGCGAGCAGCGCCCTGGCCCGCGCGACGTCCTGGTGATAGGGGTTGGCCGCGAGCGCGCCCAGGAAACCCTCGGGCACGAAGCTCTGATGAACCTTGTAGGTGCTGCGCACCAGGTTCTTCTGAATGCCCTGGTAATCCACTAGCCATTTGATCGCTTCCTGCACCTCGGGCTTGGCGAGGTTCGGATTGCGCACGTTCAGCCCCATGTACATCAGGGTGCCCTGGGGCGCCGACAGCACCTCGATCTTGCCCGCCTTCGACAGCGTGTCGAGGTCGTCGGGGCTCAGGTTGCGGGCGATGTCCACGTCGCCGCTCTCGATCAGCAGGCGCTGGCTCGATGCCTCGGGCACATGCCGCAGCACGATGCGCTTCATCGCCAGCGGCGTGCGGTAGCCGTCGAAACGCTGCAGCACGATGCTGTCGTTGGCCGACCATTTCACGAGCTTGTAGGGCCCCGATCCGGCATCGTGGTTCTTCAGCCAGCCGTTGCCGAAATCGCCGCCGTCCTGGTGGGTTTCGAGCAGCTTGCGATCGACCACCGCGGCGGTCCATGAACCCAGCACGCTCAACACGAAGGTCGGCGCGTATTTCTGCTCGGCCGTGACCGACATCGTCGTCGGATCGAGCATCCTGACGTTCTGGCGCACGTTCGCCTTGGTCAGGCCGATGCCGTTGAGCACCGCGGCCGCGCCCTTGTCGAGCAGCACGGTGCGCTGGATCGACCAGGCCACGTCGTCGGCCGTGAGCGGGTTGCCGGAATGGAAGGTCTGGCCGGGACGGATCTTGAAGGTGAAGGTCCTGCCGTCGGCGCTGACGGTCCAGGACTGGGCGACCTCACCGGTGAACTCTCCCGGATGCCGCGGATCCACGAGCACCAGCCGGTCGTAGGTGTTCGCCGCGTATTCGCACGGCACCAGTTCGTAGATCTCGCCCGGGTCGAGCGTCGTGAACTCGTCGAGCAGCGTCGCCATCACCAGCATGTCCTTCGGCGTGGCGGCCTGCGCCCCGGGGAGGAGCGCGAACAAGGCGCCACAACTCACCAGCCATGCGGCAAGCTTCCTGCGTGTTACGTTCATCGGCCACTCCAGCGAGATCACGGCAGGCGCGGGCAAGGCCCGGCCGGAAAACCGCAGGATAGCGGAAAATTATTCGCGCCCGGCTTTTCGTCTTCGCGAACCTTCGCATACCCGGGCGGCGGCCGGGCCACGCGTGCGCTCAGGCAATCGGCGCGCCCGTTCCACCAACCAACGCCTCCCCGGCCGCGAAGGCCTGCATCAGATGGTGCGCGATCGCGAACGCCTGCGGCGCGACCAGGCCCTGCGCATGCGTGCCGTCGAGCATCGCGCGCACCTCGGCCCGGGAGAACCAGCGCGCGTCCTCGAGTTCGGTGCGGTCGATGACGATGTCGGCACCCTGCGCGCGGGCCACGCAGCCCAGCATCAGCGACGACGGAAACGGCCAGGGTTGCGACGCGAAATACCCCACTTCGGCGCAGACCACGCCGGCCTCCTCCAGCACCTCGCGCCGCACCGCATCCTCGGCCGTCTCGCCCGGCTCCAGGAAACCGGCCAGCGCCGAATACATGCCGGGTGCGAAATGCGGTTGCCGGCCGAGCAGGCAGCGCTCCCCGTCGATCACCAGCATGATGACCACCGGGTCGACCCGCGGAAAATGCTGCAGTTTGCATGCCTTGCAGTCGCGCCGCCAGCCGGCCGCGCTCATCGTGCTCGGCTGCCCGCAATTGGCGCAGAAGCCGTTCCGCTGATGCCAGTGAATCACCGCCTTCGCGCCGCCGAGTTCACCCAGCATCGTCGCCGACACGAGCGCACGGCTCGCGACGGCGCGCAGGTCGATCGCCTCGAAGCCGGCGAACGCGGCCGGCAGCGTCGCCGACGCGGCGCCGGCGATCGCCGTCAGTCCGGCCGCCGACGGCACCTCTTTCGCCTCGAACACCAGCGCGAACAATGCGGCATCGGACCGCTCGGGATCGAGCCCGAGAAAAAGCGCGAAACGCGGCGCGCCGAACCCGGCCACCTCCTGCGCGGTGAAGACCGCGTCGAACGCATCCGCGCGCGCGCCGTCACCGTGCGCGCCGGCGCGCAAGATCGGCCGCTCGCCGAGAAACACCAGGAAACGCGTGGTGGACGCCTGCCGCAGACGGTCGACAAACGCATCGTCGGTGCGTTTGTCGGACAGACGGTTCAGGGGGTTCGCACTGAAACCTACAAGGGACGAGCGGTCTGGTAGCGACATGGCACCGAAAAAAAGAAGTTATCGAGGTGAGGCGGGTAATGAAGGACCGGCCCATCCGGGCCGGACGCACGACGTCACGGCTCTTCGCCCGACAACGCCGACACCGCATGGATCAGCGCCAGATGGGTGAGACCCTGCGGCAGATTGCCCAGATACGCGCCGGTGTCCGGATCCACCATCTCCGAATAAATGCCCACGCCGCGGTCCAGCCCCGCAACCGCCCGGTCGAAGGCCGCGCGCGCCTGGTCCGTCCGGCCCAGCAACGCACGCGCCTCGACCATCCAGAACGTGCAGGCGAGGAAACACCCTTCCTCCTCCCGCATCCCGCCGTACCGGTAATGAAAGGCGCCCTCGCCCAACTCGCGATCGATCGCGTCGAGCGTGCGCCGCAACCGCTCGCGGCTGTCGAAGCCGAAACGCACCGCCAGCGCCAGCGACGCGTCCAGCTTGTCGCTCCCCGGATAGAACAGATAGGCGCCGCGCGTCTCGGACCAGCAGTTCGTCTCGATCCAGTCCGCCACGCGATCCCGTTCCCGGCACCAGCGTTCACGACAGGTGGTGGGCAACTGGCCGCCGTCGGCGAGATCGACCGCGCGCGCCAGCGCCTGCCACGCGCTGATTTTCGACATCGTGTAGTGCTGCGGCTCCTGCAGCTCCCAGATGCCGGCGTCCTTGCGCCGCCAGCGGTCCGCGCACGCGTCGGCGAGATGCGCCAATGTCTCGGCGCTGCGGGCATCGAGGATATTGCCGTAGGCGACGAAACGCGCGGCCGTCTCGAAGATATCGCCATAGATGCCGTGCTGGTGCTGTTCGGTCGCGGCGTTGCCCGTCACCACCGGTGTCGACCCTTGATAGCCGCCCAGTTCCACTTCCCGCAACGGCGGCGCCTCGCCGCCGTCGAGCGCGTACAGCACCTTCGCCTCGCCCTGTTGCAGCTGCCGCAGCAGCCAGGTGAAGGCGGCCTTCGCTTCTTCCTGCGCGCCCACCCGCAGGAAAGCCTTGATCGTATAGCCCGCGTCGCGAATCCACGCGAAACGGTAATCGTAGTTCTTGTCGCCGCCGATGCGCTCCGGCAAGGAGGTGGTCGCCGCCGCCGCGATCGCGCCGCTGGGCGAATACAGCAGCAGCTTCAGCGCCAGCGCGCTGCGCACCAGCAGCGGACGGTATTCGCCCTCGTAGCGCAGCTTGCCGGCCCATTCGCGCCACGCCGCGTCGGAGCGGTCGATCCGCGCGTCGATCTCGGCGATGTCCGGCACCACCAGCGGCTCGTCCTCGCCCGCGACGATCGCCAGCGTCTGGTGTTCGCCCGCGCCCACGCTCACCGTCGCGCGAATGCCGGTGTCCTCTTTTTTCTCGACATGCACGCCGTCGCTGTGCACGAACAGTCCGAGCACCTTGTCCGCATGAAACACATCGTGCGGCCCCGTCGACGCGAAATACGGATTGACCGTGTCCGCGCGGCGGCTGAACACGATCCGCACCGTGAACCGGACCTCGCCCTCCAGGCCCTCAAGACGGCGCGCGAGTTCCGACCAGGGCAGGCGTCCGGCGGAACTGCTGTTGTGCGACTCCACCAGCCGCGCACGGCCCCCTGACGTCGAAAATACCGTCTCCAGCACATTGCTGTTTTCGCGATAGCGCCGCGTCACCTCGAACGGCGCGTCCGGCACGATCTCGAAATAACCGCCCTCCCGCGCATCGAGCAGCCGGTCGAACAGCGGCGGCGAGCCGATGCCCGGCACGCACCACCAGTCGATCGACCCGTCCGCGCCGCTGAGCGCCACCGAGCGACCGTCGCCGAGCGCGCCGTAGCTTTCAAGCGGCAGGAAACCGGCCGGATCGCGACGGGCAACGAAGAGGGGCGCAACAACGTGCGGAGCATTCATGAACAACTTCCTTGGCGGTACGGGCTTGGTGAAATCCGACTGGAGTTGACCCCCGGCCTTTTCCAGCATACCGAAAACGCGCCGATACCGCCGCCCGTGCGCCCGCTTCGCCGACTTCGCCCGGCGGCGTCCCCTCCCTTCTCACCCTTTCTACGTCGCCACGGCCGACGCCTGCTTCCGCCCGGCGAGCGCCACCCGATCGCGGCCACGCCGCTTGGCCTCCAGCATCGCCTTGTCCGCGCGGTCCAGCAGCGAGGCAAGACTTTCGTCCCCGTCCCACTCGGCCAGGCCGAGGCTCACCGACACTTGCCCCTGCGGATGGCGGATCGTGCCGATACAGCGGCGCAGCCGCTCCGCAACCTCGAGCGCCGCGGTCATGGGACTCGTCGTGACGAGCACGGCGAACTCCTCGCCCCCCATCCGGCCGACCACATCCTCGCCGCGGGTCTGTTCGACGATCGCCGCCGCCACTTCGCTGATCACGCGGTCGCCGGCCGCATGGCCCAGCTGATCGTTGATCGCCTTGAAGTGGTCGATATCGATGAAAAGCGCGCTGACCGGCACATTCGCCGCCTCGCAACGGCTGACGCTACGCTGCGCTTCCTCCAGAAAACTACGCCGGTTGCGCACGCCCGTCAGCGCATCGGTGGCCGCCAGATCGGCGAGGCGCGCCTCGAGCACGAAATGCTGGACACGATAGCTGTAGAACAGAAAGAAACATGTGACCGCGCTGCTCATTCCGATGGTCAGCCAGAGCACGGTCACGATCTCCTCCTCCCGGGTCATCGGCACGCCCAGCAGAAACGGCACCGCGACCACGAGCGAGAGCAGCGAGCCGACCACGAAATGCGATCGCGCCAGCCAGAATGGCGCGGCGCACAGCGGGATGATGACCGCCGTGGGCAAGATCCAGAGCAGCGGCGTTTTCGCGTCGGACGAGTTCAGCATCGCGCTGACTTCCAGCACCAGCACATAGAGAAGCGTGAACACGCCCGAGACCCGAATGCGCTTGACGCTGGCCGCCCCCCATACCAGCAAGCCCAGTACGATCACATGACACAACGCCGCGAGCAACGGCGCGGGCGAACGCAGCAGCACGCAGTGGGCGGCCGTGAACATCAGGGAGGCCATGATCCCGAAGGCCATCGCCGCAACCGACAGCGGACGACACCGGGCCATCGAATACCGCTCGAACTGGGCGACGCTGTTGCCGTTCAGGGAAGTTGGGAAAAAAGTGGAGAGCATGGTTTGCGGTGAGGGGGACGGGTCAGGAGCAACGGACCAACCCCGACGTCAACGACCGCTTTCCCGCTCCTGCGAGCGCAGACCGGCAGCGCGGATGCGCATGGTCCTTTACGTCCGGGGTCCAATGCGGAGCCGATGCTCTCGCATCTTCCCCACTTTCCCCGTTAACGGCCGCGATCCGGCATTTCTTGAATCGCGCGGCGACGATGCGCAGCGATGGCACGACCAGCGGCCGGCCCGCTACACCGGCATCGGAGCCCGTTCGCAATGGCGGTGCTGGTGCCAGTACGGATAACTTCTCATCGAAGCCGTGCAGTTCGAAAATATCGAGATAATCGGTTCCGAGCCGCGTCAATGCCGCGTTCACCGCCGCGATCAGATGAAAGCGCGATGAACCGACCTGATTCGGCGCGTCGCCGACTCTCAGGTTCGCCTTTGTCGAAATGATGACCTTGTCACGGCGGCCCTTGATCGCGTAGCCCAGCGCCGTCTCCGATGCGCCCTTGGAATAGACATCGGTGCTGTCGAACAGCGTCACGCCCGCGTCGAGGCAGATATCGACGAGGCGGCGCGCCCC
>JBPBQT010000322.1:0-6600 GCA_050955065.1 Janthinobacterium lividum | reverse complement strand
GGCACGGCCCGATGCGCGTGACGTTCACGCATGTCGGGCCGCGGCCTGGAGAATAGGGCGGGAGCGCCGGCGTCAGTCGCAGAGCTCCGTACGGAAAAAAGGGGGCGGCGCAACCGCCCCCTTTTTTTGTCGGCATTTTCAGCCGACGGCGGCGGCGACAGGCGCGCCGCGCCGCCTGTCGCGGTTCGCGAGCCGCCTGCCGCGGCTTCGCGCAACGCCCGTTGCGGTTTTGTGGGTCTCCATGATGGCATTGAAAAACCCGATAGTGCTCAAAAACCTGATGCGTGGCCGCCGTACGACGCCGGCGGGAGTGAATGCGGCGGACGAACCGTCGGCATTGACCGGTTCCGGCCTGTTGCCGGGTCTGGAGGCGCTGCCCTCGGTGGTGCTGGTGCTGGAGCGGCGCACGCTGCAGATCGCGTTCGCCAACCCGGCCGCCGAGGCGATGCTCGAATTGTCGCGGCGGCAGCTCGTCCAGATGACCTGGGACGATCTGTTCACGAGCGATCACGCGCCGCTCGCCGCGATCACCGCCCTCACCGCCCTCACGCAGGACTATTTCCAGACGACCCATCTCGACGCGGTGATGGACCGCCCCGGTCACGAGCCGTTGCGTGTCCAGGCGATCATCGGCGTGCTGGAGTCGGCGCCCGAATACCTGCTGATGGAGTTGTTCGAGAACGAGCAGAAGCTGCGCAACGACCGCGAGGAACGGCTGCTGGATCTGAGCGCCGCCAACAAGCAGTTGATCCGCAATCTCGCTCACGAGATCAAGAACCCCCTGGGCGGGATTCGCGGCGCGGCGCAACTGCTCGAATTCGAACTCG
This sequence comes from Janthinobacterium lividum, assembly GCA_050955065.1. Lineage (GTDB taxonomy): Bacteria > Pseudomonadota > Gammaproteobacteria > Burkholderiales > Burkholderiaceae > Robbsia. Next base: position 5,773 of record JBPBQT010000322.1, on the reverse strand, counting down.
ACGAGTTGCCCAATGCGCGGGAGTTGAAGGAATACACGCAGGTGATCATCAAGGAGTCGGACCGCCTGCAGACGCTGGTGGACCGGCTGCTGGAGCCGCACCGGCATCCGCACATCGTGCGCGACGTCAATATCCACGAGGTCTTCGAACGCGTGCGTGCGGTGATCCTGGCCGAGTTTCCGCGCGGCCTGACGATCCGGCGCGATTTCGACGTGTCGGTTCCCGATCTGCGCGGCGACAAGGAGCAGTTGATCCAGGCGGTGCTGAATATCGTGCGCAACGCCGCCGAGGCATTGCGCGCGCAGATCGCCGAAGGCACGGCGATGATCGAATTCCGCACGCGGATCGCGCGGCGGGTGACGATCGCCAAGCGGCAATGCAAATTGGCACTGGACTTGCGTATTACCGACAACGGGCCGGGGATTCCCGAGGACATCCGCGACCGCATCTTCTATCCGCTCGTCTCGGGACGCGAGGACGGCAGCGGTCTGGGCCTGACGCTCGCGCAGAATTTCATCCAGCAGCACGACGGACTCATCGAATGCGAGAGCCGGCCCGGCAAGACCGAATTCCAGATCACGCTGCCGCTGCATTGCTGAGCCGCGTCTTCACCCCGATGGACCACGGTCCGAGTCTCCCGGGCGGGCGACCGCCCATTTCAAGAACACTATGAAGCCGATCTGGATAGTAGACGACGACCAATCGATCAGATGGGTAATCGAGAAAGCGCTCGCGCGCGAAAATTTCGCGACACGCAGTTTCAGCAATGTCCGCGATGCGATCGGCGCGCTGGAATTCGACAGCCCGCAGGTATTGGTGTCGGACATCCGCATGCCGGGCGGCTCGGGGCTGGATCTGCTGCAACGCGTGCGCGAGCATCTGCCGGGTCTGCCGGTCATCATCATGACCGCTTTCTCCGACCTGGACAGCGCCGTCGCGGCGTTCCAGGGCGGGGCCTTCGAATATCTCGCCAAGCCGTTCGATATCGATCGCGCGGTCGAGCTGATCCGGCGTGCGGTGGAGGAGAGCCTGCGCGGCGAGCATCCTGCCGACGACCGGCCCTCGGAAGCGCCGGAAATGCTCGGCCAGGCCAGCGCGATGCAGGACATGTTCCGGGCGATCGGCCGCCTGTCGAATTCGAGCGCGACGGTGTTGATCACCGGCGAATCGGGTACCGGCAAGGAACTGGTCGCGCGGGCGCTGCACCGGCACAGTCCGCGCGCGAACGGCCCGTTCATCGCGCTGAACACCGCGGCGATTCCGAAGGATCTGCTCGAGTCCGAGCTGTTCGGACATGAGCGCGGGGCGTTCACCGGCGCGCAGGCGATGCGCCAGGGCCGGTTCGAGCAGGCGGAAAACGGCACACTGTTCCTGGACGAGATCGGCGACATGCCGTTCGACCTGCAGACCCGCCTGTTGCGCGTGCTGTCCGACGGACAGTTCTACCGCGTGGGCGGCCACAATCCGCTGCGCGCGAACGTGCGCGTGATCGCCGCCACGCACCAGAACCTGGAAACGCGGGTGCGCCAGGGCATGTTCCGGGAGGATCTGTATCATCGCCTCAACGTGATCCGGCTGCGGCTGCCGGCGCTGCGCGAACGCAGCGACGACATCGCGCTGCTGGCCCGGCATTTCCTGCTCAAGAGCGCGCGCGAACTCGGCGTCGAGCCCAAGCGCGTGACGGACAACGCGCTGGCGTTTCTGTCCGCGCTGCCGTTTCCGGGCAACGTCCGGCAGCTCGAAAATCTATGCAACTGGCTGACGGTGATGGCACCGGCGCAGACCATCGAGATCAAGGATCTGCCGCCGGACCTGCTGTCCAACGCGTCGGGCACGCAAAGCGGCGCGCCGATCGGCGTCGACACGCCGGGCGCGGAGTACGGCGCCGCGCTCGCGGGCGGGGGGGCGTCGGCCTTCGGTCCGGCCGCGGGACAGGATCCGGCAGACGCCGGCGCGGCGGGGCCCGGCGGCGGGATGCGGGGGGCGGGCGAGAGCGCGGCTCCCGGCTGGGAGGGCGGCCTGCGCGGTGAAGTCGCGCGTCTGTTGCGCGACAACGCGCCCGACGTCATGGACCAGGTCACGCGCCGCTTCGAGGCGGCGGTCATCAAGGAAGCGCTGGATTTCACGCGCGGGCGCAAGGTCGAGGCGGCCGAACGGCTCGGCATCGGCCGCAACACGATCACGCGCAAGATCCAGGAGCTGGATCTGGAGCCGTAAGGCGCGCGACGGGGAAAGCGAGCGCTAGGACGGATCGGCGAGGGTCGCCGTGACGGGTGCGTGGTCCGACGGCTGCTCCCAGCCGCGGGGCGTCCTGTCGATCTCGCAGGCCGTGCACCGCGCGGCGAGTGGCGGGCTGAGCAGCACGTGATCGATGCGTGCGCCGGCATTGCGGCGGAAGGCGAACATCCGGTAATCCCACCAGCTGAAGTGCTTGTCCGTCTGCTCGAACATCCGGAAACTGTCCACCAGGCCCAGGCCCGTCAGTGCGACGAACGCGGCGCGCTCCTGCGGCGACACCAGATTCTGTCCTTCCCACTTCGCGGGGTCGAGCACATCGCGGTCGTCGGGCGCGATATTGAAGTCGCCCGTCAACGCTAGTTGCGGGTAGCGATGCAGTTCGCCCGCGATCCACGCCTGCAGCGCGTCCAGCCACCGCAGCTTGTAGGCGAACTTTTCGGTGCCCGGCGCCTGCCCGTTCGGAAAATACGCGGAGATCACGCGCACCCCGTCGAGGGTCAGCGCGAGCACGCGTTGCTGCGGATCCTCGAAGCCGGGAATGTTGCGCACCAGATCGCTCTCGTCGATCGCGACCCCGTCGCGCACGAGGATCGCCACGCCGTTATAGGTCTTCTGACCGGCGTAGAAGCTCCGGTACCCCGCGGCCGAGATGTCCGCGACCGGAAACTTGTCGTCGGTCAGCTTCAGTTCCTGCAGGCAGAGCGCGTCGACCGGATGGGCCGCCAGCCAGGCAAGCACGTGAGGCAGGCGAACTTTCAGGGAATTGACATTCCACGTCGTGATTTTCATGAGGCATCCAGAGTCCGGGCGACGGTGCGGTACCGTCGCGAATCCGGCATTCTCCCACTCCTGCGACCGGTTGCGTCGATTGCGCGCGCAGCGCAGGCGAGATCGCCGGGGCAGGCACGCACGGTGTCCGGCCTGTTTCCATGGAACGTGGTTTGCTGGGTGACGCGGTAACCCCTGTCTGAATCGAGCCGGATGACGTCCCCCCAACCGCCGCATGCATTGCCGGATTCGCCGCAATCGCCCCGCATGTCGTCCACCGCGCCGTCCGCCACGCCGCCGCCGTTTTTCCGGCCGGGCAGCAATTGCTGGCGCGTCGCGCATGCGGACCGATTCCGGATGCTGGTGGATGGCGCGGCGTATTTCACCGCGCTGCGGCAGGCGATCGTCAACGCGCGGCAGACCGTGTTCATTCTCGGCTGGGACATCGACAGCCGGATGCAGCTCGTCCCGGGCGGGGCCCATGACGGCTTTCCCGAACCGCTGGCCGAGTTCCTCCACGCGATCGTTGCGCGCCGGCCCACGCTGCGCATCTACGTGCTGAGCTGGGATTTCGCGATGCTCTACGCGTTCGAGCGCGAGTGGCTGCCGGTCTTCAGGATGGGATGGCATGCGCACCGGCGCTTCGTTTTCAAGCAGGACGGACGGCACCCGCTGGGCGGTTCGCACCACCAGAAAGTGGTGCTGATCGACGACCGTCTGGCCTTCGTCGGCGGGCTCGATCTGACGCGCTCGCGCTGGGACACGTCCGAGCACGCCGCGCAACACCCGTTGCGGCGCGACGCGGACGGCGACGCGTATGCGCCGTTTCACGACGTGCAGGTGATGTTCGACGGCGCCGCGGCGGGCGCGATCGGCGAGCTCGTGCGCGAGCGCTGGCTGCGCGCGAACGGCCGTCGCGTCGCGTTGCGCACCGCTCGGATGCGGGCCAGCGCGCACGACCCCTGGCCGCAGGGCTGCGCGGTCGATATCGAGAACGTCGACCTGGCCATCTGCCGCACCGAACCCGAGTATGCCGGGCGCGCACCGGTGCAGGAAATCCGGCAGATGTATATGGACGCGGTGCACCGGGCGCGACACGCCATTTTTTGCGAAAATCAGTACTTCACGTCGGGAATCGTCGGCGCGGCGCTGTTGCAACGTCTGTCCGAGCCGGACGGGCCGGAAGTGGCGATCCTGTCGCGTCGCGTCGAGGGCGGCTGGTTGCAGGAGGTCACGATGGGGGTGCTGCGCGCGCGCCTGCACCGCAGCCTCAGACAGACCGCGCATGGCGCCGCGCGCTATCGCATGTACTGTCCGGAAGTGCCGGGGCTGGGCGACGCGTGCGTCAATGTCCACAGCAAGGTCATGGTGGTCGACGACGACCTGTTGTTCGTCGGCTCGGCGAATCTCAACAACCGCTCGATGGTGCTCGACACCGAATGCAACGTCGCGCTCGACGGCGCGGGCGACGCGCGCATCGGCGCGGCGATCGCCCGGATGCGCGACCGGCTGCTCGCCGAACACCTGGGGGAGTCGGTCGAAACGGTCGCCCGGCAGATGGCGCAGAGCGGCTCGCTGATCGGCACGATCGAGACGCTGCGCGGCGGGCCCCGCACGCTCGTGCCGCACGACCCCGTCGTCGCGCCCGATATCGACGCGCTGGTGCCGGGCGAATCGGTGATCGATCCGGAAACGCCGATGGCCGCGGAAAAGCTGATCGCGCAGTTCGTGCCCGAAACCGCGCACCGTGCCTCGGGCACACGCTTCGCGCGGCTGGGCGTGCTGGCGTTGCTGATCGCCGTGGCGGCAGGCGTGTGGCACTGGACCCCGCTTGGCCGTTATCTGAATGTGGCAGCCCTTGTGCAACTAACAGACAGACTATCGGCATTACCGTTCAGCCCGCTCATCCTCATCGGGGCATACATGGCGGGCGGCCTGATATCCATGCCGATCACGCTGCTGATCGCCGCGACGGGCATCGCGTTCGGCGCGCTCGAGGGCAGCGCCTATGCGCTCGCGGGAACGATGGCGAGCGCGGCGCTCACCTATGCGGCGGGGCGCCTGCTGGGCCGCGACACCGTCCGGCGGCTGGGCGGCGCACGGCTCAACGGTCTGTCCGAACGGCTCGCCGAGCGCGGCCTGGTTGCGGTCGTGATCCTGCGCGTGCTGCCGGTGGCGCCGTTCACCCTCGTCAACGTCATCGCCGGCGCGTCGCAGATCGGCCTGCGCGACTATCTGCTGGGCACGCTGATCGGCATGGGACCGGGAATCGTCATCACGGTGACGTTCGCGAACCGCCTGGTCAGCACGATCCGTCACCCCACGTGGGGCGCGTTTCTCGTGCTCGCGGGCGTCGGTGCGGCGCTGGTCGGCCTGTCGGTGCCGCTGCAGCGTTTTTTCCGCAGCCGTGCGCCAGCGTCGCGCGCTGCCCGCCGGCAAGCCCGCCCGTAACCTTCGAGGAGCCGAGTCATAGAAAGCCTGGATTCCCGCGACGTGCTCGTCGGCGACGGCGCCGAGCGCGCACGCACGCGTACGGCGCACGATTCGCCCTGGCCCCTGAAAATCGCCACCTACAACATCCACGGCGCAGTGGGTACCGACGGACGCTTCGCCCCCGAACGGATCGCGGCCGTGCTGGCGGAAATCGGCGCCGACGTGGTCGCGCTGCAGGAGGTGCCGCTCGGCGGCGATGCCACGCCCGATGTGCTGGCGATGCTGGCGCAGCAGACCGGTTTTCACGCGGCGGCCGGCGCGACGCTGTCCTCGC
>JBPBQT010000321.1:0-6656 GCA_050955065.1 Janthinobacterium lividum | reverse complement strand
GCGTCGGGTTGAGCGTGTTGGGATCGGTGTCGTTGCCGATCCGCTCGAACAACGACTCGATGGTGAAGGTGTCGAGCCAGACGATTCCCGCTGGTCCTTTCTACGACCGCTTCTTCAATCTGGTCGATCACTACCTGAAGACCGTGATCCGCAGCCGGCCGGTGCGCAGCGGCGTGATCAACAGCGAGCCGTTGCCGGCCTTGCCCGAACCGGTCCTGATGCCCGCCCTCGTCCCGGCTGCCGCGCGGGGCCCGGTTCCGGCAACCGCCCCGACGCCGGCATTGCCTCCGGCCCCGATGAGCGCTCCAGCCTCGGAAACCACCGCACCGTAACCCGCGCGCTGGCCCGGCACGGCGCGCGCGTCAACCGGCGATCAGATCGCGCACGTCGAGCAGGTCGTCGATGACCCGCACCGGCTGGCTCAGACGCGCCAGCACGTCGGGCTCCAGCCGGTAGCCGACGATCTGCACGCCCGCCGCCAGACCCGCCTCGATGCCGGCGACGCTGTCTTCCACCAGCAAGCAATCCCCGGGCGCGACGCCGATCGCCTGCGCGGCGTGCAGGATCAGCCCCGGCGCGGGCTTCCAGCTGCCCACCTCGTAGGCGCTGAACACCAGCCCGTCGAAATACGGCGCGAGCCCGGAGGCACCCAGACAGGTGTCGAGCTTGTCGCGCGGGCCGTTCGACGCGACGCATTTCGGCAACGTCAGCGTGCTGACCAGTTCCAGCGCGCCCGGCATCGGCAGCAGTTCCTGCGCATAGCGGGCGCGGCTGCGCTCCCGGAATTCGACGGTGAATTCCGGGATGCCGGTCAGTCCCCTGTCGACGGCGAGACGGCCGGCGAATTTCGCGAACTCCGAACCCCTGAAACGTTGCAGCGCTTCCTCATAGTCGATGTCGATGCCCCGCTCGCGCAGCAACTCGACGACCACCTGCGCGGACAGCGTCTCGCTGTCGACCAGCGTGCCGTCGCTGTCGAAGATGATTCCCTTGATCATGCGGGGTCCTTCGGCGCGGCGGCGGCGCCCGGCCCGGAGGCCGGGTCGTCTTTCCCGTTGCCCGTCAGCCGGGCGGCGAGCTGCGCCTCGGTCGCCGGCGCGCCCATGCGCCGCGCCGCGTCGAGCGCGGTCACGCCATTGGCGTCGGTCGCGTCGGGATTCGCGCCGTGCGCGATCAGCAAGTCGACGATCTCGGTGCGATTGAACATCGCCGCCATCATCAGCGCGGTGCGTCCGTCGGCGGATGCGCCGTCGACCTCGGCACCGTTCGCCAGCAACGCCTCGATCACGTCGCGGTAACCCTTGAACGCGGCGCCGGCGATCGGCAGCTGACCGTTGTCGTTGCTCAGGTTCGGGTCGGCCTGCTTGCTCAGCAATACCCGCACCGCCTCGGCATGCCCGTGGTAACTGGCCAGCATCACCAGACTGTCGCCCTTGTCGTTGCGCAGGTTCGGCGGCAACCCCTTGTCGATCAGACGCCCCAGCATGACGGCGTCGCCGCGCCGCGCGCATTCGAATACCTGGTGGGCGAATTCGATCGCCTGCTGGTCGGGTCCGGAAGACGGTGCGACCGCGCCCGCGGGCGGGGTCGAAGGATGATTTTCCTGCATGATGGGTTCCCGGAAGAAATTGGATTGCGTCGTTGTCAGGGTCAGGATAACGTCGAAGATACGGCGTACGGCAAGATCACGCGGCTCCCATGGCGCTCGCGACCTGCACTCGCATGGTCCTCCCGCCCAAGGGTCGACCATGTGACGTGCCCGCACGCCTCGCCTACGCGGTCCTCGGACCGAACAGGATCAGCAGCGCGCCGGCCACGCACGACGTCGTGCCCGCCAGATCCCAACCGAGCGGCCGAGCCGCAGCCAGGCCCGGAACGCGAAACAGCCGGCGATCTCGGCCAGCGCGGCGCCCAGATACACCAGCATCGTCATCCTGTTTCGTCCCAGGCTGCGCCGGTCTGGCGGTCAGGTTCGGCAGCGAAGTCCGGCAGTCATTCCGGCGTGGCGTACTGCGCGACCACGGCGGCGATCTTGCGGCCCGCGGCGTAATGGAGCATGTGGCCCACGCGCGGCAGGATCCGCAGGTCGCTGTGCGCCATCTCGCGATGCAGACGCATCGACTGGCGGCCCGGATCGACCACCCGGTCGGCGTCTCCCGTGAAGATCGTCGTCGGCTGCATCACTTCCCAGTAACGACGCCGCATCTTGAATGCCGCCGGCACCATCATGCCGCCGTCGGCCGCGGTTGCCCCGACCTGCGACGGCCGCGCGCGCATGCCGCGCGGCACGAGGGCCTCGAATTTCGGCGCCACCGCGTGCGGCGAGAACATGCGCCGGTTCATCAGACGCGACATCAGCCGCGTCGCCAGCGGCACGACGGTGTTGCTCAGCACCGGGCCGATGAGCGGCAGCGCCTGCAGACCGAACAACGTTTCGATGCGGGGCGTCGGATAGAAGTATCCGCCCAGCAGCACGAGAGCGCGTACCGCCTCCGGCGATTCGATCGCCAGCGCCATCGCCACCGACGCGCCCAGCGAGTGTCCGACGACGACGGCATCGTCGATATCGAGCTTCTCGAACGCGGCGCGCAGCACCGTCGCCTGCGCGGAGGGCGTCCACAGGCGGCCACCCGGCCGGTCGCTGTATCCGAAACCCGGACGATCGAAGGCGATCACGCGATGCCGGCGCGCCAGCAGGTCGAACAGGCCGCTGGCGACGAAATCGGTCGCCTGCGTGCCGTTGCCGTGCAGCAGCACCACGGCCGGGCCCTCGCCTTTCTCGATGTAATGCAGCCGGGCGCCGTCCACCTCGACGAAGCGGCCGGTGGCCGGTGCGCGGCGCTCGGCGCGTTCCGCCTGGCGCCGGTTCCAGGCCGCGGCGCCCGCCAGGGCCGTACCCGCGACCAGCGCGGCACCAATCCAGGGAAGGCGCGAAGGGCGCTGCAAGCGTTCAGTCATTCATCTGTCTCCATTAATGCTTTGATATTGCGCGCCCTGTCATGCAAAGGTCGTTCCATGCCGCGCGGGCAAGCTCCGCGGACCTCCACGTGGACGGCCGCGCTCGCCACTTCGCAGAATTTACCGAGATCCGGCGAAATCGTGCGGCGAAGTTACACTTTGATGCGATTCAGGCGCCGCATGCGGACCGCAATCGGACCGCAGTCAGGCCACACGTCCGCCGTTCACCCCCCCTGCGTGTCATCGTCCTCGACATCGCTCAGCGTGTCGTGATCGCAGATCACGCGCGTGCGAATGAAGTGCGGATCCAGACCGAGCTCTTCCAGCGCCGACGACGAGGGCGTGCGGTCCAGATCGGTGATCACATAGCCCATTTCGCCACGGGTTTGCAACTGCTGCGCCAGGATGTTCGCGCCATTGGTCGCGAACACCGTGTTCAGGCGCGCGAGCGCGCCCGGCGCGTTGCCGTGGATATTCAGCACGCGGCATTTGCCGACCAGCGGACCGGGCGAGATCTCGGGGAAATTCACCGCGCCGGTCGTCGCGCCGGTGCGCAGGTAGCTGACCAGCTTGGCCGCCACCTCGATGCCGATGTTCTCCTGCGCCTCCTGCGTGCTGCCGCCGATATGCGGCGTCAGGATGACGTTGCGCGTGCCGCGCAGCACGCTCTCGAACGGCAGCTGGTTGTTCGCGGGCTCGGTCGGAAAGACGTCGATCGCCGCGCCGCCCAGGTGCCCGTCGTCGAGCGCCGCCTTGAGCGCATCGATATCCACCACCTTGCCGCGCGACGCGTTGATCAGCACGGCGCCCTTCTTGAACTTGCGCAGCAACGCGGCGCCGATCATGCCCGTGGTCGCGCCGGTGGCGGGCACGTGCAGGGTGACCGCATCGGCGTTCGCCACCGCGTCGGCAAGCGTCGCCGCGGCGCGCGCCACGCCCAGGCCCAGTTTCGCCTGCACGTCGTAGTAGACGACCCGCATCCCGAACGATTCCGCCAGCACGCCCACCTGCGAGCCGATATTGCCATAGCCGATCACCGCGATCGTCTTGCCGCGCGCCTCGAACGCTCCCGCCGCGCCCTTGGCCCAGACGCCCGCGTGCGCGAGCGTGGTCTTCTCCGGCACGCGGCGCATCAGCAGCACCGCCTCGGCGACCACAAGCTCGGCGACCGAGCGGGTGTTCGAGAACGGCGCGTTGAAGACCGGCACGCCGGCGGCGGCCGCCGCCTTCAGGTCGACCTGCGAGGTGCCGATGCAGAAGCACCCGACCGACAACAGCTGTTTCTGCGAGGTGAAATCGTCGGCGACCAGATGGGTGGCCGAGCGGATGCCGAGCAGTTCGGCGCCGTCGAGCGTGCGGTGCAGCTCCTCGCCGAGCAGCGCGGACGCATGGCGGCGCACGTCGAGCTTCGCGTCGACCAGCAGGTCGGATGCGGTGGTATGGATACCTTCGAGCAGCAGGATGGATGTCGTGGACAAAAGCGTGTTCCCGGTATGGGGCCGGTGGATTGGCCCGGATTCATTCAGGCGCATGGGTTAACATGCAGCAATACCCGACAGACTACCTCAGGAAGCCCCTTGCATGCATCCGGACCTCTTCAATCAGTCGTCTGCGGACTGGGCGGTGGACCCTCGCAAGACGTTCGACGCCTGGCTCGCCTCGCGCAATTTCCGCGGCTCGTCGGCCGACGTGTACCGGGCGCAGTTCAACCACTTCCTGGACTGGCTGGGTGAGCGCGGCCGTACCCTGATGAGCACCGAACCGTCGCTGATCGACGAGTTCGTCGGCACGCTCGACGTCAAGCGGCAGCAGCGCGCCCGTTATCTGCGGATCATGGAGCGCGTGTTCGACGACATGTTCCAGGAAGCGGCTTCGGCCGGCAATCCGGCTCGCCCGGTCGCGCGCTCGGTGGACGCCCCCTGGACCGATACCCGTTCGAACGCGCCGACCGGGTTCCTGTCCGAGAGCGAACGCGAACGGTTCTGGGGGGAGCTGGCACGCGCGGTCGACGATGATGCGGTGGACGCCGGGGACACTGCGGCGGCCGGTGCGCGGCATGCCGATGCGTCACGTCAGCCGATGCACTGGCGCGACGTGCGCGACCGGGCGCTCGCGGCGCTGATGCTGGGTTGCGGGCTCAAGCTGAGCGAAGCCGAGACGTTGCCGCTGCGCTGCATACTGCATAGTGACACGCGGAGCGCCGACGCGCGCGTGCTGGTCGAGGCGGCGGACCCCCGCTACTCGCGTCACGTGCCGGTGCCGCCGCTGGCGCTGCGCATCGTCGAGCGCTGGCTGGCGGCGCGCGCGCTGGCCGAGGTCGGTGGCGACCTCGTGTTCCCGGCGGGCCGCGGCGGCAAGCCGATGCACAAGGCCACCGTCCTGCGGGCGATCGACGAACTCGTCGAGCGCGCCGGCCTGCTGGGCGTGCGCACCGCGCGCATCAGCCCGCAGACGCTGCGCAACGCCTACGCGGCGACGCTGTTCGAGGCGGGCGAATCGGACGAACTGCTCGCCGAACGGCTCGGTTTCGCGCAACTGGTGTCGTCGAAGCGGCTGCGCGCCGCCTGGCTGGAATGGCAACGCGCGACCGCCCGCAACGCCGCGATCCGGCATGCCGTCGCGCAGGCGAACGAGGCGGGGTAAGCCCTCCCGTCACCGCGTCCAGCGCGCCACGTGCAAGGCGGCGGCGGCGGCCGCCGTGCGCGTCTCGACGCCCAGCTTGACGAAGACCCGCTCGAGATGCTTGTTGACCGTGCGCGGCATCATTTTCAGGATTTCTCCGATATCGCGGTTGGTCTTGCCCCGCGACAGCCACAGCAGCACCTCGGCTTCGCGATGCGTCAGCGCGAACTTCGCCTCGAGTCCGGCGATGTCGCGCCGGTCGGCATGCTCCTCGAAGATCACGATCCAGCTGCCCCGCGTGGCCGCGCCGGCCACGCGCGCGACCAGCCGGTCGCCATCGGGCAGGATGCGCGTGAGTTCCGTCGACGCGTCCGCGGCTCCCGGCATAGCGCCCGCACAGCGGGCCAGCCAGTCGCGCAGCGGGTCGGGCAGGCGCACGAGCGGCGTCTGCTCGCCGGACGCCGGCTCACCCGGCACCGGCGCCCGGGCCGCGGACCCGGCGCCGGGAAAGAAATGCGCCAATTGCGCCGGTGCCTGCGCGCTGTGCCACTGGATCTCGCCGTGCCGGGTCGCGATGACCGCCGCCCGGGAACTGAGTTCCAGCACCAGATCCGCATGCCGCTGGCTGGCCGCGCGGCGCACGTGGGCGGTCACCCGCGCGACGACCTCGTCGGGCCGGATCGGCTTGGTCACGTAGTCGACGCCACCGACGCGAAAACCGTTGACGACATGTTCGGTCTCGGTCAGCGCCGTCATGAAGATCACCGGCACATGCCGGTAGGCGGCGTTCGCCTTGATCCGCTCGCAGGTCTCGAAGCCGTCCATGCCCGGCATGATCGCATCGAGCAGGATGACGTCCGGCACGATGCGCGCCATGCGCTCCAGCGCCGAGCGCCCGTCGAGGGCCACCAGCACCGCGTAGCCGGCGCTGTCGAGCGCGCTCGACAGCAACGACAGGTTGTCCGGCGTATCGTCGACGATCAGCACGACCGGCTGTCCGGGCGGCAGCTCCAGCGGCATCGGGGCGCCGGCCGGCGCCAGGCGCGGCAGTGGTTCAGCTGGCATCATGGCATGCC
>JBPBQT010000320.1:0-6787 GCA_050955065.1 Janthinobacterium lividum | reverse complement strand
GCCACCGAACGAATGGATGCTCTCGACCCAGCCGCTCTCGATCGCGGGGATCAGCGTGGGATGGGGGTTGAGCGCCCAGTTCCGGCAGATCTTTCCCTTGAGTCCGAGGGACTCGCCATAGGTGGGCAGCAGCAGTTCGATCGCCGCGGTGTCGAAGCCGATGCCGTGGTTCAGCGTCGTCACCCCGTGCTTCTCGTACACGCCGCGGATCACCATCATCGCCATCAGGATCTGCAGCTCGCCGATGTGCCGCGGGTCCCGTGTGAACAGCGGTTCGAGCGCGAACGGCCGGTCCGCCCGCACGACGAAATCGACCCACGACGCGGGGATGTCCACGCGCGGCAGCGTGTCGACGATCTCGTTGACCTGCGCGATCACCACGCCATGCCGGAAGGCCGCCGCCTCGACGATGGTCGGCGTGTCCTCGGTGTTCGCGCCGGTGTACAGATTGCCCTCGCGATCGGCCTGCACCGCGCAGACCAGCGCGACGTTCGGCGTGAGGTCGATGAACATGCGCGCGTACAGCTCGACGTAGGTGTAGATCGCGCCGATCTCCAGCTTGCCGTCCTCGAGCAGTTGCGCGACGCGCAGGCTCTGCGGCCCCGCGAACGAGAAATCGAGCTTGCGCGCGATGCCGCTCTCGAAGATATCGAGATGCTCGGGCCGGCTGATCGTCGAGATCAGCAGATGCAGGTCGTGCAGCCGGGCGGGATCGACCCGGGCAAGCGAGCGCGAGAGGAAGTCCGCCTGTTTCTGGTTGTTGCCTTCGAGCGCGACCCGGTCGCCCGGGCGGATGATGGCCTGCAATGCGTCGACGAGTTGCCCGGTTGCAAGCACCTTGCCGGTGGCGAAGGGCGCCGCCGCCTGCAGGCGTTCGGCCTTGGCCCGGCGCATCGTGTCCCAGCCTCGAATGGCCCGGTCCGGTTCCGCGGTGACAGCAGTCATAGAATCCTTTCCTGTAGAAAAAGCGCAGGGGCCACCGGGCGTGCCGACGGCGCTGGTTTCAAGGTAGGAGGTTTACCCTGCCTGCGCAATGATTTGCATCAATTACCCGGCCGTGTGTCGGACGCGGCGCGCGCGAGGTCAGTCGGGAAGCGGCATGCCCTTCGTTTCGGGGGCCAGCGGGATGACCGCGAGGCCCACGAGAAAGACGATCGACGTCAACGCGACCGGCAGCCCCAGGGTGCCGAAATGCAGAACGAGCCCGCCGATCAGGAAATTGATGCCCGCGCCGATGAAGCGGCCGATCGACGTGCAGAAGGCGAATGCCGTCGCGCGCACCCGCGTTTCGTACTGCTCGGGCAGCCACAGGCTGAACAGCGCGAAATTCCCGCCGAAGAACCCCAGCACGAAGAGACAGGCGATGAAGGGCAGCAGCGCGTGCGGCGCGTAGAAGACCCAGCCGAACGTGATCCAGATCGTGGCCGCCATGCCGAGAAAATACACGGCCAGGGTCTTGCGGCGGCCCAGCGCCTCGGCCATCGGCGGCAGCGCGAGGCATCCGAGGATCGTGCCGATCGACAGCACCCCGGTGGCCAGCGACGCCGCGCGCGACGCCTCCACCTTGCCGTAGCCGGCCTTGAGGGCAAGCTGGATGACCGCGGAGGGTTCATAGACGGCGCCGGCCCAGAGGCCCACCACCGCCACCGTCAGCAGGGTCGCCGCGACGAGGGTGCGTCGCCGGTAGGCGCCCGAGAGGATCGCGCGCAAGGGCGGGACGGTGACCACCGGGGCCGCGTCGGCAGGCCGGACGGTGGACTGCCATTTCGCCGTTTCCTTCACGCGCAGCAGGACGACGATCGAACACACCACCGGCACGGCCCCGCACAGGAACATCATGCGCCAGCCGAACGCCGCGCCGATCGTGTAGTTGAGCACGCCGGCGAGGAAGAACCCGGCGTAGTAGCCGGTTTGCAGATAGCCGGCGCCCATCTTGCGCCGGTCCTCGGGCCAGGACTCGGCGACATAGGTGCCGGCCAGCGCCCATTCGCCCCCGATGCCCACGCCGGCGAGAAAACGATAGATCCCCAGCGACCAGACGCTGTGCGCGGTGGCGGCCAGGCCGGTGAAGATCGCGAACATGAAGATGGTGGCCGCCAGCACGCGGGTGCGGCCGTAGCGGTCGGCGATCGGTCCCCAGATGAACGAGCAGCCCCAGCCGACCAGGAACGTGGCGAACAGGATCGATCCCGCCAGCCCGATGTTGCCGGGGGTGGCCGCGTAGCCCGAACGGGGCAGCAGTTCGGTCAGCGCGGGCGCGAGCACCAGCGCGTAGATGAACGAGTCCATGCCGTCGAGCGTCCAGCCGGCCCATGCGCCCCAGAAGCCGACGATCTGCGCCCGGTTCAACGGCGTTTTGCGGGGTCTTGCATTCGATCCGGAAACGGTAAGGCTCACGGGTGAGTCTCCAAGCGTCGGGCCCGAACATTCGGCGTTTGCGTGCGACGAGGCGAACGATCAAACAGACCGCCAGACCGACGCGAGGGACCGGATTTCCAGCGCCACAGGAATAATCGGCAAATCCAGCATGTTATCAAGGCACGTGCTGAAAACAACTAGGTAATGCCATAGGAACGAGGCGAGGTCCGCCACCTCGCCGTACGGCACTTTGCCGACGTTTCGTGAGGGAACGCCATTTGGCTGGCCGCTCGGGCAATCTGGCGCATCCGATTCAAAATTCCCCTGTGGCCGGTCGTGCGCGCACGCCGTTGGAGGGAAAGACGCGCACTTATTCAGGCATCAGCCGGTAATATGGTGGACATCTGAAGTTTGGAGGGCTCCCATGCTGACGAGCCTCCTTGTCGAGGAGCGTGTTCTGGCTCATCCCTATGTGATCGGCGAAATTTCGCTTGGCAGTTTGCGAGACCGTGAAATCGTGCTCGGTGCGCTGCGCGATTTGCCGCGCGCGCCGGTCGCCACGCCGGAAGAGATGTTCCATATGATCGAAGAGGAACGTTGCCCTACGCGGGCGCGCTCGGATACACCTGCGCCTCACCCTCGACGCTCAGCATGACCTGCTCCCCCACCTGCGGACTGCGATAGCCCACCACACGAATGCGCACCGTATCGCCGCCCGCCGTCAGGCGCAAGTCGATGCTCGCGTCATGGCCGTAGAAGGTGCGTTTTTCGACGCGTGCGGCGGTGGCGCCCGGCATCGGCGTCTCGCCGGCGGGCAGCACGCGAATCTGTTCGGGGCGCACCATCACCGACACCGCGCCCGACACCGCGCCCATCGGTTCGGCCAGACGCAGGCGGCCAAGCGCGCAATCGACGGCGTCGCCCGCGACGACGCCGGGCAGGACCACCGCCTCGCCGACGAACGCGGCCAGCGCCAGCGTCGCGGGGCGGCGATAGAGGCGATCGGGCGTCGCGATCTGGGCGAGACGCCCCTGCCACAGAACCGCGACCTCGTGCCCCAGCGACAGCGCCTCGGATTGATCGTGCGTGACCAGCACGGCGGTGGCGCCCGTGGCCGCCAGCGCCGTGGTCACCGCGTCGCGGGTTTCGATGCGCAGCGCGGCGTCGAGCGCCGAGAACGGCTCGTCGAGCATCACCAGCGTGGGCGACGGCGCGAGCGCGCGCGCCAGCGCGACGCGTTGCTGCTGACCGCCCGAAAGCGCCTGCGGGGCGCGTGCGCCGTACGCGGCGGGCAATCCGACGAGTTCGAGCAGTTCGTCGACGCGATGGCGCGCGCGCCGCTGCTGGCGCGGCAGGCCGAACACGATATTGTCGGCGACCGACAGATGCGGAAACAGCGCGCCGTCCTGCGCCACGTAACCGATGCGCCGCCGCTCGGACGGCACGTGCCGCCCTTCGTCGACGACACGCTGTCCGTCGATCTCGACGACACCGCCGTCGGCGCGCTCGAAACCGCACAGCAGCCGCAGCAACGTGGTCTTGCCGCTGCCGGAAGGACCGAGCAGCGCCAGCACGGTGCCGCGCTCGACGTTCAGGTCGACGCCATGCAGCACGGGATGTCCATCGAAGGCTTTACGCAGCCCCCGCACGTGAAGTTCGCTCATGCCGTTCCTTGCGTGCCGGGTTTCACGCCGTTGTGTTCGCCATGCCGTGCGGCATGCGGTCCGCCATATGGCGCATCGCGAGATCCGTCATGCGGTCCGCCATATGGCGCATCGCGAGATCCGTCATGCGGTCCGTCGTGTGGCGCATCGCGAGATCCGTCGCGCGATGCAGCGTGCGGTCCATCGTTCGCGCTCCCGGTGTGCGTCTCATCCAGCGCGCCGATCGCCTGCGCGACGCTTGCCGCCGCCCCGCCCCCGCCCTTCACCGCCGAACGCCCGAGCAGCGCGAACAGCACGACCGAGCCCAACAGCGAGACCCCCACCAGCAACGCCGCGTACGGCGCCGCGGCGGCGAACGCGAGCGTCGCGGTATCGGTCCAGACCTGGGTGGCCAGCGTCTGGGTGCCGATCGGCGAGAGCAGCAGCGTCGAATTGAGTTCGGTGACCACGGCGATGAAGACCATCGTCGCGCCGGCGCCCAGACCGGGCGCGGCGAGCGGCAGCAGCACCCGCCACGCGGTCTGCGCCCAGTTCAACCCCAGCGCGCGCGCCGTTTCCTCGAGCCGCGGCTGCGCCTGCGTGATCGCCGCGCGCACGCTGACCAGCGCAAGCGGCATGAAAAGAATCGCATAGGCGAGCACCAGCAGCGTCGCGCTCTGGTACAAAGGCCGCACCGCGTGCACCGCGAGCGAGACGATCGCCAGCGCGATCACCAGGCTGGGAATGCCCTGGGCGAGAAAGACGGTGCGCTCGAAAAGCGTCGCCAGGCGCGTGGGAAAGCGCACCAGCACGAAGGCAAGCGGGATGCACAGCAGCGTGGTGACGACGGCCGCCGCCACGCCATAGCCGAGCGATGCGCAGGTGGCGTCGAACAACAACTCCGGCGAGACCTCGGCGGGCGTCACCGCCGCCGCGCCGCTTTGCGTGAGCCAGTAGCCGATCATGCCCAGCGGCACGCCGAGCGTGACCAGCGACAACGCCGCGAAGCCCGCCACCGCCAGCCATTTCCAGCGGCCCAGTTCGTAGCGCAGCGCCGCGCGCCGCGCCCCGCGATCGAGCCGTTCGTAACGCGCCGCGCCGCGCACGCGCATCTCTAACGCGAGGCAGACGAGACAGACCACGATCAGCAGGCAGGCGAAGATCGACGCGCCCCCGCCATCGAAACTCGTCCGGTACACCGCGTAGATCTGCGTGGTGAACGTGCGAAAGCGCAGCAGCGTGAAGGCGCCGAATTCGGACAGGACACCGAGCGCGACCAGCAGCATGCCGCCCAGCAAGGCCGGGCGCAACTGCGGCAGCACGACCCGTACGAACACGGTCACGGGCCCGCAGCCGAGCGCGCGCGCGCTTTCCTCCAGCGCCGGGTCCATGCCGCGCAGCGCGGCGGCCACCGGCAGATAGACCAGCGGAAAATACGCGGTGGTGATGACCAGCAACGCGCCGGCGAAATCCTGCAATTCCAGGCTCAGCGACACCCACGCATAGCTGGTGATGAAGGCCGGCATCGCCAGCGGCGCGACCGTGAGCGCCGCCCACACGCGCCGCCCCGGCAACCGGCTGCGTTCGACGAACCACGCGCATGCGGTGCCGATCACCGCCGACGCGAGCGTGGCCGAGACGGTGATCAGCGCGGTGTTGACGAGCAGTTCGCCGACCAGCGGCCGGAACAGCAGTTCGATCGTGTCGTCCCAGCCGTAGGTGGCCGCCCGGTAGACCGTGTAGGCGATCGGCAGGAACACCAGCAATGCGCACAGGCCCGCGGCCAGCAGCAATGCCGCGGGCGCGCGTCGGCGTCCGCGGACGCGTGGCGCCGTGGCGGGCATGTCACCGGACATATTCCCGAGCGCGTTCCCAGGCACTTCGCCGGGCCGCTTCATCCAGGCCTACAGCAGACCGGCCTGACGCATCAGCTTCGCGGCCTGGCTGTCGTCGCCCAGCTGTTCGACGGAAAGCGCCGGCGGTTCGAGCTGGTCGAAGGGCTTGAGCAATGGGTCCGGCGCGACGCCGGCGCGCAGCGGATACTCGAAGACGATCCGGCCCTTGGCCATCAGCGTCTGCGCGCGCTCGCTCACGAGATAGGCGAGGAAGCGCTGGGCTTCCGGCTGGTTCCTGCTCGATTTCAGCACCGCGGCGCCCGAGACGTTGATCAGCGCGCCAACGTCATGCTGGCCGAAATGATGGATCGCGCTTTGCGTCGCGCCGTCGCCCAGTTGCGTGTGCAGGCGTGCCCAGTAGTAGTTGTTGACCAGACCCGTCGCCACGCCGCCCCGATTCACCGCGGCGACCACGCCTTCGTCGTCGTCGAAGATCTGGGCGTTCTTCTTCAGGCCCTTGAGCCATTGCAGCGCGTCGGCCTCGCCCTTCATCGCGATCACCGCGCTGACCACCGGCAGGAAATCGCCGTCGCTGGGCGCGATGCCGACCTTGCCCCGCCACTCCGGTTTCGTCAGATCCATCAGTGACGCCGGCAGTTGCGCGGCGCTGATCTTCTTCGTGTTGTACGCGAGCACGTTCTCGCGGGCGAGCACGCCGACCCAGTCGCCCTGCGGCGAATTGAACCTGGCGGGAATGGTTGCGAGCGTGGCGGCGTCGGTCTTGGCCAACAGGCCCTTTTCATCGAGCAGCACCAGTTCCGGCGAGTTCTCGGTGAAATAGACGTCCGCCGGCGACGCTGCGCCCTCCACCAGCAATTGCGCGGCCATCGCCGGCCCCTCGCCGTTGCGGATCTTCACCGCGATGCCGGTCTCCTGCTGGAAATCCTTCGC
>JBPBQT010000319.1:0-7376 GCA_050955065.1 Janthinobacterium lividum | reverse complement strand
ACGAGCCAGTCGGTGATCTGGAAGACGCCTTGCGAGAAAGGGTTGCGCGGCGGCAGGCGCACGGCCTGCATCCAGACCCGCAGGATCAACGCGGCGCCGAACAACGTGAAAACGATGTCGATCAAGAAACGGGCGATATCGCCGAACATTCTGACTCCTGGAATACCAAAGGCCGGTCCGCGTCCGGGACCGATGCCCGGGATTGTCTCACGGCCGACGCCGTTTTCCGCAACTCCGGCCGCGCGTCGCGGGACGCGACGACCCGGGCGCGGGCCGCGACAGCGCTGCGACGCATAAACACATTACTAAAAAGTCGTCCATTTCGACGCTTTTGGCCCCATCTCCGGAGGAGGGCATCCCTATAATTGCCCGCTGGAAACCCCGGGATCGAGAGAGCACCATGACGAACAACCGACGCGAATTCACAAAAAGACTGATGGCGGCAGCCCTGGCCGGCACCGGCGTGGCCGGTCTCGGCGGCGCCTGGGCAGCCGATCCCAAGGCGATAGAGCTGCTCAACGTGTCCTACGATCCGACGCGCGAACTGTATGAGCAATACAACAAGGTGTTCGCCGCGTACTGGAAACAGAAGACCGGACAGAGCGTCACGGTGCGCCAGTCGCATGGCGGTTCCGGCAAGCAGGCGCGCACCGTGATCGACGGCGTGGATGCCGACGTGGTGACCCTGGGCCTCGCGCCCGACGTCGACGCGCTCGTCAAGCACGGCGGTCTGATCAAGCCGGACTGGCAGAAACGCCTGCCGAACAACTCGGCGCCGTACACCTCGACCATCGTGCTGCTGGTCAAGAAAGGCAATCCGAAGGGCATCAAGGACTGGGGCGACCTGGTCAAGCCGGGCGTCGCGGTGATCACGCCGAACCCGAAGACCTCGGCCGGCGCGCGCTGGAACTATCTGGCCGCCTGGGAATACGGCCGCCAGCATTTCGGCGGCGATGCCGGCGCGAAGGATTTCATCGGCAAGCTGTTCAAGAACGTGCCGCTGCTCGATTCCGGCGCGCGGGGATCGACGATCACCTTCGCGCAGCGCGGCGTCGGCGATGTGCTGATCTCGTGGGAGAATGATGCGTTCCTCGCGTCGAACGAATTCGGCCACGACAAATTCGACATCGTCGCGCCCAGCGTCAGCATCCTCTGCGAGCCGACGGTGGCGGTGGTGGACAAGAACGTCGACCGCAAGGGCACGCGCGCCGTCGCCGAAGCCTACCTGTCCTATCTGTACTCGGACCCGGCGCAGGACGTGATCGGCCGCAACTTCTACCGTCCGGTGGGCGCGGCGGCGAAGGCGAAGTATGCGAAGCAGTTTCCGACAATCAATCTGGTGACGATCGACGGCGCGTTCGGCGGCTGGGCCAAGGCCGACGCGACGCATTTCGCCGACGGCGGCACCTTCGATCAGATCTACACCAAAGGCTAACGACGGATGGGGACGAGCGGCGTAAGGATGAAGGGCGGGCAGACCCCGGACAGGGATGCCCCGGACGGGCCTGTTCCGAACGGGCGCATGCCGGGATATGACGGCGCGGCCGGCGCGCCCGGCCCGGGCCACGCCCGCGGCGTGCGCCGCAAGCGGCGGGTGCTGCCCGGCTTCGGCCTGACGCTCGGCTACAGCCTGTTCTATCTGTGCCTGATGGTGTTCGTGCCGTTGTCCGCGCTCTTCATCAAGGCGGCCGGACTGAGCTGGGCCGAATTCGTCGCGGCGGTCGCCTCGCCCCGGGTGCTGGCCACCTACCGCGTCACGTTCGGCTGCGCGTTCGCCGCGGCGCTGATCAATCTGGTGTTCGGGCTGCTGATCGCCTGGGTACTGGTGCGCTACAAATTTCCCGGCAAGCGTCTGGTCGACGCGCTGGTCGACCTGCCGTTCGCGCTGCCGACCGCCGTCGCGGGCATCGCGCTGACGGCGATCCTCGCCAGCAACGGCTGGGTGGGCCAGTATCTGGAGCCGCTCGGCATCAAGCTCGCGTACACCCCCGCCGGCATCGTCGTCGCGCTGACCTTCATCAGCCTGCCCTTCGTCGTGCGCACCGTGCAGCCGGTGCTGGAGGACACCGAGGCGGAACTCGAGGAAGCCGCGGCGAGCCTGGGCGCCACCCGGCTGCAGATCTTCACCCGGGTGATCCTGCCGGCGATCTCCCCGGCGTTGCTGACCGGCTTCGCGATGGCCTTCGCGCGCGCCGTCGGCGAATACGGCTCGGTGGTCTTCATCGCCGGCAACATGCCGATGGTGTCGGAGATCACCCCGCTGCTGATCCTCGTCAAGCTCGAGCAGTTCGACTACGCGGGCGCGTCGGCGGTGGCCGTCGTGCTGATGGTGACGTCGTTCGTGCTGCTGCTGCTGATCAACGGCCTGCAGGCCTGGCAGCGGCGCCTGCGCTCGGGGGCCGCCGCATGAGAACCGCCGCCTCCTCGCGCGCGTCCGCGCGTGCCGGCGCGGGCACCAGCGAAGCGCCGTGGGTGCGCTACGCGCTGATCGGCATCGCGCTGCTGTTCGTGCTGCTGTTCCTGGTGCTGCCGCTCGCCACCGTCTTCGTCGAGGCCCTGCGCAAGGGCATCGGCGCGTACACCGACGCGTTGACCGACCCGGACGCGTGGTCGGCGATCAAGCTCACGCTGCTGACCGCCGCGATCAGCGTGCCGATGAACGTCGTGTTCGGCGTGGCCGCGGCCTGGGCGATCGCCAAGTTCGAGTTTCGCGGCAAGGCGGTGCTGACGACGCTGATCGACCTGCCCTTCTCGATCTCGCCGGTGGTCGCCGGCCTGTCCTACGTGCTGGTGCTGGGCGCGCAGGGCTGGATCGGTCCCTGGCTGATGGACCACAACATCCGCATCATCTTCGCGGTGCCGGGCATCGTCATCGCCACCGCGTTCGTGACGCTGCCGCTGGTCGCGCGCGAACTGATCCCGCTGATGCAGGCGCAGGGCAGCGACGAGGAACAGGCGGCGATCGTCCTGGGCGCGAGCGGCTGGCAGACGTTCTGGCATGTGACCCTGCCCAATATCCGCTGGGGACTGCTGTACGGCGTGATCCTGTGCAACGCCCGGGCGATGGGCGAGTTCGGCGCGGTATCGGTGGTCTCGGGCCACCTGCGCGGCGAGACCAACACGATCCCGCTACAGGTCGAGATCCTCTACAACCAGTTCCAGATCCAGGCGGGCTTCGCGGTCGCGTCGCTGCTGGCGCTCCTCGCGTTGCTGACGCTGCTGATCAAGTCGGTGGTCGAATGGCGGCACGAGCGCGAACTGCGCCGCACCGCCGAGCTGCCCAGCGAGCGGCCGAGCGACGACGACCTGCCGTCGCCGCTCGCGTTCGCGCCGGCGGGTTCGCCGGCGGATCCGCTGTCGAATGCGCCGGCGGAGCCGCTGTCAAACCCTCGGCCGGCCCCCAAACGAGAACCGTCATGAGCATCGAAGTCCAGCACATCAACAAGCGCTTCGGCGACTTCCAGGCGCTCGACGACGTCAGCCTGCATATCGAATCCGGCGAGCTGATCGCGCTGCTCGGCCCCTCGGGCTGCGGCAAGACCACGCTGCTGCGCATCATCGCCGGGCTCGAAGCGCCGGACAGCGGCCAGATCCTGTTCGCCGGCGAGGACAGCACCGACGTGCACGTGCGCGAGCGCCAGGTGGGTTTCGTGTTCCAGCACTACGCGCTGTTCCGGCACATGACGGTATTCGACAACGTCGCCTTCGGCCTGAAGATCAAGCCGCGCGGCGAGCGGCCGTCGAAGGCGGAGATCCGCGACAAGGTGCACGCGCTGCTCAAGCTGGTACAGCTCGACTGGCTCGCGGACCGCTACCCGTCGCAGCTGTCGGGCGGCCAGCGCCAGCGCATCGCGCTCGCGCGGGCGCTGGCCGTCGAGCCGAAGGTGCTGCTGCTCGACGAGCCGTTCGGCGCGCTCGACGCGAAGGTGCGCAAGGAACTGCGCCGCTGGCTGCGGCGCCTGCACGAGGACCTCGACGTCACCAGCATCTTCGTCACGCACGATCAGGAAGAGGCGCTGGAGGTGGCGGACCGGGTGGTGGTGATCAATCGCGGACGGATCGAGCAGAGCGGCTCGCCGCGCGACGTGTGGGAACGCCCGGCGAGTCCCTTCGTCTACGGCTTCCTGGGCGATGCGAACCGCTTCCAGGGGCGCAGCGAGAACGGCCGCATCCTGATCGGCGACTACGCGCTGGAGACGCTCCAGGCGCCGCCGCATCCGGGCGCCGACCCGGCCGCTGTCGCTGCGACCGCATTCGTCCGTCCGCACGATTTCGACATCGCCCGGCCCGCGCCGGGGCTGCACGGCATCAACGTGCGCTTCAGCCGCGCGGTGGTCGTCGGCCCGACCGCCAAGCTCGAACTGCTCAGCGATTCGGCCATCACCACCGGCCTGCCCGCCGACACGGTCAGCGGCGACGCGATCATCGAGGCGCAGTTGCCGGCACGCGTGTTCCTGGCGATGCAGCTGCAGGAGGGCGAAGCGCTGGTGCTGTCGCCGCGGCGCGCGCGGGTCTTCGTCGGCGACGTGGCGCTGGACACCGACCTGAGTGAAACCGGTCCGCTGCACGCCTGAGCGGCCTCGCCGCGGAAGCGTCTCCACGCGGCGGGGTCGGCGCGGGGCTTCAGCGACCCGGACCGTCCAGCGCGTGACCGCGCCGGGTCAGCTGGGTGAGCAGCGCCCGGCCCGCGGGCTCGCCGAACCATCGCGCATGCCCCAGCAGGTAGGACGAATAGGCGATTTCGGCTTCGGCGGGAAGGTCCAGGATGCCGTCGAAATACGCGACCTCGGACAACGCGAATTCCGTGTGGACGATCGGCAGCAGCGCCACCAGCGCGCGGTAGTCGGTCGCGTCGAGCGGCGCGACCGATGCATAGCCGTCGAGGAGCGCGTCGATCTGGTCGGCGTGCACGCGACGCCGGGCGGGTTCGACCAGCCATTCGATGGTGTTGCGCTCGATCGCGAGCGCGAGGTCGTAGACCGCGCAGGTGCGGTCGGCGAGGCCGAAATCGAGCACGGAACGCACCTTGGCGGGTTCGCCTTCGGGGCTCCACAGCAGGTTGGACGCATGCCAGTCGCCGTGCGTCCACAACGGCGGCAACGCCGGCAGCAGCGGCGCGAGCCGCGCATGGTACGGGCCGATCACGGCGGCCAGGTCATCGCGCCAGGGGCGCTTCGCCAATGCGCTCGCCAGCAGCGGCTGGGCGTCGATCCACGTCTGCGCCGCGTCCAGCAGATCCGGCGCGCCGATCACCCGAAAACTCGACAGCAGCAGCCGCGGCGCGCGCGCCTGCGCCTGAAAACCTGCGCTGGCGCGATGCAGACGCGCGAGCGCGCGGCCGGCCGCGTACGCGTGCGACATGGCCTTGAACGGTTCCCACGACATCGTGCAGCGGTACGCATCGAGGCCGTCGGCGCTGCGGTGCACCTCGTACACCCATGCGCCGATCGCGACCGCGGTGCGGCCGCGCCGGTCGGACAGCACCTCGGCCACGGGAATGCCGCGTCCGCCCAGGTGCGCGATGAAGCAGTGCTCCTCGGCCAGCGCGGCGGTGTCGCGCAGCCGCGCATCGTGGCGTTTGACGAACAGCGCGCGGCCGTCGCTCAACGTCGCCAGCGCGGCGGCGGCGAACGGCCTCGGGCTGTGCCAGGACAGATCCGTGACCGTCGCCTCGACCGGATAGGTCGCGAGTACGCGGGCGACCTCCTCGACGCTCATCAATGGCCAGTCGCGGGCGACCTCCGCGCCGTGCACGCCGAACTGCCCGGTCGCGCCGCCGTCGCGCGGCAGGCTCGCCGGCGCACCACATGGCGCGTTGCCCGTGCCGCGCGCGTCCTGCGCGGGCATGTTCGCCGCGGCGGAGGCTGCCGTGCATGCCGGAGCGCCCACTCGCGTCGCGGCAGTGGAATGGGACGTCGCCGGTGCCATGGCGTACGATGCGACATTGGCGACCATGGGCGGCATCGCGCCGGAAAGGCCCCCGGCATCGGCATGGATCCTGGCGTCGGCTCCGGTATTGGCTCCGGTATTGGCTCCGGTATTGGCTCCGGCAGCGCCTGCAATGCCGGCCGCGACGCCGGCCCCCGCCACGGCATGGGCGTCTGCACCCATGCGGGGTCCCGGTCCGGCCTCCGCGTGCGGCCGGCCGACCGGGTGCGTGCCCGGCGTCGATCCGGCGTCCTGCTGCAGCAGTGTGCGGCGCCAGTCGCGCCAGCCGGTCAGCGCCAGGAAAACGAAGAACGCGTACAGCGCCGAGGTCGGATACAGGTCCTTGAACACGAAGAGACCGACATAGAAACAGTCCACCACCGTCCACAGTGCCCAGGAGGCGATGTACTTGCGCGCCGTCCAGTATTGCGCGACCAAACTGAACGCGGACAGCGTCGCGTCCACCCAGGGTAACGCGGCGTCGGTGTAGCGGTCCATCACGCCGCCCAGCACGATGCTGCCGACGACACCGGCGACCAGTCCCGGCAGCAGCGTGCGCCAGGAAGCGGCGCGGATGCGCAGCGGCGCCGATTCGCCGCGCTGCGCATCGGCACCGCCCGGCGTCATCCAGCGCCACCAGCCATAGAGCTGCATGACGGCGAACGCTCCCTGCAACAACATGTCCGAGTACAGGCGGGCATCGTAGAAGATCCAGCCGTACAGGGCGACGGACACCAGTCCGACAGGCCAGCAGGCCATCTTGCGACGCGCGGTCAACGCAATCGCCAGCGCGCTGACCAGCACGCCGACTATCTCGATAGGGGACATCGTCGGTTCTTGAACATGCTCTAGAAATCGTAGGTCAGCGACAGGCGCGCGGTGCGCGGCGCGCCCAGGAACAGATAGGCGTCGCCCTGCTGCTCGCCGCTGTCCTGCCAGTAATATTTGTTGAACAGATTATCCACCGATAATCGAACGACCGTTTTATGTCCGCCGATTTTAGTCGTGTACCGCGCGCCCAGGTTGAAAACGAAATACGCCGGCACGCGCACCGTATCCTCCTCGTTCGCGGGCTTGCTGCCGCTGAAGTTGACGCCGCCCAGCAGATCGAGCCCGGATACGCCGGGTACCGCGTAGTCGCCATACAGGGCGACGCGCAGGCTCGGCACGTTGATCACCTGATGGCCCTCGTACGCGGCCGAGCCGGTGTCGTCGGCGCGCGCGCGGATGGCGGCGACACTGGCGGTGAGCGTGAGACGCTCGGTGGCGCGGCCGGCGGCGCCCAGTTCGATTCCCTGATGGCGCTCGGTACCACGCTGCGTGTACGTGTAACCGTATTCGCTGTCGTCCGGCCGCGCGTATTCGAACGGCTTGCTGATCGAGAACACGGCCGCCGTGAAGCTGATCCGGTCATGCCAGTCGTATTTGGCGCCCAGTTCGAGCTGCCG
>JBPBQT010000318.1:0-7430 GCA_050955065.1 Janthinobacterium lividum | reverse complement strand
ACGAGTTCCAATACACGTCGGAAAGTACTGACTTCTGAAAAATGGGAAACGGTCGTCATGGTAATGATCCTCTGTATATCCGGAGGTCATATTCCCAGAGCGTCTCTGGTTTCCTGCCGGTATGTTCACAAGATACCGACTACTGCTTCCCGATAATGTGCGCGGCGCCACCGAAATCGCATAAAAGCATGAAATGGGGAAAATGCAATGCGGCGCTGCCGAAGGGCGGCCGTGCTCGCAAGGCGCTGCGTGTCGCCGCGGAATGCGTGCTTCACGCGCGCGACATCGACATCGATTCGGCGCAACTGGTTGTCAGATCGAATCCACCTATGTTCCCCAGCTGCTTGAGGACCGCTTGACAGTAGGCGTCAGGGTTGAAGTTTGCGCATGCCGTTGCATAGGCGTGCAGTACGAGGTCTGACACGATCGCCGGATTGTCTCGTAGCATGTCGATCTTGCTTGCCAGATCCTGCACGTTGCCGGGTTCGACGAATGATCCGTCCACCTGGTCCGTGATGATTTCCAACGCGCCACCCGCCGCGGTGGCGATGATGGGCCGCCGGGCAAGCATCGCCTCGACGATGACGCGCCCGAAGGGTTCGGACGCGATGGAGGTATGCGCGACGATGTCCACTGCACGCATGAGGCCGGGGATATCGCTTTGAAAGCCCAGGAAGTGAACGCGATCCTCGAGACCCAGCGTTCTGACCTGCTCTCTCAACTGCGCTTCGTACGCATCCTCACCGAACAATGCCGCACCAACCAGGACCGCGTGGACGCCGGGCTTGTCCGCGATGGCTTCCAGCAATACATGCTGTCCTTTCCACTTCGCAAGACGGCTGAAGGCGCCCACCAGGAAAGGCTCCACCGGCAAACCATAACGACGGCGCAATGCTGCAACCGGTATTTCAGCCGCGGTATCGAAAGGAGCGGCATCAATCCCGTTGTAGATGACGCTGATGCGATCCGGCGGTAATCCCGCCAGATCCTGTAGTGCCTTGGCGGAGGCCTGAGAGTTCGCGATCACATGCGTGATCATCGATTTCGACAGCCACTTGATGAGCCGCAGCTTATTGCCGTCGAAATGATCGGGCGAGACGATATCGCGCAGATGCCATACGACAGGGCGATGGGAAAGGGCACCCGCAAGCGCGCCGATCACCATCGCCTTCTGGGTATTGGCATAGATCAGGCGATGCGAACGTGCCTGGCGGACAACCTCCCAGGTCAGCTTCATGATCCCGCGCGTGGCGCCGACGGGTAGCCTGCTGCCCCCTTGCTTGTGCAGGTTGGTAAAGCCGCGCGGGCTCGATACCGTCACATTGACCTCGGCATCCTGCAGAACCTGACGGAAAGGACCATCAGAGAACAGAACGACGTTACAAAAATGACGAATCCGTTTGCAGATTTCGAGCAGGGACAATTCTGCTCCGCCGAGCGAACCGCTTTGGTCCAGAACCAGGATGAGCTTCTCACGCGGAGGCATGATTTTTGGCGGGCTTTTGCCGGGATCGTTCGTTAACATGTGTCAGTTTTCCACTTAAAAGGCCTGGCGGAAAGTGGCCCGATGATTCTCGGCAACCTGTCTTCACCTGAGCCAATTAAGTATAAGCCGATGGTATCGGCCGGTGGATTGATATCCAGATATGCGCTAGGGAGGAGCGACGCGCTTTGCTGGCTCTTGCCGGCAATTGATGTAGTTTTGAACAAAAACTGCTTTCATACCTTACAGACTACAACAAAAATTCGAGCCTAGACAACCATCATCATGCATTTTTTCGCATTACCGTAATTGTGTGGGTCAACGTACCGATGCCAGAAGGCGCCAGGCAGATACTACGTTCAATCGCCGCACAGTCCTATGAATGACGGCAATGCAAGCGAATTCCGTGTGGGGTAGTCCATGATCAAAAGATCGACGCCACCCTCGCCCGATCCCTATATATTTTGAAACAGGCTGAAATCGATCATGCGTGTAATGATGCTGTGTCAAGCTGAAAAGACGGGCGAGGCTGAACGCGGGATGCGCGAACTTTGCACGCATGCGAATTTTGACTGGCGTGCCGCTGTGTTCGCGAAAGCGTCCTGCAAGGTGCAGTTCGGATCGTTGGAAAAATCCGTGCAGGTTGTCGCTCCCGAGGGCTTCAACACACTGCGCGACGGTGCTCTTTTTCGAGACGTGCTGAGCCTCGCATCGAAGGCCCGCGGTGTCGTGAAGAGTCTGGCGAAAACCGCGCAGGCGTCCGATGTCATTTTCATGACCGGTCATAGTGCCTTTGCCATGGCCGCAGGGGGTCTTGCGGGGGCTCTCACGCGCCGCCCGGTTGTCTGGTACGTGCAGAACGTCATCGACGAGCAAAATATCGGAAAATGGGAGCTGCGAGCGCTGCGCGCCGTTTCCAAATGGCTGGTGTCCGGCGTGGTCTGCACTTCCCACACGGCGAAAAAATCTTTCGTATCGTCGGTCGGGGCGCGGTCGTCCCATGTCGAAGTCGTTTATCCGGGCGTCTCGACGGTAGCGTTCGACAATGCTGCCATATACTCAAAGGCCGAAGCGCGGTCGATGTTCGGCCTGCCGGACGATGCTTACATGATCGGCTGTTTCGATGCCTTGTCACCGCAGAACGGTCAACATATCGTGCTGGAAGCGTTGGCACGGGATGCGGATGCGCATGTTCTAATGACAGGCGAGGTATTGCCAGGCGCGCAACAGTACGCGACCGAATTGAAGCTGAAAATTCGTGAGCTCGGTTTGACGCGACGCGTGCATTTCGTGGGCCGGCAGGCCGATATTCCTGTGTTGATGCGCGCGGTGGATGTCGTCGTCAATGCTGCCACGAAACCGAATGCTTTCGATCGTAATGTTGTCTCGGGAATGCTGGCGAGCTTGCCGGTCATCGCCAGCAGAATGGGCGGCAATGCGGAAATCGTACAGCATATGAAATCCGGTATTCTGGTGAAGCCGGAAGATCCCGAAAGTTTGTTGCGAAGCATGCAGATGCTGCGTAACAATCCAGAGTTTGCCGAGCGTCTGGGAAAGGATGCCGCACTGCGCGGGCGGGCGCGGTTCTTGCCGGATTCCTCGCTGCAAGCGGTGACACGTTTTTTGCGCAAGTATGCTGTCGCGGGACGCACACAGGATTTCTGGACGGCCAAGCAGCCTGTCCCGGGTACGGAACAAGTATTGACCGGGAGTATCAATGTAGCGAAGTGACGGTTCAGGCCGCCCGTGGAGTGATCCAGCAGAGTCTTCGATGCGTATTAACTGACACTTGCGTAACAGTTAATTGTTGGATTCGAAATTGAAAGGCAGGTCATGCGTGTACTGATGTTGGATCAAACCGGACAGATGGGCGGTGCGGAATTCGCCATGCTCGAATTGTGTGAACGCGCGCAATTCGACTGGCAGGCCATCCTGTTCGAGGATGGTCCCTTTCGCGAAAAGCTGGCGGCGCTCGGTCGACCAGTCGACATCGTCTCGTCCGGCGCGGTCAGCGGTATCAAAAAAAATACGCACATCGGTTCCGTATTCAAGGTCATCGGTGGTGTGATGGGGATGATCAAGCAAGTTGCGAAAATCGCAAAATCGTGCGACATCATCTACGCGAACACACAAAAAGCCGTCGTCGTCAGTGCCTTTGCCGGGCTGTTGGCGCGACGACCGGTCGTCTGGTATCTGCATGACATCATGACCAGCGAGCACTTCGGAAAAGCGCAATTGCTGGCCATCAAACTCATTTCCCGCCACTTCCTGTCCGGGGTGGTATGCAATTCCGAAGCTTCGCGCGATGCTTTGGTGAAACTGACCGGGTGCGACCCTGCTCAATTGCCGGTGGTGTACAACGGCATTCCTACCGAGCCTTTCGATAGTGTGGAGGGCGAGTCGATTACCCTCCTGCGTGAGCGGTTTCATCTGCCGCGCGATGCTTTCCTAGTAGGGTGTTTCAGCCGGTTGGCGCCTTGGAAGGGCCAGCACGTGCTGTTGGACGCCATCTCGCGAGACACGGATACGCACGCTGTACTCGTCGGCGGCGCGTTTTTCGGCAACGAGCGGTACGCGGAGGAACTGCTTCGTCAGGTGAAGCATCTCGGCATAGAGGATCGAGTGCATTTTGCCGGCTTCCAGTCGGATGTGCCGCGCATGATGCGCGCGATGGATGTCATCGCCCACACCTCGACCGCATCGGAGCCCTTCGGCCGGGTGATCGTCGAAGGCATGCTGGCCGGAAAGCCTGTGATTGGATCAAAGGCTGGCGGTGTGACGGAGATCATCGACGATGGCCTTTCCGGGCTGCTCGTGAAACCCGACGATGCCGCTGCCTTGTCCGCCGCCATTGCAACGCTGAGGAACGATCCGGCGATGTCGCGTCGCATGGCGATCGCAGGCCAGACGAAAGCCCGCGCGAGTTTCACGCCCGATGCGCATTGCAAGAAAATGACGGCGGTCTTGATGAGTCACCTGCGTCCTTCCCGGCACGATGGCGCATTGCCGATTTGAACGACCTGTTCCGGGGATCGCTCCAGGACAAACGGGTTCGAATTCCAACGGTTGGGTGCGCAGGTTCGCCATGGGACGCAGCATGTGTCATCCCGTCGGTTTAGGTACTGCACCTGCTGTGGCTGTCATGCAACTCTCTTGCTGGTGCCGTAATCGTTTTGGCAAATGCGCGCTTTCGCACCGAAGTCTCTCCCGCGCTCTGCGATCCTATGGCAATGCGGTCCCGTTTCGTTGTCAGCCCGCGTGCAGTGATGATTTGAGAAAGAAAGAGGTGTGAAAGCAACGAGCCGGATCGTGATTGCGGATGCCTCGTGTAACGGGTACCGTCATTTCGACGAGGCGCGTCGGCAAACCTGCGTGCCCATCCAGTCATACCTGTCGATGACCAGAACCGGATCGAATCCGCATCTCGTCAACTTGGTCTGGTCGGTCGGCCGCATTGATAAATGGCGTTCGCGTCTGCCAGCATGATCGAGTCTGCCTGTCGTTACATCGCGATTCTTGCGCTCCTTGTCCGTGTCGGGATGTCGTTGTATATGAGTTGGACGCTACGAAAGACGACAAGCGGGCTGGATGCGGCATCGCAAACGCCGCCCCGCCCGCTTCGCGCGGCGCCATTGCTATTCATGAACATCTGGGTGGTGATCGCGCTGACCTTCTGGCTCACCGCACTGTTGCACGAGCATCTGGCACCGGACGCTTTATAGAAACGCGCGGACGGCCCTGCGGCCCGGCCGCGGGCCTGGACGCCAACGCGATCAGGCGATTGTTCCCAGCACCTTGCGCACGGTATCGAAAAGCGTCTGGATCTGCGCCTCGTCGATGATCAGCGGAGGCGAAAACGCCAGGATGTCCCCGGTATAGCGGATCAGGACACCCGCTTCGAAGCACTTCACGAAAGCCTCGTAGGCACGGGCACCGGGCGCGCCGGGACGCGATTCCAGTTCTATCCCGGCAACCATTCCAAGGTTGCGGATGTCCCTGACGAAGGGCGCGTCGCGCAGGCCATGGACCGTATTCTCGAAAAACGGCGAAAGACCGGCTGCACGTTCGAACAGGCCTTCGCTGCGATACAGGTCGAGTGTCGCAATGCAAGCCGCGGCTGCCGCCGGATGCGCGGAATAGGTATAGCCGTGGAACAGTTCGATCGCATTCGGCGAACTGCTGTCGACGATCGTGTCGTGTATCGTGCGATGCGCAGCGACTGCGCCCATCGGGATGGCCGCGTTGTTGATTGCCTTGGCGAGCGTCAGGATATCCGGTGTCACGCCGAAATATTCCGACGCGGTGGCTTTGCCCAGGCGTCCAAAGCCCGTGATCACTTCATCGAAAATCAACAGGATGCCGTGTTTCGCGGTGATTTCGCGCAGCTTTTGCAGATAGCCCTGGGGCGGCACCAGCACCCCGGTGGACCCCGAGACCGGTTCGACGATGACCGCGGCGATCGTCGATGCGTCATGCAGCGCGATCAGCCGCTCGAGGTCTTCTGCCAGATGCGCGCCCCAGGCCGGTTGCCCCCGCGTGAAGCCGTTGTGTTCCGGATGATGCGTATGCGGCAGATGATCGACGCCTGGAATCAGGTTGCCGGAGTAGGCCTTGCGGTTCGGGCCGATACCGCCGACCGAGATGCCGCCGAAGCCGACGCCATGATAGCCGCGCTCGCGCCCGATCAAACGGGTACGCTGGCCTTCGCCGCGTGCGCGGTGATAGGCGAGCGCGATTTTCAAGGCGGTATCGACGGATTCCGACCCGGAGTTCGTGAAAAAGATCCGGTCGAGCCCTTCGGGCATCAGCTCGGCGACCTTGCTGGCGGCTTCGAAGGCGAGCGGGTGTGCCATCTGGAAGGTGGGGGCGAAGTCCATCGTCTGCATCTGCGCCGCGACGGTCGATACGATCTGTTCCCGCCCGTGCCCGGCGTTCACACACCATAATCCCGCGCAGCCGTCCAGAATTTCGCGGCCATCGGACGAACGGTAATACATGCCCTTCGCCGATTCGAGCAGGCGCGGGGCCGCCTTGAATTGGCGATTGGCGGTAAAGGGCATCCACAACGACGACATGTCGTTGATAACGGGGCGTGAGGTCATGGGCGGGTCTCCTGAGGAAACTTCACTCTAGCGCCGGTCGATTTTTGATGGCATAGACAGTTGCATGACACTTTTCCAAACTGTGCTGCTTCGATTCCAGCACTGTGTTGATGCCCTGTCGTCTGCGTTATGCTTGCGGTATGAGCAATTTCGACATCACCCTGGATCGCCGCGGAACGCGAGCCGGCGCCGCGACGCTCGTTGAACAACTGGTGCTGGCGTTTCGCGCAGGAATGGCGGACGGCACGCTACGCGCCGGCAGCCGGTTGCCTTCGGTACGCGAGCTGGCGCGCGGCCAGCGGCTGAGTACATTCACCGTGCTGGAGGCCTATGGCCGTCTGGTGTCGACAGGTCTGGTCGTTGCCCGGCGAGGCGCCGGCTATCGCGTAAGCTTCGCTGGCGAGGCGGGACAAGGGACTGCGGGCTATCGAATCGCGTCGGAGCGCACGGGGCGCCCATCGCCGCTCGCCTGGGAGCCGCCTGCGCTCAATGCCGGCTGGCTGTCGTCGGATGTTTTCGCCGACCATTCCGTGCCGATCAAGGCGGGCTGCGGCTGGTTGCCCGGCGAATGGGTCAATGAAGGCGGCATGCGGCTTGCGTTGCGCGCGGTCGGTCGGGTCCCCGGCGCGCGGCTTGCGGACTATGGTCACCCATTCGGTTTTGCGCCCCTGCGCGAGCGCATCGTCGAGCAGCTTGGCCGGCATGGGTTGCCGGCCGACCCAAACGCCAATGTGCTGCTCACGCAAGGCGCCACCCAGGCGCTCGACCTGATCGTGCGCACGTTGCTGCGCGCCGGAGACACCGTCGTCGTCGAGGATCCGTGTTATTGCAATCTGCTGCAGATC
>JBPBQT010000317.1:0-7444 GCA_050955065.1 Janthinobacterium lividum | reverse complement strand
CCATCGCGATGCCGATGCCCACCAGCACCACGCGGCGCAGCCAGGGCACGCGCAGGTCCGACCAGCGCGCGCGGTGTGCGTCGCCGGGTTCGGCACCCCCGGCCGGAGCGGCGTTCTCGCGAATGCTGGCCATCTCCGCCTGCGCCTGCGGCTCCGGGCGAACCTGCCGCAGGACCGTCAGCGCCTCGTCCATGCGGCCCTTCGCGCTCAGCCAGCGCGGGCTTTCCGGCACCACCAGCATGCCCGCCCACAACACTATCGCGGGAAGGGTCGCGACCACCAGCATCCAGCGCCAGACGCCGTCGGACTCGCCGAAGGTGTTGGCGATCGCCGCATTGCAGATGAAGGCCAGCAGTTGTCCCGAGACGATCATCAACTCGTTCTGGGTGACGAGCCGGCCGCGCATCGCCGCCGGTGCGATTTCCGCGAGGTAGGTCGGCACCGCGACCGAAGCGCCGCCCACCGCGAGCCCCAGCATGAACCGCGCGCCGACCATGAAACCGACGTCGGGCGCGAACGTGCAGGCGAGCGCCCCCACCAGGAACAGCACCGCGAGCCAGATGATGTTGCGGCGGCGCCCGAAGCGGTCGGCCAGATAACCGCCGAACAGTGCGCCCAGCGCCGCGCCGAGCAACAGGAAGCTGGTGACCATGCCCTCGCCGAGCGGCGTCAACGCCAGATCCTGCTTCATGTAGATCAGCGCGCCATTGATGACGCCGGTGTCATAGCCGAAGAGCAGCCCGCCGAACGTCGAGATCAGCGTGATGCGGCGCACGGAACGGCGGGCGCTGGCCGGAGAATGATTTTGCCGGGCGGTCTGGCCGTCGGCCGGGGTTGCAAGGAAATGGTGCATGACGCCTCATATCGGGTGGCGAAAGGCTCGCGGGCCTGGAATATCGGAAACCACGATGGCCGCGGCTCCGGCAATCCCGGCCGCTTTTCGGCCGCTTTTCGACCGCTTTCCAGCCGCGGCGTTATCGTTTCTCAACCGCTCTTCAGCGGTACAGCCGCGGCTTCTCCCGCAGCACCACGGGCACGCACTTGCCGCTGCGCTGCGCGGCGACGCCGGCCTCGCAGCAGGCCGCGGCCGCATAGCCGTCCCACGCGTCGGGGCCCCCCACGTCGCCACGCCGGGCCGCGTCGACCCAGCTCTGCACTTCCGCGTCGAACGCCTTCCCGAACCGCTCGACGAAACCGGGCGTCACCTCGCCGCCCCAGCGCCCGGCATGCCGTACCGACATGCCGCCCTCCTCGCCGATCACGGCCACGCCATGCTCGAATACCGTCTGCGTGCCGACCTGGTAACCGAACTGCGCGTTGACGAAAATCTCCACATCCGCCAGCACGCCGCTGTCGGTTTCGATCAGCACCTGCTGCGGATCGTGCTGGCCGGCCGGCGCGAGCCGGGTCGGGCGGCCCAGCCGCACCTGCACGCTGCGAATCTCCTCGCCGGCCAGAAACCGCAGCGCGTCGAACTCGTGCACCACCGAATCGTGGATCAGCATGTCGTTGGTGAATCCCGCGGGCGTGTCCGGATTGCGATGCGTCATGTGGAACATCACCGCCTGCCCCAGCTCGCCGGAGGCGACCAGCGCGCGCAGACGCCGGTATTCGACGTCGAAGCGGCGCATGAAGCCGACCTGGATGCGTTTTCTGCCCAGCCGCTGCTCGGCTTCGATGACACGCCACGCCGAACCGGTATCGGGCGTCAGCGGCTTCTCGCACAGAATGGGCAGGTCGCGTTCGAGCACCTGCAGCAGCGTCCGTTCATGCAATCTGCCGGGCGTCGCGACGATGACGCCGTGAATGTCGTCCCGCGCCAGCGCGGCGTCGAGATTCACGGGTGCGACCGCGCCCCGCGCCGCCGCGCAGGCCAGTACGGCGCGACCGTGGTCGACGTCGACCACCGCGGCGACGCACGCCCCGGAAATGCGCTGCGCGAGTCTGACGACATGGTCCTGGCCCATCCGCCCGGCGCCGATCACCAACACACGGAAATCCTCTTGCATTTTCGCATTCCTTACCAATTGTCATTTCTTTTGCCGTGTAACGACCTGGCGCACGGGTCACTGATTCGCCCGCAGCGACCGCAACCGGCCCTTTTTCGCACTGCGAAGTGCCGTCCCGTCGAGCATGAAAATTAAGCGATGCGGCGCATAACTTCAACCCGCAAGTTGAAGGGTTCTCGTCACAGGAAAAATCAGCCTTCCCGGCGACCGCGTCGCATGGACTGAAATTCCCTAGCGATTCAGTTAGATGGAAGGATGCGGCGGACGGCCTGATGCGTGACCCCTAAGGGAAAAACCTAGGCGGGCATGGACGCAATATGGGAAATTTCTTTAGCGGACATGTAACGCGCGGGCGGGGAGCCCGGCACCCGGATCGCACTTTGCGGCGGATCGGTCCAAAACCCGCCTTCCACCTCGCACGTCGTCACACCACGCAGCGCGAGCAGCGACTCACCCTTGCGATGGCGATGAAAACCCGTGTCCTTTCGCTCCTGATGAACGGCAGCCGTCTTTTCGTCCATGTTGAAGCTGCTCGAACCGCGGTTGAAAACCGGCGCGCTGCTCTTCGCCGAGAAGGCGTTCGATCACGAGAACGCCTACCTCGATTACGTCCGCGATCCGGCGAGTGGCTATCCGTCGCGGCCGCTGCCGGCCAACCGGGGCCGCATCAATATAAATTCCCACGGATCGAGCGGTATACCCGTCATCCATTCCTTGCGTGAGGGCGGTGCTTTGGCCCGTCAGGGCCGCCTTCATTTCTCCCGGCGATGGCACGCTCCTGCGATCGAGGTGTGCCTCCTGACGCCAGAGCTTCGCGCGGTTCACCGCTTTTCCGCAATAAACAGGAACAGCATGCCGACCCGGCTGTCGGCGGTGAGATTGCGCAACGATTCGATCCGGTTGTTGCCCGGCCAATCGGCAAACGCGACGGTTTTCTCTTCCAGCACGCGAACGAAGCCGGGCTCTCCTCCCCGCGGCGACGCATCCAGGCCGGTGGCATTGCCGGAGGCGAGACAGAAGAACGCCGCGTCCTCGCACGGCCCCTTCGACGGCTGGGCGGTCTACGTTCGACCGGATCTGTGCGCCGCCTTGCCCGATCAGACGTGCGCCATCGAGGTATCGGGGCTGCTCCGTGAAGCAGTGATTCGCGCCGCGCAATGGGATCTGGCGCAACCGGACCGTGCCCGGACCCATGTGTTCAATGTGAGCCTTGACGAAATCGCCGGCAGTGCGGCCGACGAATTTCGCCTGCCGATGCCTTGGGATGCGCGTCTGCAACGCATTGCGAATGCGTTGATCAGGAATCCGGCCGATGCGCGCTCACTCGACGCCTGGGCGTCCTGGGCGAACGCGGCACCCCGCACGATCAGCCGGCGCTTTCGGGCGGAAACGGGCCTGTCTTTCACGACCTGGCGGCAACGTGCGCGCTTGCTGCGCGCGCTCGAAATGCCGGCCATGGGCCATCCGGTCAATGCAATCGCGCTGGATCTGGGTTATGACAGTGCGAGCGCGTTCATTGCGCTGTTCCGAAAGACGTTCAACACGACGCCCGGGCGGTATCTCGCGGCGGCATCGAGCAAGTGAACTGCGCCACGCGCTTCGGCTCGCCAACCCATGCCCCATCCCGCTCTGCTCTATGATAGCGAACGGCGCAGGCCGGGCCGCCCGCGGTGGGTGGCCCGGCCTGCGCTCCTCATCCGACCTGTTCTTTCCGCAAGGCTAGCCCTTCCATGAGCCTGTTTCGCCTGCTGGCCGGTTTCGTTCGCGAGCACTGGCGCTCTTACCTGTTGTCCGCGGTGATGCTGATCGGCGTCGCCGTCCTCAGCGTCATGATTCCCCGCACGGTCGGTCACATCATCGACGCGCTGATCGCGCATCGTCTCGACACGCGCGGCCTGCTGCGCCAGCTCGCGATCCTGCTGGCGATGGGCGTGGCGATCTATTTCCTGCGCGTCGGCTGGCGGCTGCAGCTGTACGCCGCCGCGTACCAGCTGGGCGCGACGCTGCGCACGCGGATCTACCGCGCGCTCGCCGCGCAGGGCCCCGGGTTCTTCCATGGCCGGCGCACCGGCGACCTGATGGCGCGCGCCACCAACGACATCGACGCGGTCGAGATGGCCGCCGGCGAAGCGCTGCTCGCCGGCTTCGACGGCAGCACGACGCTGGTGCTGGTGGTCGCGATGATGACGATCGGCATCGACTGGCGGCTCGGCCTCGCGGCGCTGCTGCCCTTTCCCTTCATGGCCTATGGCTTCTGGCGCATCTCGGACCGCATCCACCACGCGTCGCATGATTCGCTTACCCGCTTCGGCAGCCTCAACGACCACGTGCAGGAAACCCTGAGCGGCATCCGCACCATTCGGGCGCTGGGCCTGCAGGCGCGCAACGGCCGGGAGCTGGCGCGCCTTGCCGGGCGGGCCGCCGACAGCAGCATGGAGGCGCAGCGCTGGGAGGCGGCGTTCTCGCCGCTGGTGGGGATCGCCTTGACGTTCTCGACGATCATCACGCTCGGCCTGGGCGGCTATCTGGTCTGGCACCGGCAGTTGACGATCGGCCAGCTCACCAGCTTCAGCATGTATCTCGGCCAGCTGGTGTGGCCGATGTTCGCGGCGGGCTGGGTGCTGTCGCTGTTCGAGCGCGGCAAGGCGGCCTGGGCGCGGCTGGAGCCCATTCTCGCGCAAAGCCCGTCGGTGCCCGACGACGGCACGCTCACCCGCATCGCGCCGGACACGCTCGCATTCGAGCGCCTGCGCTTCGTCTATCCGCAGCAGCAGACGCCGGCGCTCGACGACGTGTCGCTGACGCTGCTCGCCGGCCAGACGATCGGCCTGGTGGGGCCGACCGGCTCGGGCAAGTCGACGCTGCTGCGCCTGCTGCTGCGCCAGTACCCGCTGCAGGACGGGCGGATCACCTGGAACGACGTGCCGATCGAGGAATACCGGCTGGAGGCCCTGCGCGGCATCGTCGGCTGGGTGGCGCAGGAACCATTTCTGTTCTCGGCGTCGGTCTCCGAGAACATCGCGCTGGTGCGCCCCGACGCGAGCCGCGACGACATCGCCCGCGTCGCGCGGCTGGCCGCGGTCGACGAGGACATCGGGCGTTTGCCGCAAGGCTATGACACCCCCGTCGGCGAGAAAGGCGTCGCCCTCTCCGGCGGCCAGCGACAGCGCCTGGCGATCGCCCGCGCGCTGCTCGCCGACGCGCCGCTGCTGCTGCTCGACGACGCGCTCTCCGCGGTCGACACCGGCACCGAGGCGCAGATCCTCGCGCATCTGCGCGAGGCGCGGCGCGGACGCACCGTCATCATCGTCAGTCACCGGCTGTCGGCGGTGGCCGACGCGGACCAGATCGCGGTGCTGCGCGACGGCCGCATCACCGAACGCGGCACGCACGACGCGCTGCTCGAACTCAACGGCTGGTACGCACGGCAATGGCGCTACCAGCAACTGGAGGCCAGCCTCGATGCGCTCTGACCCCTTGCCGCTCGAAAAACCCGACAAGTCCGGCAAGCCCGATGCAAGCGGCCAGCGCCGCGACGCACGCGCGACGTCCGCCGACAAGGCTGCCGGCACGCGCGCCCGCGACGAACGCCGCGCCGCGGTCGCGCTGCTGCGCGCGGCCGCCGCGCCGGAGAAGCGCCATGTGATCGCCGGCGCCTGCTGGCTGGTGGTCGCCGCGCTCTTCGAAGCGCTCGCGCCGCTGCTGGGCAAGATGTTCATCGACGACTATCTGCTGCCGCACCGGCTCGATTGGACACCGATCGTCGCGCTGCTGGCGGGCGCGCTGGCCGTCGGCATCCTGGCGGGCATCGTGCGCTACCTGCAGCTCACGCGCCTCGCGGGCGTCGCGATGCGCTCGGTGCGGCGTCTGCGCGAGCAGGTCTACCGCCATGTGATCCGGCTGCCGATGGCCTTCTTCGACACCGCGATCACGGGCCAGCTGGTCAGCCGCGTGACGAACGACACCGAATCGGTCAAGGCGCTGTACGTGCAGGTGCTGTTCGTCATGCTCGACAGCTGCATCGTCGTCATCGGCGCGCTGCTGGCGATGGCCTGGCTCGACTGGCGGCTGATGCTGATCGTGCTGATGCTGTTTCCGGCGATGGTGCTGATCGTCTGGGCGTACCAGCGCTGGAGCGCGCCGTCGGTGGCGCGCGCGCGGCAGCTGCGCAGCGACATCAACGCCCAGGTCGCGGAATCGATCGCCGGCATGAGCGTGCTGCAGGCCAGCAACGCCGCCGCGCGTTTCACGCAGCGCTTCGCCGACACCAACCAGCGCCATTACCACGCGCGGCGCGCCGAACTGGCGGCGAACGCGTGGCTGTTGCGGCCCGCGCTCGATCTGCTCAATGTCGTCATCCTGGCGGTCGTGATCTACGGCTTCGGCATGCAGCGCTTCAACGGGCTGGAGATCGGCGTGCTGTACGCGTTCGTCAGCTACATCGCGCATGTGGTCGAACCGCTGATCCAGATCACGATGCAGTTCAGCCAGCTGCAGCAGGCGGTGGTGGCCGCGGCGCGCGTCAACGCGCTGCTCGCCGAACCGCTCAGCCCGGTGGCGACGGGCGCGAGCGGGGAAACGATCCGCGCCGGCGCGGTGCGTTTCGACGCGGTGCGGTTCGGTTACGACCCGGCGCGGCCGGTGCTCGCGGACCTGACGCTGGACATTTCCGCCGGCAGTTTCATCGGCATCGTCGGGCATACCGGCAGCGGCAAATCGACCCTGCTGTCGCTGCTGCTGCGGTACTACACGCCGCAGCAGGGCACGATCACGGTCGATGGCCTCGACCTCTCGCGTCTGGGCGACGCGGCCTTTCATGCCGGTGTGGGCGTGGTGCCGCAGGACCCCTTCCTGCTGGCCGCCACCGCGCGCGAGAACATCGACATGGGGCGCGGCCTGACGCAGGCGCAGATCGAGACCGCCGCGAAGGCCGCGAACGTGCACGAGCTGTTGCTGTCGCTGGAGGATGGATACGACACGGACATGGGCGAGAACGGCACGCGGCTATCGAGCGGCCAGAAGCAGCTCATCGCGATCGCCCGCGCGCTGGCGGGCCGGCCGCGCATCCTGCTGCTCGACGAGGCCACCTCGCATATCGACAGCGAGACCGAGCAGATCGTGCAGCGCGCGCTGGAGGCCCTGCACGGCCGGATCACGCTGATCTCGATCGCGCACCGGCTGTCGACGATCCGCTCGGCGGACCGGATCGTCGTGCTCAACCACGGGCGGATCGCCGAGACGGGTTCGCACGACGAGTTGATGGCGATCGAGCGGGGAATCTATCAGCGGTTGTATTTGTTGCAGCAGTTGCAGGGGCAGGGATAGTGGGCGTTACGCGGACTGCCAACCGTGCGGCAACGCGGCGCACTGGTTTACTTACCCATATAAGCGACCCTGTTTTAACAGGGTATGGACGAAATGGGTAATTTCACGGG
>JBPBQT010000316.1:0-7641 GCA_050955065.1 Janthinobacterium lividum | reverse complement strand
CATGCAGGGCATGAGCGGGCTCGAGCTGCAGGAGAAGCTGATTGCGCTGGGTTCGACGCTGCCGATCATCTTCGTCACGGGCCACGGCGACGTCGGCATGGCCGTGTCGACGATGAAGAAGGGCGCGAGCGATTTCATCGAGAAACCGTTCAACGAGGCGGAGCTGCTGCCGCTGGTGCAGAGCATGCTCGAACGCGCCCGCGACCAGAGCAGCGAGGCCGCCGTGCACCGCGCCTCGGCCGAGCGCCTGGCGAAACTGACCGCGCGCGAGCAGCAGGTGCTGGAACGGATCATCGCCGGGCGCCTGAACAAGCAGATCGCCGACGATCTGGGCATCAGCATCAAGACGGTGGAAGCGCATCGCGCGAACATCATGGAAAAGCTGAGCGTCAACACCGTCGCCGACCTGCTGCGACTCGCGCTGTCCACCAAGGCCTAGCGCGGTCCGGGCGAGCGGCCCGACCCGGTCGCCATCCCGCCGAACCGCCATGCGCGCGCCGGATTTATAATGGCCGGACGCCGCGTGCCGCCGGTCGCCCCACTCCCCGTATCGATGCCGCCCCGGCCCGCGCCGCGGGCGGCGGGCGCTTTCGGCGCCGGCCTTCATTCATCGCCCTTATTTACTCCCATTTCGAATCTCACCATGACCGCCACCCTGATCGACGGCAATGCCTTGTCGAAAACCCTCCGCGCCGCCATCGCCGTGCGCGCCGCCAAGCTGACCGCCGTCGGTCACCAGCCGGGCCTGGCCGTGGTGCTGGTCGGAGCGAACCCCGCCAGCGAGGTGTACGTGCGCAACAAGGTAAAAGCGTGCAACGATCACGGCATTCACTCGTCGTTCGACCGCTACCCGGCGGATCTCGCCGAAACCGCGTTGCTGGCGCGTATCGATGAACTCAATCGCGACCCGCGGATCGACGGCATCCTCGTGCAACTGCCGCTGCCGCCGCACATCGACAGCCACAAGGTGATCGAGGCGATCGCACCCGGGAAGGACGTCGACGGCTTTCACGTGGCCAACGCCGGCGCGCTGATGACCGGCATGCCGCTGTTCCAGCCATGCACGCCGTATGGCGTGATGAAAATGCTCGAAGCCTACGCGATCCCGCTCGCCGGTGCCGAGGCGGTCGTCATCGGCCGTTCGAACATCGTCGGCAAGCCGATGGCGCTGATGCTCCTTGAA
Source organism: Janthinobacterium lividum (assembly GCA_050955065.1). Lineage (GTDB taxonomy): Bacteria > Pseudomonadota > Gammaproteobacteria > Burkholderiales > Burkholderiaceae > Robbsia. Next base: position 6,458 of record JBPBQT010000316.1, on the reverse strand, counting down.
GCCGGCGCAACCGTCACCATCTGTCACAGCAAGACCCGCGATCTGGCCGCGCATACCCGTCGCGCCGACATCGTCGTCGCCGCCACCGGCCGGCGCAATGTACTGACCGCCGACATGGTCAAGCCCGGCGCGACGGTGATCGACGTGGGCATGAACCGCGACGACGCCGGCAAGCTGTGCGGCGACGTCGATTTCGCCGGCGTCGCGGCGGTCGCCGGCCACCTGACGCCGGTACCCGGCGGCGTCGGCCCGATGACGATCACGATGCTGCTGGTCAATACCGTGGAAGCCGCGGAGCGCACGCTCGCGAGCGCCTGAGCGCTGCCGGTCCGCTTCCGGTTCGCTATCCACCCTTTTTACGATGCCGGCGTCGCATGATTCCGGCATCTCACCGGCAGGAGAATGTATGACGACACCCGACAACACGCATCCGGACCCCGTCCAGGATCCGCGCGCCAACCCGTTGCTGGACGGCGCGGGTCTGCCGCGCTTTGGCGACATTCGCCCTGAACACGTGACGCCGGCGCTCGACGTCCTGCTCGCCGCCGCGCGCGAGGCGGTCGCCGCCGCGAGCGCGCCGCAGACGCCCGCGTGCTGGGATACGGTGGTCGACGCGCTGGACCTGGCGATGGAGCCGTTGGGACGCGCCTGGAGCGTGGTCGGTCATCTGGGTTCGGTCGCCGACACGCCGGCCCTGCGCGCGGCGCAAGCGGAGAATCTGCCGCGGGTCACCGAGTTTTACGCCGGCGTCGGGCAGAACCTGGCGTTGTACGAGAAATACAAGGCCATCGACGCGGCCGAAGGCACCGCGCTGACACCCACACGGCGCAAGGTGCTGGATGATTCGCTGCGTGATTTCCGGCTGGCGGGCGCCGAATTGCCCGAAGACCGAAAGCCCCGCTTCGCCGAACTCCAGGAGCGTCAGGCAAGCCTGTCGAAGGACTTCTCCGACCACGTGCTCGACGCCACCAACGCGTTCGCGCTGTATGTGACCGACGCCGCCGAACTCGCCGGCCTACCCGAGGACGCCGTCGACGCGGCGCGTCAGGCCGCGCGGACCGAGTCGCGCGAGGGCTGGAAGTTCACGCTGCACTTCCCATCGTATTTTCCGGTGATCCAGTATGCCGAGCACCGGCCGTTGCGCGAGGCGATCTATCGCGCGTACGTGTCGCGCGCATCCGAGCTGTCGCCGGAATACGGTCAGGGCAAGCCCGAGTGGGACAATACGGACATCATGCGGGAGCAGCTGGCGCTGCGCGCCGAGGAGGCGCACATGCTCGGTCTGCGGAGTTTCGCGGACCTGTCGCTGGCGGCGAAGATGGCCGAGTCGCCGGCCCACGTCATCGAGTTTCTCGACGACATCGCGCGCCGCGCGCGGCCGTTCGCGCAGGCCGACTGGGAAGCGCTCACCGCGTTCGCCCGCGACCACCTGGGTTTCGCGACGCTGCAGCCGTGGGATATCGCGTTCGCCTCGGAAAAGCTGCGCCAGCAGCGCTACGCGTTCTCCGAGAACGAGGTCAAGCAATACTTCCCCGAGGCAAAGGTGCTCGGCGGTCTGTTCGGTCTGATCGAAAAATTGTTCGGCGTCAGCATCCGCCCGGACGACGCACCGGTCTGGCACCCGGACGTGCGCTTCTTCCGCGTCGAATCGGCGGGAAACCTGCTCGCCCAGTTCTATCTCGACCCGTACGCGCGCGAAGGCAAGCGCGGCGGCGCCTGGATGGACGACGCGCGCTCGCGCCGGCGCCGCGCCGACGGCAGCATCCAGACGCCGGTCGCCTATCTGGTATGCAATTTTTCGCCGCCGGTCGGCAGCAAGCCGGCCCTGTTCACGCATGACGAGGTCGTGACGCTGTTCCATGAGTTCGGCCATGGTTTGCATCACATGCTGACCCAGATCGACGACCGGGCCGTGTCCGGCATCAATGGCGTCGAATGGGACGCGGTCGAACTGCCGTCGCAGTTCATGGAGAACTTCTGCTGGGAATGGGACGTGATCCAGACGCTCAGCGGCCATGTCGACACCGGCGAACCCTTGCCGCGCGCGCTGTTCGACAAGATGATCGCGGCGAAGAATTTCCAGAGTGGTCTGGGCACGCTGCGTCAGGTCGTGTTCTCGATGTTCGACATGCGGTTGCACGCGGATTTCGACGCGCATTCGGAGCAGACCGTCAACGCGCTCGCGCGCGAGATCAATGCGCGGTACCACGTGATCGAGCAGTCGCCGGCGTCGCGCTGGCCGAACAGCTTCAGCCACATCTTCTCCGGCGGCTACGCGGCGGGCTATTACAGCTACAAATGGGCGGAAGTCCTGTCCGCCGACGCGTATTCGGCGTTCGAGGAAGCGGCACGCGCGCATGGCAGTGTCGTCGATGCGGCGACCGGCCAGCGTTACCGCGCCGAGATCCTGGAAGTGGGCGGCAGCCGCAACGCGATGGCGTCTTTCAAGGCGTTCCGGGGCCGCGAGCCGAGTATCGACGCCCTGCTGCGGCATAACGGCATGAGCGAGACGGGCGGGCCGGCCGCCGCCGAAACGCCGGCCGTCGCCGGAACCTGACGCCCGACGCCCGACGCCTGACATCCGACGCCTGAAAAGTTCGCGAGGGTCGTGTGCCGCACGACCCTCGCGGGCCGCGCAACGTGCCGGGGAACGGACGAAACGTCCGGATGTGAAAAAGCCGGCATCATCGCTGATGCCGGCTTTTTGCGTTACCGACCGGAGGCCGGTACCTGTCTTGCGTGACTGCCGCGCCCGGACTACCTGTTGAACAGGCCCATCACCAGCGTGACCAGGAAGATCACGACGAAGATGTAGAACAGGATTTTCGCGATCTCGGTGGCGCCGGCGGCAATGCCACCAAAACCGAAGACGGCTGCGATGATCGCGATGACGAAGAATATGGCTGCATAACGGAGCATTACACCCTCCTGATTTATCGGCTTATGGATGCCGGGGTTGTTGGCTGCCGGCTGCCCCGACGCTTCCCGCGAAAAACCGCATTTCACGCTTCAGCAGGCCTGCGCCTCTTTAAAAGCAAGAGGCATGCCTGATGCCGATATTACCCGTTTTACCGGTTTCGGAATCGGCGCCGGGTTTGCGCATCGGGTCGTCATGGCAGGAACCGTGCGGCGGAACACGCCCGATTCGCCCGATCGACGGCAACGGGCCCGTTCCCGATCGGGACGGTCCCGGCAACTTTGTCGCCGTGCCTGTAAAAAATGCCGCATTGTCGGTCATGCCAGCCTTTTGGCGGCAGCCGCAGGGGATGGGCACAGGCGTTGCTGCAACAGAATCGTGGCGGCCTCCTTCCGCGACAGCCGTGCGACGCTTCGCTCCTTTCCTGTCTTTCCTCCTTACCGAGAACACGCATGCCCGTACAGAGCAAAGCCCCAGAAGGTCCCGACTTCGCGGCGGGCATCGGCATCGCGGCGATCGACGACGGCATGATCCTGCGTGGCCATGTCGGTGGCGAACCGGCGTTGGCGATCCGTCGCGGTCCGACCTGGCGCATCGTCGGCGCAAACTGCACCCACTACGGATTGCCGCTCGAGGAAGGACTCGTGGTCGGAGAGGAACTGCGATGCCCTTTTCATCATGCGCGTTTCTGTTTGAAAACCGGCGCGGCGCTCGGCGCGCCGGCGCTCGATGCGATTGCGAGCTGGGAGGTCATGCTCGACGGTCCGATCGTACGGGCGGGCGACAAACGCCCGTCGGCCTGGCCGGGGAACACCGAGGGTGCGGTGTGCGGTCACGACAGCGGCCACGACGATGACGGCCGGCCCGCACCACGGGAAACCGATAAGCCGGCGACAGACGCCGTGCGGCGCGTGGTCATCGTGGGCGGCGGCGCCGCCGGTCATGCGGCCGCCGAGATGCTGCGGGCCGAAGGCTACGACGGCGCGATCACGCTGCTCGGCGCGGACCGCGATCTGCCCTACGATCGTCCGAAATGCTCGAAAGCGCTGCTGTCCGGCGAGGCCGAGGAAAAAGACGTTTTCTGGCGCGACGCCGATTTCTTTCGCGAGCACCGCATCGACCTGCGCCCCGGAACCGTCGTGACGGCGATCGACCGGACCGCGAACGCCGTCGTGACCGCCGCAGGCGAGCGTTTCGCCTACGATGCGTTGTTGCTCGCGACCGGCGCGCAGCCGCGCCGCCTCGACGTGCCGGGCGGCAACCTGCCGCACGTCCATTATCTGCGTACGCTCGACGATGCACGCGGCTTGATCGCCGCGGCCGGCACGTCACCGGCCCATCCGCCACGGGTGGTGGTGATCGGCGCGAGCTTCATCGGCCTGGAGGCGACGGCGGCGTTGCGGACTCGCGGCCTGCCGGTATCCGTCGTGTCGCCGGGCAAGCTGCCGATGGAGAAGCTGCTCGGCGAGGCCCTCAGCAACGCACTGCGCGACGCGCACGAACAGCACGGGGTCGTATTCCACATCGGCGCCGACGTTGCCGCGATCGATGCGCGGAGGGTGCATCTCGCCAATGGCACGTCATTGCAGGCGGATCTGGTGGTGGTGGGCATCGGCGTGGTTCCGCAACTGGATCTGGCGCGCACCGCCGGACTCGCGCTTGGCGAGGGCATCACCGTCGACGCGCAGTTGCGCACCAGCGCGCCCGATATCTACGCTGCGGGAGATGTCGCGCAATGGCCCGATCCATTCGATGGGACGCCGCTGCGCGTCGAGCACTGGGTCGTGGCGCAACGTCAGGGTCAGGCAGTCGCACGCGCCATTCTCGGACGCGGTGCGCCGTTCCGGCAGGCCCCGTTCTTCTGGACGATCCAGTATGACTTCGGCATCGGCTATACCGGCCACGCACGAGAATGGGACCGGATCGCGTGCGCGGGGGATCTCGCCGAGCGGGAAGCGAGCTTCACCTATTTCGCCGACGGCGTGCCACGTGCGATGGCAATCGTCAGCCGCAATCTCGACGGTCTGTTGATGGAGGCCACGCTCGAACGGCGGATGGCGGCCGCGGCCGCGCCAGCGGCACCCGCCCCGTCCGAAGCCGTCTGAACGCCCGCCAGGGCGTCCGCCCGCCCGCCCGCCCGGCTTGCCGTCACAGGATGTCGAGCGGGACCTTGCGACGCGGCGGTGGAAAGGCCGTGTCGAGATGCGCGGTATCCTGCGCGTCGAGTTGCAGCGACAACGCCTGCGCGTTCGCGCGCACGTGTTCCCGATCGCCGGCTTCCGGAATGGCGATCACGCCGCCTCCCCGTATCGCCCAGGCGAGCGCGACCGCCGCGGTGCTCACCCGATGCCGTTGGGCGATCTGCTCCAGCGCCGGGTGACGCAGCAATCCCGCGCCGCTGCCCAGCGGCGAGTAGGCCATGACCGGCATCCGACGCGCCGCGCACCATGGCAACAGGTCGAACTCGATGCCGCGGCTCGCGACGTTGTACAACACCTGATTCGTCGCGCAGCGCTCGCCGTGCGGCACCCGCATCAGGTCCTCCATGTCGTCGACGTCGAAGTTCGACACCCCCCAGGCGCCGATCTTGCCCTCGGTCCTGAGTTCTTCGAACGTCGCCACCGTTTCGGCAAGACTGGCACCGCCACGCCAATGCAGCAGATACAGGTCGAGACGCGCCACCCCCAGGCGCCGCAGGCTTGCATCGCAGGCCTTGCGCAGCGCCGCGCGTCGCGCGTTCTGCGGATAGACCTTGGACACCAGGTACAGCGTGTCGCGTTCGTCGCCGAACGTCTTCGCAATCAACTCCTCGGCCCGCCCCTCGCCATACATTTCCGCGGTATCGACCAGGCGCAGGCCCAGTTCGTATCCGAGGCGCAATGCCGCCACCTCTTCCGCGGCCGGACGCCGGTCCTGGCCCAGATGCCAGCTGCCCTGCCCGAGCGCGCTCACCGATATGCCGTCCCGCAATGCCACTTCCTTCATGGGTTCTCCACGTTACTGAATGCGCCTGACGCATGTGCTGCGTGACAACCTTTGATCGGCCACCACGCAGATCTCATCGCGTCAGGAATGGACGCCGGCTCAGGCCTCGCCCAGCGAGCGCAGGATCGATACCTGCGGCGCACCCGTGACGATATCGCCGATCTCGCCGCCCAGCGCGAGGTAATGCGGCGTGTGCTTGTGGGCATCGAGTGCCTGCTGGCTGGCCCAGCGCTCGATGACCACGATCCGGTCGGCGTCCGCCAGGTCCTCGTGCGCGGTATAGAAGTGGCATCCGGCTTCGAGCCGGCTCGGCACCACGCAGCGCTGCAGGGCCGCTGCGAGCGCTTTTCCGGTCCCCGGCTTGCCCTGCAGAACTGCCACCACGCGAATTTCCTCGGTCATCCGTATTGCTCCTTTTCGATTGCGCCTGCCCGGCGAATGGTGCGCCGCACGGTGAGAGGATGATGCGACACCACATGATGTGCGGGGCGCCAGCGTACGAATGGCGATCGCCCACACGCTTCGACCGGGTGTTTTTGTTCCATCAAGGATACCG